>JAZLIB010000135.1:0-35849 GCA_045617185.1 Vescimonas sp.
CGTTGTGGCCCTTGACGATAGCCTCGTAAGTGCGGACACGGCCGGTCACATCGTCGGACTTCACTGTCAGGATCTCCTGCAGGGTGTAGGATGCACCGTAAGCTTCCAGAGCCCAAACTTCCATCTCACCGAAACGCTGACCGCCGAACTGAGCTTTACCGCCCAGAGGCTGCTGGGTAACCAGAGAGTAGGGGCCGGTGGAACGGGCATGGATCTTATCGTCAACCAGATGGTGCAGCTTCAGGCAGTACACATAGCCGACGGTAACCTTGTTGTCGAAGCGCTCGCCGGTACGGCCATCGTACAGCCAGCTCTTGCCTTCCGGATCCAGGCCGGCCTGGGTCAGAGCCTCGGTGATGTCCTTGTCGGTGGCACCGTCAAAGATGGGGGTAGCCACCTTCCAGCCCAGCGTCTTGGCTGCGTAGCCCAGATGGACTTCCAGCACCTGACCGATGTTCATACGGGAGGGAACGCCAAGGGGATTCAGCACGATATCCAGCGGCGTACCGTCGGGCAGGAAAGGCATATCCTCCTGAGGCAGCACACGGGAAACAACGCCCTTGTTACCGTGACGACCGGCCATCTTATCGCCGGGCTGGATCTTACGGCGCTGTGCAATATAGATACGAACGACCTGATTGACGCCCGGCCCCAACTCATCGCCGTTTTCACGGGTAAAGACCTTGGCATCGATAATGATACCGCTCTCGCCGTGAGGTACCTTCAAAGAGGTATCGCGGACTTCGCGGGCCTTCTCACCGAAGATAGCACGCAGCAGGCGCTCCTCAGCGGTCAGATCGGTTTCACCCTTAGGCGTGACCTTACCGACCAGAATATCGCCGGCATGGACCTCAGCACCCACGCGGCTAATACCGCGCTCGTCCAGATCCTTCAGCGCTTCTTCGCCTACGTTGGGGATATCGCGGGTAATCTCTTCGGGTCCGAGCTTGGTGTCACGTGCATCAATCTCGTACTCTTCAATATGAATGGAAGTGTAAACATCTTCCTTGATGAGGCGCTCATTCAGCAGAACAGCATCCTCGTAGTTGTAACCTTCCCAGGTCATGAAGCCGACCAGAATGTTACGACCCAGAGCGATTTCGCCCTGCTCGGTAGCAGGACCGTCAGCCAGCACAGTGGGATCGTCGCCGCCATGGACACGATCGCCCACGTTGACGATAGGCTTCTGGTTGATGCAGGTGCCGTGGTTAGAACGCAGGAACTTGACCAGCTTGTAATCCTTGGTTTCGCCGTTGTCGTACTTAACGGACACATTGTTGGCATCTACCTTGGACACCTCACCATCGCCCTCAGCCAGCACAACGACTTCGGAATCCAGGCAGATCTTATGCTCCATACCGGTACCGACAATGGGTGCCTCGGGCTTAAGCAGAGGCACAGCCTGACGCTGCATGTTAGCGCCCATCAGTGCACGGTTAGCATCGTCGTTGGGCAGGAAGGGAATCATCGCGGTAGCGATGGAAACCATCATACGCGGAGAGATATCAATGAAGTCCACGTGCTCGGGAGCAACCTGAACGATCTCATCACGGTGACGGCAGGTAATACGCTGATTAGTCAGGCAACCATTCTCATCGGTGGGCTCAGCAGCCTGACCTACCACGTACTGGTCTTCCACATCAGCAGTCATGTAGACCACTTCATCGGTGACCTTGCCGCCCACTACCTTGCGGAAGGGAGCCTCAATGAAGCCATACTCATTGATACGGGCATAGGTAGCCAGATAGGAAATCAGACCGATGTTGGGACCTTCGGGAGTCTCAATGGGGCACATGCGGCCATAGTGGGAGTAGTGAACGTCACGCACTTCCATGTTGGCACGCTCGCGGCTCAGACCGCCGGGGCCCAGGGCAGACAGACGACGTTTGTGGGTCAGCTCAGCCAAAGGGTTGGTCTGATCCATGAACTGGCTCAGGGGGCTGGAACCGAAGAATTCCTTAATGGCGGCGGTCACGGGACGGATGTTGATCAGGCTCTGAGGCGTCACGATGTCCAGATCCTGAATGGTCATACGCTCGCGGATCACGCGCTCCATACGGCTGAAGCCGATGCGGAACTGGTTCTGCAACAGCTCGCCCACGCAGCGCAGACGGCGGTTGCCCAGATGGTCGATATCGTCCTTGGTGACAAGGCCGTTGGCCAGTGCGTTCATATAGTTGATGGAGCCAAAGATATCATCAAGAATGATGTGCTTAGGCACCAGATCGTCAGCATGCAGTTTGCACTGCTCGATCAGTTCATCACCCTCGTACTGGGCAATCAGATCCTGCAACACTTCAAAGCGCACGCGCTCCTTGATACCGCAAGCCTCAACGGGATCAAAGTCCACATAGCGGTTCATGTCGCACATGTGGTTGGTGGTAATCTTAATGGTGTTGCCGTTATCCAGCACGACGCTGACTTCACCCACACCGATGGCATCTAACTCACGGCACTCATCGCCGGTCAGCACGTGGCCCTCGTCGAAGAGGATCTCGCCAGTGGCAGGATCTGCCACGGGCATAGCCAGTTTCTGATTGCGGGCACGCTGCCACAGAGACAGCTTCTTGTTGAACTTGTAACGACCCACAATGCTCAGATCGTAACGGCGGGGATCAAAGAACAGATTATGGATCAGAGTCTCAGCGGTATCCACCGTGGGAGGCTCACCGGGACGCTGCTTGCGATAAATCTCCAGCAATGCCTCTTCGTAGGTCTTGCAGGTATCCTTTTCCAGTGTGACCACGATACGGGGGTCATCACCGAAATGTTCGAGAATCTCGGCATCGGTCTTCAGACCCAATGCACGGATCAGGCAGGTGATGGGAATCTTGCGGTTCTTATCGATACGGACCCAGAACACCTCAGAGGTGTCGGTTTCGTACTCCAGCCATGCGCCGCGATAGGGAATCACGGTGGAGGTCAGCAGGGGCAGATCGGTCTTGAGGTCGATCTCCTTGCCGTAATAGATGCCGGGGGAACGGACGATCTGAGACACGACCACGCGCTCAGCGCCGTTGATGACGAATGTACCGGACTGGGTCATCAGGGGGAAATCACCCATAAAGATTTCCTGCTCCTTGATTTCACCGGTCTCCTTGTTGTACAGACGCACACCCACCTTCATGGGAGCGGCGTACGTGGCGTCACGGGCCTTGCACTCCTCCACATCGTACTTGGGCTTTTCGTCCATGCTGTAATCGATGAAGCTCAGCTCCAGATTACCGGCATAGTCGCCAATGGCAGCGGTGTCGGCGAACACCTCACGCAGACCGGTCTCCAGGAACCAACGATAGGACTTCTTCTGGATCTCCAGCAGGTTCGGCATTGCCATGACCTCTTCATGTCTGGCAAAATTCTTTCTGAGAGTCTTGCCGTAGTACTTGTCTTTGGCCATCTTCAATACTCACGCCTTTCTTTTAGCTTTTAGTCACATAGAGAAAATCGTTTCCCCCTGTTCGACACGCACGGATTTGTTGTTTCTTTTATCCGAGTTACTCTTGTGTTTTACAGGGAAAGATGTTATCATGATTTTACGGTTAGAAAGGGATATGCGCCCACTATCCGAACATAATCGCTTTATTCTACCAAATGCAAGTCCGTTTGTCAATAGTTTCTTTTGCCGTCCGATGGATTTTTCGGGCGATTTTTTTATGTAAAAAAAGAGTGGGTCTTATCGACTCACTCTTTTTATTTTCAGTTGTGTTTACGCGCCGCGGTGTAGCGGTGTATCGCCAGCATCTGTGCAACCGGCAATGCTACATCACCCACAGCCTCCTCCACCATAGCAAAGGTCATCACCATAATAACTGCGTTGGGGAACGGGCAGAACACACCGGGGTTGGTCATGGAGATCATCAGCATACCCAGATAGCTCAGTTCCATCGCCGATGTAAACGGAGTTCTTTCCTTGCGCAGCAACGCAAAACGATCCATCGCCAGACGGCCGTAAGCCACAATACCCAGCAGGCCCATGCTGCCAATCACCTGCGCCACGGCGTTATGGTAGAATGTCATGCCGCCGGAGGCATCGGTAAAGATACTTGCATTAGCACTGTTGCCCAAGCCAATGCCGAACAATGGATGATGCAAAAAGTCGTTCAGACCGCAGGCCCAAAGACGCAGACGCGTCTTGTTGCCGCTATGCCAGAAACCGCTGCTGGACAGACGGCTTCCGTAAAAATTCGCCAGATAGTCTGCACCGAAAAACACAGTGGCAGCAATCACAATTGCACCCACCACCAACATCGCGCGCCGGGACACTACGCCATAGCGCACCAAGTAAATGCAGCACAGCGCCGTCAAAATCGCGCCAAACAATACAGCGCTACGGCTGCCCGTCAGCACCAAAGCCGCCTCAAACAGTGCGCAAACCGCCAGATGTACCTTGCTCTTACGGGCAAAATAGAACGGCATAGGCAGTGTCGTCAGCAGTACGGTAGCGCAGAAGTTGCGGCAATCAAAATTCAGCACACCGCCGCATGCCAAGAACTCTTCAAAGTTATGTACGTATTGCGACAGTACCAGCGCAATGGCAGCCAGACCCATGGTATAGCAGATAGCCATAAATCGCTCATACACATTGTAACTTCTTTCGCGGGCCAAATGAGAACGGAACAATACGTACAACACCAGAAGTCCCGCACCCAAGCCGAACATATAATACAAAGACAACGGCCGGAAATAATCCTGCGTGCTGATCACGCCGCTGCCACCGAAAATGGTAGCCAGACTGACCAGCGCCAAGCCGTATCCGCTGCGTCCCATACGCAATGTCTGAGGCCAGAGCGCCAGATGCAGCAGCCCCGCCAGCAACAAAGGCAGCGCTAACGGTGCGCAAGGCAAAAACACGGACAAGTCATCGTATTCCGGTCCCGCCAGCAAAAACAGCATCATAAACGGACACAATGCCGCCATCGCATCGGGACACAATGCCAAAAAACCGGTTGTGACCAATACAAGTACTGCCACACCCATTACCTGCTGGTCCAGCAACAAAAATGCAGCTGTCATCGCCAGAAGAACGGGGAAATACCAACGGCTCAGCCAGAACTGTTCTGTCAGTTCACATATTCTATTGAAATATCGGTAGCCCTCGCTTCGCAGATACGCCCAACGGCTCTTGGCAAAGCTGCGGACCTCCATGGGATTCCACATAATAAATTGCGCTCCTTCATTTCGCAGGAAAAATACTTTTTTAACGCATCTTCGTGGGAATTACCGTCAAAACGCTTCACAAAAGTAATTGTTTTTATATGTTTGAAGTAATTTTTAAAACTTTTGTATTATTTTTTTAACAATTACCATGTAATTTATCATGACTCCCCTACTTTGTCAATTACAAATGTACCATTTTTTCTCCGCGGTACATGGCCAAATTTGTGCACTTTTGTCTGTCATATCAGAATGAAGCGGTACCGTTCATTCGGTACCGCTTCATAAAGTGTAGTTTTATTCTTTTTCCAGTAAAACAACAGATTCTATATTCGCCGTTCCGGCAAATAAGTCCACCGCTGCGGCCCGCACAGCCTTGTAGCCCTGCTCGCCGAACCGTTTCACATCGCGACCCAGCGTAGCCGGATCGCAGGACACATATACCACACGCGCCGGCTGCATGGATGCCACCGCATCTACCACCTCCGGCGCCAAGCCCTTACGAGGCGGATCCACGCAGATTACATCGGGGCGCAGGTTCTTCCGCGCCAGTTCCGCCGCAATGTCCTTGGCATCGCCGCAGAAGAATTCCGCGTTGTCCACATGGTTGCGCGCTGCGTTTTTCTTCGCATCATCAATGGCCTCCGGCACGATCTCCGCACCGATTACCCGCTTGGCCTTCTGTGCCATCACCTGCGTGATAGTACCTGCGCCGCAGTAGAGATCCACCACCAGTTCCTCTCCGGACAGATCGGCAAACTCTACCGCTTTGTTATAAAGCACCTCCGCCTGATCGTGATTGACCTGATAGAAGGACGGTACGGACAAGCGGAAATTCAGACCGCAAAGCGTATCTTCTATATAATCCTGCCCCCATATCGTGCGATATCTGTCACCCAAAATGGCATTGCCGCGCCGCGTGTTACTTCCTAACACGATGCCCACCGTCTGAGGCAGCGCCTCGCGCAGCATACCCACCAGTTCTTCTTCATGGGGCAGCTTGTCTCCGTTCACCAACAGGCATAAAAGGCTCTCTCCCTTGCAGTTGGTGCGCACATACAGATGACGCAGCAGGCCCTTACCGGTGACCTCATCATAGCAAGGAATGTGATAGGTGCCGATATACTTCCGTAGCACATCGGCCGCCATATCTGCCGTTTCCTTTTGGATAAGACACTTCTCGACTTCTATCACTTCGTGTGTGCGCGCCCGATAAAGCCCTACTGTACCTTGGGCAGAAACGGGATAAATGGACTTGTTGCGATAGCGCAGGCCGTTCTTTCCACCCAAAATCTCCTCCACCTGCACATCGCTGCCGCCGATACGTGTCAGCGCATCTTGTACGCGTTGACGTTTTGCATGGAGTTCCTCTTCATAACTCATGTGACGAAAATCACAGCCACCGCACTTTCCGTAATATATGCAGTCCGGCTCACGGCGATGAGGTGACGGTGTGTGAATTTTCGCCACCTTACCGAATGCTGCATTTTTCAGCACTTTCATAATGAGGATATCGCACTCCTCACCTCTGACGGCGCGGTGGACGAACACTACCTGCCCGTCAACGCGTGCAATACCCAGTCCTTCTGAGGAATATCCCTCGATAGTGGCGCGATAGGTTTTATTCTTCTGTAAAGCCATTCTTAAAACTCGAACTTTTCAATAATCTTACGAATTGCCTCGGCAAAGGCAGCCAGCGACTTGTTATCCCGTCCCTTGCTGCGGCGAATGAGTGCCACCAGGGAATCGCCCATCTGCACCAGACGCTGATAGGCGGGCGTAGAGCGCGGTGCACCATCAAAGGCCTTGGCCTTGCGCTCAGGCAGGTAACCCTTGGCAAGTTGAGCATTGGCCAGCAGGTCGTACTCCTCGGTATACTGCGGTGCGTGTGCCTCGAAGCCCATCTTGCTGACAGTTTCTGCAAACAAAGGTGCTACCTCGCGGTCACCGTGTACCACGAACACGTGCTGCACATGGCTGTCCTTGAATTTCTCGATCCAGCCCAGCAGATGGTCATGGTCTGCATGAGAGGACAAGCCTTGGAAGTTAACGATTTTGGCACGCACTGCCACATCTTCACCAAACATCTTCACGCTCTTGGCACCCTCCAGCAGAGTGCGGCCCAGTGTACCAGGCGACTGGAAACCGACAAACACCACGGCGCTGTTGGGCTTCCACAGATTGTATTTCAGATGGTGACGAATACGACCGGCATCGCACATACCCGAGGCAGAAATAATGACCTTGGGTGTTTCGTCGATGTTCAGCATCTTGGATTCATCAATAGTTTCGGTCAGATGCAGTCCTGGGAAGGAGAACATGTGAGTGCCGTCCTTGACCAGTTCTCTGGCCTCGTCGTCCAGATAGCCGCGCAAATCACCGCAAAAAATGGTGGTGGCGTGCTTGGCAAGAGGACTGTCTACATACACAGGGAAATCCTTAACAGACTTTACCAGATTCTTGTCCTTGATCTCGCGGATAAAGTACAGCAATTCCTGCGTACGACCCACAGCGAAGGAAGGGATCACCACATTGCCGCCCTTGCCCAGCGTTTCGTCAATGATTTCTGCCAGTTCATCGGTGTAAGACCACACCTCGGTGTGATTGCGATCACCGTAGGTACTCTCCATCACCACATAGTCGGCATCATTGAAGGACTGGGGATCGCGAATAATGGGCTGATCCATGTTGCCGATATCGCCGGAGAACACGATGGTGCGCGTCTCGCCACCCTCTGTCAGTTCCAGACGGATGCTGGCACTGCCCAACAGATGTCCGGCATCGATAAAAGTAGCCTTCACGCCCTCGCACAGCTGGATCTCCTGCTCATACTCGCAGGTGGTCACGAAATCATTGACTCGCAGTGCATCTTCCACAGTGTAGAGCGGCTCCTCCAGAGTGCGGCCGGCACGCTGATTCTTGCGGTTTTTATACTCGGCATCGCTCTCTTGAATGTGTGCCGAATCCTGCAGCATGATGTCCAGCAGTTGTGCCGTCAGGCGGGTGGTGAAAATGCGGCCCTGAAAACCGTTTTTCACCAGCATAGGCACACGGCCGGAGTGGTCGATATGGGCATGTGTAATCAACACATAGTCGATGCTGCCGGGATGGAACGGCAGAGAGGCGTTATCGATCTCATCGCGTCCCTGCTGCAAGCCGCAGTCGATCAAAATCTTCTTCCCGTTGACCTCCAGACAATGGCAACTGCCGGTGACACATTGATCAGCGCCGAAAAAACTCAGCTTCATGGCAAACATCCTTTCTGTTAAATAATATAGGTTCAAATTATATTGATTATATTTTATCACCTTTTCTTCTTTTCAGCAAGAGCAGTTGCCATTTTGTGCCGGTTCTGTTAAAATAGTTTTCAGATTATTGAGTTTTATCAGGAGGTTACTCTCATGACATTACAATATACTGTGATCGACCCCACCAAGAATATCACCCTGCTTGTCACCACGCCCATGCCCCGTAGACAGTATGCTGAAATCGCTTCTCACCTGCTGGCTTTGGAAAAAGATGCCGAGCAGGTCGGTTTTCTGGAATCCTCCGAGGAAAACGATGCCGCACTGCATATGATGGGCGGCGAATTCTGCGGCAACGCCACCATGAGCCTTGGTGCATGGCTGTGCCGCGGAGAAGCAGAGGGCGTTACCCGCCATTTCACCTTGGATGTCTCCGGCGTTGACTCCCCTGTCCCCTGCGACATCTCCGTGGTACGATACGGCTATATCGGCACGGTATCCATGCCCCTGCCGGAAAAATTTGAAACACTGACGCTTCCCTTCGGTGACGGTGAAATTGCTCTTGATGCCGTGTTCCTGCCCGGCATCTGCCACATCATTGCCCCCAACGGCACGGTGCAGCGTCATCAGGCAGAAGATGCTCTGCGCAAGTGGGCAGACATTCTGCAAATGGACGCGGTGGGGCTGCTACTGTTCGATGAAACCGCCATGCACTTTGACCCGCTGGTCTATGTCAAAGGCACCGACACGATGGTGTGGGAGCGTGGCTGCGGCAGCGGCAGTGCCGCCATTGGTGCATGGATGACGAAAAAGCAGGGCAAGGGTCAGTGCCTGTCCCTCAAGCAGCCCGGCGGCACGATTGCCGTGGCTTCCATTCTGCAAGATGACACCATCACTTCCCTGACTATCACCGGTACGGTAACCCTCGGCAAAGAAAAGGCAGTCGAAGTCACCTGGTAACCCTTAATAAACCTCAAACGGGACTGAGAATTTCTCAGTCCCGTTTTTCGTCAACTTTCCTTTGCATATACGATTGTACTGTGATATACTATATTGGATATATTATGTAAAAGACAGATTCTTTTTGATTCAGGAAAGGACGTAACGATAAAATGGGACTGTTTTCTAAAATTTTCGGCACTTATAGCGAGCGCGAACTGAAGAATATTTATCCAATTGTGGATAAAATCGAGGCATTGGAGGACGAATACCGCGCCATGTCCGATGCGCAGTTGCAGGCCAAGACCGCAGAGTTCAAGGAACGACTGCAAAATGGCGAAACGCTGGACGATATTCTGCCCGAAGCCTTTGCCACTGTCCGCGAGGCATCTGACCGCGTGTTGGGTATGCGCCCCTACCGCGTGCAGCTGGTGGGCGGCATCGTGCTGCATCAGGGCCGTATCGCTGAAATGAAAACCGGTGAAGGTAAAACGCTGGTAGCCACTCTGCCCGCCTATCTGAATGCACTGACCGGCAACGGCGTGCACATTGTCACCGTCAACGATTATCTTGCCAAGCGCGATAGCGAATGGATGGGCAAGGTGCACCGTTTCCTCGGTTTGAAAGTAGGTCTGATCATCCACGACATGAAAAAGGACGAGCGTCAGGCCGCTTACGCCGCCGACATCACCTACGGCACCAACAACGAGATGGGTTTTGACTATCTGCGCGATAACATGGCTATCTATGCCAACGAGCAGGTGCAGCGCGGTCACAACTTCGCCATCGTGGACGAGGTGGACTCCATTCTGATCGATGAAGCCCGCACCCCGCTGATTATTTCCGGCATGGGCGACAAGTCCACCCAGCTCTATGATATGGCTGAAAGTTTCGCCATGCGTCTGAAGAAGTTTGTCGTTGCAGAAACCGATGACAAGGCCGAAGAGGACACCGATATCGACGCCGACTACATCGTAGACGAAAAGGCTAAGACCGCCACGCTCACCGCCCGCGGTATCGCCAAGGCTGAGGAGTTTTTCCATCTGGACAACCTCTCCGATCCCGAAAACAGCACCATCGCCCACCACATCAATCAGGCCATCAAGGCGCACGGCATCATGAAAAAAGATGTGGACTATGTGGTCAAGGACGGCGAGATCATCATTGTCGATGAGTTCACCGGCCGATTGATGTTTGGCCGCCGCTACAACGAAGGTCTGCATCAGGCCATCGAGGCCAAGGAGCGCGTATCCGTGCAGCGCGAAAGCAAGACTCTGGCCACCATCACCTTCCAGAATTACTTCCGTCTGTACTCCAAACTTTCCGGTATGACCGGTACGGCTTTGACGGAGGAAGAAGAATTCGGCACGATCTATAAACTGGACATTGTGGAAATTCCCACCAACCGTCCTATTGCCCGTATCGATAATGAAGACGCCGTTTACAAAACCGAAACCGGAAAATACCGCGCCGTGATCAATCAGGTAAAAGAATGCCACGCCAAGGGTCAACCTGTGCTGGTGGGTACCGTTTCCATCGAAAAGAACGAACTGCTGGGCAAAATGTTGGCTCGTGAGGGTATCAAGCATAACCTTTTGAACGCAAAGAATCACGAAAAGGAAGCCGAGATCGTGGCGCAGGCCGGTAAGTTCGGCGCTGTGACCGTGGCCACCAACATGGCAGGCCGTGGTACCGATATCATGCTGGGCGGTAACGCCGAATATATGGCAAAGAATGATCTGCGCAAGGCAGGCATGACCGATGAGCTGATCGCTGAAGCTACCGGCTATGCTGAAACCACCGATCAGGAGATTCTCGATGCTCGCAAGCTGTTTGCCAAAAAACTGCAGCAGCACAAGGAAGAAATTGCCGGTGAGGCTGATCGCGTTCGTGAGGCAGGCGGTCTGTTCATCATCGGCACGGAGCGTCACGATTCCCGCCGCATCGACAACCAGTTGCGTGGCCGTTCCGGTCGTCAGGGCGACCCGGGCGAAACCCGTTTCTATATCTCTCTGGAAGACGATCTGATGCGTCTGTTCGGCGGTGAGCGTGTCACCGGTATGATGGAACGCATGAACATCGATGAGGATATGCCCATCGAAAACAAGATGCTGTCCAAGGCCATTGAGCAGGCGCAGACCACCGTGGAAAGCCGCAACTTCCAGTCCCGTAAGTCCGTGCTGGAATACGATGACGTCATGAACAAGCAGCGTGAGATCATCTACGATCAGCGTAAGCAGGTGCTTGACGGTATGGAAGTCAAGGCCATCATCATGAACATGATGAACACCGCCATCTCTCATCAGGTGGAGGACGCATTTGCAGGCCAAGAGCATCTGGATATGATTGGTTGCCGCGAGCTTTTGCGCAATGTGGAAGGCTTGTACTTCCCCAAGTACGCTGTGCGTTTTGATGAAGAGCAGCTTTCCACTATGGACGCTGCCGACTTTACCGAGGCCTTTACTGCCGCCGCAGCGGATTACTACGAGAAGAAGGAAGAGGAGATCACCTCCCCCATCATGCGTGAACTGGAACGCGTAGTACTGCTGCGCGTGGTCGATGAATATTGGATGGATCACATTGATGCCATGACCGATCTGCGTCAGGGTATTCGTCTGCGCGCCTATGCACAGACCGATCCCGTGATTGCCTACAAGAAAGAAAGCCTCGATATGTTCGAGGAAATGATCGCCGCCATTCAGGAGGAAACCGTACGTCGCCTCTACTCCGTGCGTCTGCAGAAGAACGAGGAAGTCAAGCGTGAGCGCGTGGCCAAGGGCATGACCGAAAGTGTTGGCGGTGACGGCACCGTGAAAAAGCAGCCCCGTAAGGTTGCCAAGATTGGCCGCAACGATCCCTGCCCCTGCGGCAGCGGCAAGAAGTATAAGCAGTGCTGCGGACGGTAAGCTATGTTTGAAGCAAAGAACAAATACGGCTTGGTCTATCTGACCAGCGATATACTTAGCGGTGTATCTCACGGCTTCTCCACCCGCTTAGGTGGTGTAAGTCCTGCGCCCCGCGACAGTCTGAATCTGGACGACCGTGGTGACACGATGGCGAATGTGCAGGAAAACTTCCGCCGCTTCTGCGGTGCTGTCGGAACAGATGTGGAGCGCATCGTACTGAGCAAGCAAATTCACCGCGACGATGTGCGCCTTGTCACCGCCGACGACTGCGGCAAGGGTCTGTGGCGCGAGAGGGATTATGACAGCGCCGACGCTCTGATCTGCGCCACCCCCAATGTGCCGCTGGTGGTTTTTTCCGCTGACTGCGGCGTTATACTGCTGCACGACAGTGTGCGAGGCGCTATTGGTGCCGTCCACGCAGGTTGGCGCGGCACCGCTATGGGCATTGCAGGTAAAGCTGTGCGTGAAATGGTACAGCAGTTTGGCTGCAAACCCGAGAATATCCGTGCCGCTATCGGCCCATCCATCGGTGCGTGCTGCTTTGAAACCGACGAAGACGTGCCCATTGCCATGCGCGAGGCTCTCGGCAATGACGCTGAGCAGTTTATGACCAAGCAGGGCACGAAATGGCACGTTGATTTGAAAGCCATCAACCGCTACTGGCTGCAGCGCGAGGCTGTCACGCTGATCGACACCTGCGATCACTGCACCGCCTGCCGCACAGACCTCTACTGGTCACATCGCAAGATGGGCCGCGAGCGCGGTGAACAAGCCGCTATGATTTCCCTTTAATATAAGGAGCCATTTATGAAAAAACACATGATCGCATTGCTGCTGGCTCTGTCCATGTTGATACTGACAGGCTGCAGCAATTGGGATACAAGTGAATTAGATGACCCGCTGAGTGATCTGACGGATTACTATGAGAAAAAGGACGAGGAGCCACCTGCTCTGACTTCGTTTGCTCTGCCCTATTTCAGTAATCAGACGCTGGATCCCGTCACCTGCTCTGACGGAGCGCAGTTGACATTGGGCACACTGCTGTACGAGGGGTTATTTGCACTGGACGATCAGTTCCGTGTGCAAAATGTGCTGGCGCAGGATTATACCTATGATGCCGCCACTTTCACCTACACCATCGCCATACGCAGCGATGTGCATTTCAGCGATGGCAGTCGGCTCAGCGCCTATGATGCGGCAGACACGCTGCAGCGTGCGCGCAGCAGCGAGCGCTACAAGGCACGACTGGCTGATGTGAAAAGCGTTTATGCAGAAGACTCCGACACACTGATCCTTTCTCTGGCACAAAACAACTGCAATTTTGTTGCACGGTTGGATATCCCCATTGTCAAGTCCGGCACAGAAAGCGAATTGATCCCCTTGGGTACCGGTGCCTACTGCTGGAAGATAGATGACGGCACTTATCTTGGTGTGAACAGCCGTTGGTGGCAGAAAAAGGCACTGCCCCTTGATCGAATTGACTTGCTGGACTGCCGCAATACAGACACAGTGGTCTACTCGTTCTCCGCGCGCGAGATTCAGCTTTTGGCGCTGGATCTCACCGGTACCAACACCACCAGCGTATCCGGCAGCGGCAACTACACCGAAGCACCCACTACCGTGATGCAATATATCGGTTTTAACACCACCAGTGAACCGTTTAACAGTGCCGCCCTGCGTCAGGCCATCAATCTGGGCATTGACCGTGTGGGCGCCATTGATGCGTATCTGCTCGGTCATGCCAGTTCGGCACAGTTCCCGCTTTCACCTAAAAGCACTTTGTATCCGAAGGATTTGGAAACTGCCTACTCTCCCGATTATTTTGCCTCCGCCATGAAAGCAGCTGGCTTTAACAAGGGTTCCCCCCGGTCGGTAACGATGATTGTGAATGAAGAGAACGCGTTCAAGGTTTCTATGGCGCGGGAGATTGCCAAGAGCCTTTCCCGCTATGATCTGAAAGTAGACGTGTCCGTCCTGCCATGGGATCAGTATATGTGGGCGCTGCAGCGTGGCAACTTTGATCTGTACTACGGCGAGGTCAAGCTCACCGCCGATTGGGATATCTCCCCGCTGATCCACGGTGGACTGAACTACGGCGGCTACAACAACGACAATACCAACAAACTGCTGTCCGCCTATCTGACTGCTGCAGACGATGCACAACGCGTAAAAGCCATGAACAGTCTGTGCCAGAATTTTGCCTCGCAGATACCGTTTGTGCCAGTGTGTTTCAAGAACACCTCTGTTTTACTTTCCTCCGGTGCTGTGGATACCATTACACCTACCGCCGCCAATCCGTTTTTCAATATGACGGCATGGAAAGTGAATATTGCCAAGAAAAAATGAGAGAAGCCAAACGCTTCTCTCATTTTTATTTATTGCTAAATTTACACTTTTTCGCCGATTTAGCTCATGATCTGCTGCACCATCTCGTCGATGGCGCCGAGAATGGCAGACCGCGACACAAAAAAGATTTTGTGCCGTCTTATTCATCAGGCCGCAACTGTAGATTTCCAGAATATAATTCTCTGGGACAGCGTCATGTTATCTCCCACTTATTCTGAATACACTTTTATCAAAAAATAAAATCCACCGAGAGTATACTTTCGGTGGATTTTAAACATATTTGATTATTACTCACCCATGGGGGCGCCACATTCAGGGCAGAACTTGCTGTCAGCAGCAACACCGCAGACGGGGCATACCTTCACATTGGCAGCGGGTTCTTCTTCGGTTTCCTTCTTGGGTTTGGATGCTTCCAATGCAGCGATCTTTTCCTTGGAGGCCGCAACAGCAGCCACAACATCCTTCACAGCTTCGGGGATTTCACCCTCAAACTCAGAAACAAACCACTGACCAATGGCCTTATAGTTCTTCTCCATCTCGCGCTGCTCGGACATAATCTCCATATTAATCTTTGCTGCATCGGTGGCGTCCTTGGCCTTTTCCGTAGCGATTTCAGCGACAGCCTTTGCCTTTTCGGTTGCTGCGCCGGCAATAACCTGTGCTTTCTTAGTCAGTTCTTCAAAAAATGCCATATTCATAAACTCCTTTCAAATAATGAGGATTGTGATTATTATATCCTATTTTCTTCTTCCTTGCAAGTATTAATACCCGATTTACTTTGCGGAGCACCTAATCCAATTCCTCTCATTCCCTACTTTCTCATTTTGTCATAAGCCCTCTTTCTTTTTGTAACGGGATATGTTATGATTTATTAAAGAATTAATATTGATTACAATCACATATTACAGAAAGGGCGGATCAAACATGACTATCATGACAGACTTTACTTTCCTCTCCACAGATGGCAAGACAACGCTCCATGGCATATCATGGTTGCCCAAGGACCGCGAGGTAGTCGCCGTGCTGCAGATTGCCCACGGTGTGGCGGAATATATTGCGCGCTATGACAGGTTTGCCCGCTTTTTGAACGAGCAGGGTATCGCCGTATTCGGTCACGACCATTTAGGGCACGGTCTGTCCTTGCCTGAGGGCGGCACCCCCGTTTACTTTGGTAAGGGCAACACCTGGAACACCGTGGTAGATGACATGTATCGCCTGCATCTGCGCATTAAAGAAGAATTCCCCGATAAGCCGCTGTTCATTATGGGACACAGTATGGGTTCCTTCCTGACCCGCACCTATCTCATCCGTTATAGCGGCACAGTGCGTGCCGGCATTATCATGGGTACGGGCTGGCAAAATGAAGCCACTATTGCAGCCGGTTTGATGGTCGCCAAAGCCATTTCCGGCGCACGTGGAGAAAATGCCACCTCCGAGTTTGTCACCAACCTTGCCTTCGGCGCTTACAACAAGCCCTTCGCTCCTACTCGCACTCCCTGCGATTGGCTTTCGGCTGATGCCGATAATGTGGATCGTTACATGGCAGATCCCTTGTGCGGCGCTGATGCAACAGTGGGTCTGTTCCGCGAAATGCTGCTGGGTATCCGTTTCAACCAGAAGGCATCTAACCTGCAGAAAATGGACAAAAAGTGTCCTCTGCTGCTGATCTCCGGCAAGGACGACCCCGTGGGCAACATGAGTAAAGGCGTACAGCAGACCTATGATGCCTTCCGCGCAACTGGCATTGAGGACCTGACGCTGCAGCTTTATGACGGTCTGCGCCATGAAATTCTGAACGAAGCAGCCATGAAAGATACCGTACACGCAGATATCTACGCATGGCTCAAGCGCTACATCTGATCGGTCTGCAAGTCCCGCAGGAAATTGCCGATACCCAACAAATCGATATTCCGTCGCAAGTACAAAAGCCGTATGCTGAAAAAACTGTCTGATATCAACAGTAGTACCGCGATCATGGTGCCAATGGGAGGAATCGTTCCAGGCACCGTGTCAAACCAAGGTTGTACATAGCACAGTGCCACCCACATCAGCAAGCCCCATACGACGGAAAACGGTACACATACCCTGCGGTTGAGATCCATTTTGGTATCGCTGTAATCCCAGAACATAACGCCCAGTATCTTGTCATACAGGAAATGGACGGCATACTCCACAGCCGTGGCCGTCAATCCGCCATATAAAATAATGTGCCACGGTGTGTCCCGCAATGCCTCGGGCAGGTGCAGGACGGCAACAAGCGAGAGTCCATATACCGGACACAGCGGCAACAGAAGAAAACATTTACGCACACGATGCTTGGCATTACGCGCGGCGGCAAATAGTTTTTCAATGATAAACCCGACAAAACTATAGAGCATGAAAATCCAAAACCAATACATGGTTGTCCCTCCCCCATCTTTTTATTGTTACCCGACGGGACAAAATCATGCTTACCGCCACAGCCGTTTTTGATACACTATTGAAAAATAAAAAGGATGGTCACACAATGAAACAGTGGGAGGAACTGAAAAACGAATGTCTGAACTGCCGTGCCTGCTCTTTGGCCGACACGCGCACAAATGTAGTATTTGGTGTAGGCACGCCGGACGCAGAAGTGCTGTTCATCGGCGAGGCACCGGGCGCCAACGAGGACGCGCAGGGCGAGCCGTTTGTGGGCCGCGCAGGTAAGTTATTGGACGATATGTTGGCTATGATCGGTCTTGATCGCAGTCGTATTTACATTACCAATTCCGTTAAGTGCCGCCCGCCTCAGAATCGCGATCCCCTGAACACGGAAAAGGACGCCTGCCATGGCTATCTGGTACGCCAGCTGCAGTTGATGAAACCCAAGATTATTGTTTGTCTGGGCCGCATCAGCGCTATGGAGATCATCAAGCCGGACTTCAAGATCACGCAGGAGCACGGTCAGTTCTTTGAACGCGACGGCATTCAGATGATGGCGCTCTATCATCCCGCCGCTCTGCTCCGTGATCCCCACAAGAAGCCTGACACCTTTGAGGATCTCAAGCGCTTGCAGGCCAAGATCCGCGAGATCTGCACCCACACGGACATTATTTTCGAATAAAGAAAAGAGGAAAGAACACTGTGTTCTTTCCTCTTTATTGTTTATAGAAACATACTCACCGCGCAGTAGACCAGCAGCAGCGCCAATATGGTATTGACTACCTTGCCGTGCTTGGCAAAAATCGTACGGAACGCAGAACCGAAAACCGACCAGCAAAATGTTGAGATAAAGCCGGTGACTGCCAGAACACCGGCAAACAGAGCAATCATACCCCAGTTGTCGTGATAATAAGGCAGCACATAGGTTTCCATAGACACAATGCTGTAAAAATAGTACTTAGGGTTCAACCAGCACAGCAGCAGGCCCGGCAGGAATCTGGCCTCCGTTTTCATCTCATCCCAGTTACCGCTGGAACGAAAAATATTCCATGCCAGCCATAAGATATACAGCGCACCGATAATACGCATGGGCATTTCTATCTTCGGCAGCACCGATGAGAGGACATTGCAAAATGCCGCGCAGACAAACACCACAGAAAGTTGACCGGCGAAAATGCCAAGATTGAAGATAAACCCTTTCTTCAAACCGTGCTGCGCCGCGTTTGACATACCGGCAATGTTATTCGGCCCCGGCGTAAAGGCTGTGGAGATCATATAGGCGATAAAACTGAGATAGTTCATAAGGTTCTCCGTTACTTCTTATAATATATCCTTTCAATCAGACGCACCGTATTGTTGCCCTTATTAACATAGCGATACGGACGATAGCCGGGGAACACCAGACAGTCGCGACTTTCCATATGATAAATCTCGCCGTCTGTTTCTACCTCCAGCAAGCCGGAGAGTACCGTCAGATAAATTCTTGTGCCCGGAATCTGATCCGGTGCATCATAACTGCCGCTGATAAAAATATCCAACTGCACACTCTCACTGCGAGCCTCTGTATCAAATGGCACCAATGGATAGCGAATCACTTTGCCGCCATACAAGCGCTGCCCAATCACATCGACACCGCGGTATAATGTAGTGGGCATCTCCTCATGATTTTCAATCAACATCTCCAGAGGTGCGTGAAGACCTTGTGCCAGTTTATTCAGTACGGAGATCGTAGGATTCACTGTTCCACGTTCAATCTGACCCAACATACTCTTAGACACGCCCGACAATTCCGCCAGACGGTCAATACTTAATTTTTGAGATTTGCGGATGCGATGGATATTTTCGCCTACTGCCAACTGAATGTCCATGGCTTATCCTCCGTTATCTTGTTTATTTCCGTCAATATATTATCTATTTTGGTGGTATCTGTCAAGGGGGAGATGAAAAAAGTGCCGCCGAGGATCGGCGGCACTTGCTATTTTCTTAAAGAATCAGATGCGCTTCCACTTGGCACCGCCAGCCACGTCAGTGACCTCAATGCCCTGTGCCTTCAGTTCATCACGGATTCGGTCGGCCTCAGCAAAGTTCTTTGCCTTCTTGGCATCAGCGCGCTGGCGGATCAAAGCCTCCACCTCAGCGTTCTCTTCGCCGTCCTCGCTGACCACGGTGAACACGGCGGGCTGAGCAGCCAACTTAGCCTGCTTCTCACGGACCTCAGCAGCCTTCTCCAGCAGCTTCAGACCTAACACGCTATCCACAGCGCCGATGACAGCGCACTTGGTAGCGTCGGTGGTCTTAGCTTTGAGGATATCATAGAGAACGGTAACACCCATGGAGGTGTTCAGATCGTTATCCATAGCCTTGGTGAATTTGGTCTTCAGTTCAGCGGCAGCAGCCTCATCCACATCGCCTGCATCCTTCAGATTGGCAATCTTGGCAAGCAGCTTATTGTAGGCCACGGTAGCGTTGTCCAGATTCTCCCAGGAGAAGACCAGGCTCTTGCGATAGTGACTCTGCAGGCAGAAGAAACGGTAGGCCAGAGGATCGTAGCCCTTTTCCTCCAACAGGGAAACGGTCAGGAACTCACCCTTGGACTTGCTCATCTTACCGTCATTGGTGTTCAGATGCAGCACATGGAACCAATGGGGGCACCATGCGTGGCCCAGATAACTCTCGGACTGGGCGATCTCGTTGGTGTGATGAGGGAATGCGTTGTCGATACCGCCGCAGTGCAGATCCAGATACTCACCGTTATACTTCATGGAAATACCGGAGCACTCAATGTGCCAACCGGGATAACCGATGCCCCAGGGTGAATCCCATTTCAGTGCCTGATCCTCGAACTTGGACTTGGTGAACCAAAGCACAAAGTCGTTCTTGTTGCGCTTGTTGGTATCTTCTTCCACGCCCTCGCGAACGCCAACTGCCAGATCTTCCTCATTGTGATCGTTGAAGATGTAGTAGCGATCCAGTTTGGATGTATCAAAATACACGTTGCCGCCGGCTACATAGGCATATTCTTTCTCGATCAGGGTAGATACGATATGAATATAGTCATCAATCAGTCCGGTGGCGGGCTGCACCACATCGGGGGTCTTGATGTTCAGCTTAGCGCAATCGGAGAAAAACGCATCAGTGTAATACTGAGCGATCTCCATAACGGTTTTCTTTTCGCGCTTGGCGCCCTTGAGCATCTTATCCTCGCCCTCGTCGGCATCGGAGGTCAGGTGGCCCACGTCGGTGATATTCATGACGCGGTTGACATCATAGCCGGCAAAACGCAGGTACTTCTCCAGCACGTCCTCCATGATATAGGAGCGCAGGTTACCGATGTGGGCAAAGTGATACACGGTAGGGCCGCAGGTATACATCTCCACATGGCCGGGGGTATGGGTCTTAAATTCCTCTTTCTTATGGGTTGCCGAGTTATACAGATACATAGTGCTTCTCCTTTATTTCTATTGTTACTTGTTCTTTTAAATAAAAAAGCCTCTCATGTCATATTGACATGAGAGGCGAAGATTTCATTTCGCGGTTCCACTCTCGTTTATCACTCGCGGTTGGCATTTTCACGTTTGCCAGACGGAGGGCATCTATATCCCCCGCGCTCCCGGACGCACTTTCTGTTCCTCTTTGCAAGGCGGCTTTCAGCCGGTGACCGCCTCTCTCTATCCAAAGGTAGGGAACATACTCTTTCCGATCAACGCGCTATTTGATTATCTGCTATTTTAGCAGGGATTACCGTGCGTGTCAAGACTCCTTGAATACATCCCAGTTCTTCGCAAAATACTCGATACCGGAATAGACGGTGGTCACCAGAATGACACCCTGACACACCAGGTTCAGCCAAGACGGAATACCAAACAGAATCAAACAGATGCACACCATGGTACTGGCGGTCTTGACCTTGCCCGACCAGCCGGCGGCGATTACGCGGCCTTTTTCCACGGCCACAAGACGCATACCGGACACCGCGAATTCACGCAGCAGCACCACAGCCAGCACCCAGCCGACCATAGTTCCCTCTTCCACAAACCAGCAGAGTGCTGCCATAACAAGGCATTTGTCGGCCAAGGGGTCCATAAACTTGCCAAAATCGGAAACCTGATGATAATGGCGGGCGATGTAGCCGTCAAGCAGATCGGTCAGACTGGCGAGAATAAACACACCCAATGCCACATAGCGGCTGCCCGGAAAGCCCCAGTACAAAATGATCAGGAAAACCGGGATCAGCACTACACGCGCGACAGTTAATTTATTGGCAGTTGTCATTGGCATGGCTCAGCCCTCCTCGTAAAGTTCTCCCACAAGTTCGCCGTCCATGGTATCGGTCAGACGAACATCGACAAATTCGCCCGTCTTTACTTCGCGGTCAGCGCTGAAGTAAATGCGGCCGTCGATATCAGGTGACTCGGCATAACTACGGCCCACATATTGCATAGACTCCTCATCAAAACCGTCACACAACACCTCAGACACATCGCCCAGACGGCTTTCATTAAATTCATCCATCACCCGAGACTGCACATCTACCACCAGTTCTGCGCGACGCTGTGCCTCAGCAGTATCCACGCGGTTGGGCATCTCGGCAGCAGGTGTCCCCTCCTCAGGAGAGTATGGGAATGCACCGGCGCGCTGGATTTTTACCTCTTTCAGGAACTCGCAGAGCTCATCAAATGCCGCCTCATCTTCATAGGGCAGGCCGGTAATCAGACTGGTACGCAGAACCAGATTGGGAATCTTATCACGCATCTTCTGATAGAGTGCGCGCAAACCGTCCTTGGTTTCCCGGCGGTTCATGGCCTTGAGCACTGTATCATTACAATGCTGAATGGGCATATCGATATACTTGCAGATTTTCTCTTCACTTGCGATAGTATCGATCAGCTCATCGGTAATCGTATCAGGATAGAGATAGTGCAGACGAATCCAACGGAAGTCCAGTTTGCAAAGTTCGCGCAACAACTCCGGCAGTTTTTTCTCTTTATAAAGATCAATGCCGTAACGCGTGATGTCCTGCGCAATGACGATGCACTCCTTGACACCCTCATCAGCCAGCGCCTTAGCCTCAGCCAATATCTCGTCCATGGGGCGGCTACGGTACTTGCCGCGCAGTTTGGGAATAATACAATAGGCGCAGCGGTTACTGCAGCCCTCGGCAATACGTAAATAGGCATAATGCACGGGTGTGGTCAGAATGCGGGGCAGTTCCTCCACCTCACCATTGATGTCGCTCAGATAGCAACAATCGTCGCCCTCCATCACCTTATTGATGGCATCCACAATATCACCATAATTGGCTGTGCCCATAATGCCGTCAATCTCCGGCAGTTCGGACATGATTTCATCGCTATAGCGCTGGCTCAGGCAGCCGGTCACCAGAATTTTCTTGACCAGTCCCGCTTCTTTCAGCGCGCCCATCTGCAAAATATTGTCGATGGCCTCGCTTTTGGCGCTGTCAATAAAGCCGCAGGTGTTGATGACCACCACATCGGATCCCTCAGGATCACCCTGCAGCGTCATACCCGCACCGACACACAGTGCCATCATTTGCTCTGTATTCACCCGGTTTTTATCACAGCCGAGAGAAATGAATGAAACTTTCACGTTGGTTACCTCTGTTATTCTTCTATATCCTCGCCCATTCGGTTGAGAACGGGGCGAATATCGTTCCATGAAAAACCGCGGCGCAGCAGCGCATCCGACAGTTTTTTCATCTGTATTTTATCAGGCATCGCACCTTTACATTTGCTCTGTATAAACCGCTCGATAGCCTGCTGCGGATCGGGCAACTGCAAAAGTGCCGTGTCCCACAATTCTTTCGGCACACCGCGGCGCTGCAATTCCTGCCGCACACGCATGGCACCGTAACCCATACCACCGTAATGACGCACGATCACCCCGGCATAGGCCGCATCATTGACAGCGCCCAATTCCTCCATACGTTCAGCGGCCTCCGCCGCCTCATCGGGAGTGGCACCTTTCTTCTCCAAGCGCTGGCGCAGTTCCTTTTTGGACAGCATCCGAGATGACGCCATATGTGCTGCGCGAATCTTCGTTTCCGAATGTGCCGCCGCCTGGCGTAATTCTACCACAAGGTCATCGGATAAGTCCATACCTATAAATAAGCCAAAGCGCAAAAGCTCCGTATCGGTAATCCTGAGGAGGTCACCCCCCTCAAGAAACACCAACACGCGCTCGCGCTTGTGCTTAGATTTTTCTATTTTCTCAATCTTCATCGTCGAAGTCGTCAGCAGATACGTCCACTGCGCGGCCTGCTGCCTTGGCGGCAATCTTGGACTGAGCACCCATCAGTTTGTGGAAATTCTCACGCACGGCAGCCTCCAGTTCAGCAGCCTCCTCGGGGTGATCCTTAAAGTACTGCTTGGCGGCATCGCGGCCCTGACCCAAACGCTTATCGCCCATACTGAACCAGGAGCCACTCTTCTGCACCAGATCCAGTTTTACGGCCAGATCAATCATCTCGCCAATGGCGCTGATGCCCTCGCCGTACATGATGTCGAACTCCGCCTCACGGAAAGGAGGTGCCACCTTGTTCTTGACCACCTTGGCGCGGGTACGGTTGCCGATCACCTCACCGCCTGCCTTCAAGGTTTCAATACGGCGTACATCAATACGGACACTGGCATAGAACTTCAGTGCGCGGCCGCCGGTGGTAACTTCGGGATTGCCGTACATCACACCAACCTTTTCACGCAGCTGGTTGATGAAAATGACAATGCTGTTGGTCTTGGCGATGATACCGGTCAGTTTACGCAGCGCCTGACTCATCAAGCGGGCGTGCAGGCCCACAAAACTGTCACCCATTTCGCCCTCAATTTCGGCGCGAGGTACCAGAGCCGCCACGGAGTCAACCACCACCACATCGATAGCGCCGGAGCGTACCAATGCTTCGGTGATTTCCAATGCCTGCTCACCGGTATCGGGCTGGGAGATCAGCATATCCTCCACATTGACGCCCAAGGCGCGGGCATAAGTGGGATCCAAAGCGTGCTCAGCATCCACAAAGGCGACCTCACCGCCCTGCTTCTGAGCCTGTGCCAGTACATGAAGCGCCAGCGTAGTCTTACCGGAGGACTCAGGGCCGTAGATCTCGATAACACGGCCACGAGGCAGGCCACCGATACCCAGTGCCAGATCCAATGCCAAAGAACCGGTGGGAATATATTCCACGTTGGTCACGCCACCGTCACCATAACGCATGATGGAGCCTTTGCCATACATTTTTTCGATCTGCTGCATGGCGGTTTCCAACGCCTTTTTCTTGTCGGAAATCACGGGGGCTGCCATATTATCCTTTTTCACTGCCATAGGAAGTTCCTCCTTGTTATCTTTACTGTATCAGATTATATCAAAAGAAGTGTCCGCTTTTGCGGTCAGTTAAATCTCATCATACAACTTGCCATACACTACGCGGGGAATGCCCGCCGTGTCCGGTATGATTTCAATATCGCCAAAACCGTAGCCGCGCATGATGCGCAATACGTCATCTGCCTGACCGATGCCCACCTCAAAGAATAGATAGGAACCGGGATGCATGGCATCGCGCCACTTATCCGACACGCTGCGATAGAAGTCCAAACCGTCCTCACCGCCGTCTAAAGCCAGATGGGGCTCATAGTCGCGGACGGATACGTCAAGGCCCGCAATATCTGCCGTGGGAATATATGGCGGGTTGCAGACAATACAGTCAAACTCGCCGATCTGCGCCGACGGTTTGTCCAGTGCGTCCATCTGGAAGGGCATCACCTGCCCAGTCAGGCCGTTGCGCCGCACATTCTGGCGACAGATACGCAGCGCACCCTCATTCAGTTCGCCCAGAATCACATGAGCGTTTTTTACCTGACTGGCAATGGCCAGACCCACGCAGCCGCTGCCGGCACACAAGTCCAGCACACGGCATTCGCCGCCCATATCACGCAGACAGTCAATGGCTTGCTGAGCCAGCACTTCGGTATCTGCACGGGGAATCAGCACACTCTCGGAAATATCCAGCGGCAGGCCGAAAAACTCCCATTCGCCGATCAGGTAAGCCACCGGTTCGCCGGTCAAGTGGCGCTGTGCCAACTGATGTACCTGCTCTTCCACCATCTGCGGCACATAGAGCCGACCGTCACGCACCAACTGCTCACGGGTCTTACCGGAAGCATAGCACATCAGTTCACGGGCCTCCAATGTGGCGCCCTCCAATCCGGCATTATGGAAAAGCTGCCGGATATCCATATACAAATTGTTATAGGTAATTGCCATAATCTTTCTCCTGCAAGGAGAGCAGGCTCTCCTTGTATATCCCCACCGCCAGTTGACATCGGTCACTGGTGTCGCCGCCCAAGGCGGCTGAATTGATGTATTGCTGTATCCTACGCGCTCGTATCTTATTTACCACATGTCCGCGCCCTTTTCGTCGGGCAGTACCAGCTTCAGCGCCTCAATGGCAACTTCCAACATGGAATCGTCCGGCTCAAAGGTGGTAAAATTCTGCATCCACAGTCCGGGCTTGGACAAAAAACGGGTTAACGCATTATCGTGTCCGCCCACATAGCGGTTAAACTCATAGGTAATGCCTACCACCGGGATCAACAGCAACAGATGCACCAATATGCGCACCCACAGAATCTTCCAATCCACAAAACTGAACACAATGCTGGAAAAGAGGATGGACACGATGATGACCACGAACAGAAAACTGGTGCCGCAGCGCGGATGGTGACGAGGCTGTTTTCGGGCATTTTCTACCGTCAGTTCCAAACCTGCCTCGTAGCAGAAGATGGTCTTATGCTCCGCACCGTGGTAGGAAAAGACGCGTCTGACATCTTTCTGCTTGGAGCAGAGGATCAAATACCCCATGAAGATGGCCACTTTCACCACGCCCTCAATCACATTGTGAAGGGCGGCACTATGAATATACGGATCCACCAGACCTGCCAGAAAAGTGGGCAGCAGCATGAACAGCACCAAGGTCAGGCCGATAGACAGCAGTACGGAAAACCACACCAGTACTGTCTGCAATTTTTCCTCGGGCACGTGTTCCTCCAGCCATTTATCCAGTTTACCGGGCTCGCTGACTTCCTCCTCGGGGAAATAGTCCGCCGAGTACATCAGCGCCTTGACACCGCGCACCATGGAATCAATAAAGGTGACAGCACCACGGATAATGGGCCAGCCTAAAATCGGATATTTATCGCGGATAAGCGTTAACTCCTCCACCTTTGTCACAAGCCCTTCCGGCGAGCGCACCACGATGGCCTGCTTTTTCGGTCCACGCATCAAGATACCTTCGATCAGTGCCTGACCGCCGATTGATGTGCGAAATGTACCGTCTTTCTTCTCCATGCTAAAGGAATCCTTTCTGCTATCAGGATATCACATTTTTATCAAAAATGCAACACTTGTTCTATTTTTATGTGAGAGTTTCTTTCGGCAAGGGCAGATGGATCGTCACTACCGTGCCGCCGCCTTCGGCATTGTCGATTTCAAATACACCACCGTGGCGGCTGACGATCTCATCACATACGGCAAGGCCAATACCGCTTCCGCGTGCCTTTGACGAGCCCTTATAGAATTTCTGCTTAACGAAGGGCAACTCTGCCTCGGGAATACCGGGGCCAAAGTCACGAATACGAATGACATACTCACCGTTCTCCAAATGGAGGGATGTGAAAATTCGTTTACCGGATCCGCCGTGCTTGGCCGCATTGTCCAGCACGTTGCAGAATACCTGCTTCAAACGTTCGGGATCGCCGATGATCGGCTGGGTATACAGTTCGCCCGCCTCTTCGTACTCCAACGAGATGCCGTCCTGCCGAAACAGTTCACGGTAGGTATAAATGGCGTCCTCAAACTCAGCCTGTAGATCCATTTCCTCTACCTGCAGGGTAAAACGGCCATCTTCCATCTTGGAGAATTCCAGCAGTTCTTCCACCATGTTGGTCAGACGGCGTGACTCTTTCAAAATGATTGACAAGCCGCGGCGCAACTGACGTGCATCACCGCTTTCGTCAGCCAGCAGCGTTTCGCCCCATCCGTTAATAGCGGTCAACGGTGTACGCAATTCATGGGACACAGAAGAGATAAACTCTGTCTGCATTTTTTCGCTTTGGCTGATTTTCATGGACATATCATTAATATTGTCCACCAGTTCGCCCATTTCATCAGAGTACTTATTGGGAATCTGTACGCCGTAACTGCCGCCGGAAATACGTTTGGCTGCCTCGGTCACTTCCGCCACAGGCTCCACCACGTTGCTGATGAAAATCATATTGGATACCACAATCAGCAGTATGATGCCAATGAGTGCCACAGCGATAACCAGTACCACAATCAGAGCCTGACGGCTTAACTGATGTGTGGCAGTCACATATCGCATCAGTCCCACAACTGAGCCGTTATACGTCAGCGGACTGCACACCGCCATGATCGGCTCATTCGTTACAGGGTCTCGCCCGGTAAAAGTCGAGATTTCGCCGCTATCGAGCGCATGGAAAATCTCTGACGTTCCCGGTGCGCTGCCTGCTGATATGCCTCGGGAAGATACCACGATCCTGCCGGCATTATTTAAAAACTGTAATTCGATTTTGTCGCTTTCTTCAAAGGTCGCTGTGTATATCGTAGCAGTACGGTAATAGTCGCTATAACTATCCGTGCTATATGTGTTGAAGTAATCGGCGCCGGCCTTTGCCTTGGCTGTCAGCGCAGAACGAGCACTGTTATAGTAGTTGCTGACCACGCTGACCGCCGATAGCACCGCCACCATAATCAATATCAAAACAATAGGGCCGATGCTGCTGATGATCCAGCGTTGACGCAGACCTCTGATTTTTAATCTTTGCTTAGGCATACAATTCCTCTCTCCTATATGCTCAGAAATCCGGTCAGACGCCCCATTTGTAACCGTAACCCCACACAGTGGTAATATACACAGGGTTGGTGGCATTGTCCTCAATCTTCAAGCGCAGACGGCGAATGTTTACATCCACGATTTTCAATTCACCGAAATAATCACGACCCCAGACCAGATCCAGAATCTCTTCGCGGGAAAGAGCCTTACCGGGGTTTTCCATGAACATCTTCACGATGGCATACTCCACCTGCGTCAGTTTGACGCGACGTCCATCTTTCTCAAGCGTGCGGTTACGCGTATTGAGCAAGAACGGAGGACGACTGATCTCCGTGCTGCTATCTTCGTTTCCACCGCCGCTGCGGCGCATCAGTGCATCCACGCGGGCGGTCAGCTCCGCTGGAGAAAAGGGCTTTGTCACATAATCGTCCGCACCGGTCATCAAACCGGTAACTTTGTCCATCTCCTGAGAGCGGGCCGTCAGCATAATGATACCGATACGCGAGTTTGTGGCACGAATCCGGCGACAGACCTCAAATCCGTCAATACCGGGCAGCATCACATCCAGCAGCGCCACACGTGTATCGCTGTTAGTCTTCAGTTTCTCCAAAGCCTCTTCACCGCTTTCGGCCTCGATGACTTCATAGCCGGCGCGGCGCAAATTGATCACAATGAAACTGCGAATGCTGGATTCATCTTCCAAAACCAGTACCTTTTTCATGCTTATACTCCATTCTACCGCTGTACCTGTGCATCTATCCATACAGCGGTAATCGAAAGATAGATGCTATACTAAAATATCAGTTATGAAATCCAAAAGTTCGTAATCATGTGGAAGTTGCTGCACAGCACATCATTATCAACACCATATTGTTCCGCGGCCGTCATCAGCTCACCGACATAGATCACTGCGGGTTGGCGTTCCAGCAGAATGCGGCCATCTCGCGACACACGTGTTTCACGATTTTCGCCGGAAATACTGTAAATGGACACAACGTCTTCTCCATCCACTTGCAGAATCACACAGCTTTCGTTATTCACGCTGTCTGTGATAACAGCCGTCACCCGATCGTGCCACTCCTTTGGCAGGGTAAAATACCATTCAGCATTGGGGCAATGATAGGTATCTATCGCCCAGCGATCTTCCCCATCCTCATCATAGTTCAGCCATGAGATGACACCTCCGACAGGGTTGGTGTTCATACTTTTTTCAACCGGAACAGGCAATTCGATCAGGCCGTCCCCATCAATATCCTGCGGTTGAACCTGACAGTAATCCGCAATCACCTTAGAGCGGCCGGTAACTCCATCCTGTGCTACGTTGACCAGACCCAAACTCTCCTGATAGGTCAGAATATCTGTCACCGCCATTCCCTGACTGTTAACGCCTGTCACAAACACGGCTGGCATTCCATCTGCGGTCAGTATGCCGGAAACCACACTGCCACGGCTTAATTCCGCCATATCGCAGGATAGTGGACATTGACTGGATACCAACATGGAACCGTCATGCCATGTGTAAAACTCGGCGATACTGTTTCCCACCTTGTCCGCACGAAGGAGCAGCAAACTCGGAATGCCATCGCCATCAAGTTCTTCGATAGAAAAGCGTGTATAGCCGTTGCGCATTAGTACCATCGGTTCTGCATCCAGCGAATAAACCGCCACTGTCTGCACATCCGCACTGATCCTCCAGCCCACAATCAACTCCATTTTACCATCGCCGGTCATATCGCGGTAATAAACGCTGTCAATTCCCGTGCCGGCACTTTCAATCGTGCAAAGCGGCGTGTAGTTTTCATCTGTACGACGAAATACAACAATTTTCAGTTGTTTTTCATCCGATGTCAGTCGAAAAAAGGACACTGCCTCATCATATCCGTCAGCATTCAGATCCACCATCTGCACAGATTGGATATTCCGTCCAGTCGATGGAGATATGTACTCGTAACCCTTTTTGATCATCTCATCGATCTGTTCAGCCAGACCCGTATACTGTATCGGCAACTGAGGCAACGTCATCAATTCCTCCGCAGAATCCGACACGCATCCGCTGAGCAAAAAGGTGAGCAGCATCGCGCTGCAAAGTAAGCCAATCTTACGTACAATTCTTTTCATGCGTGATACTCCTCCTTTTTCCACAATAATACCTATTTTAACACTAAATTATCATAGCACAGTTCTCTTTTTTTTGGTAGTCTAATTTCTTATTTTCACAATAATTTAATAAATATAGTTCCTTCTTATCATTCATGATATTTCACCGCATTTTTCCTATACATTTTTCATTGAGCATGGTATACTTAGTTCAACAATGACAGAAAGGAAGCACAATTATGACTGAAAATATACGCCGTCTGGCGCAGGAAAACGCCCCCTGCTATATTTACTCCCATGATAAACTTGCTGAGCAGGTCAATACGCTTAAAAAGATGTTTCCCTCTTATGACTTTTTGTTCTCTGTAAAAGCCAATCCCTTCCCGCCGGTAGTCAAAGCCCTCGCCTCTATGGGTGTGGGTGCAGATGCCGCCTCCGCACAGGAAGTACTGCTTGCCAAGGAGTGCGGCATGAAGAAAGATGATATCTTCTTCTCTGCCGCCGGTAAGTCTGATGCAGCGTTGGAAACTGCATGGGATCACGGCCATATTATTGCCGACTCTCTCGGCGAAGTCTCGCGCATTGGTGCTTTGGCAAAAAAGCGTGGTATCACTGCCGAAATCGGCATTCGTATTAACCCCATATTCTCCATGGATGGCGGCGTAGGCTGCGCCAGCAAGTTCGGCATTGACGAAGAAGACTTGCCGCAACTGCGCGATATGCTCGCCGCCATGCCGGTGGAAATCTGTGGTATCCACGTACATCTGCGTTCTCAGAATCTGGACTGCAAGATTCTGGGTCAGTACTACGAGAACTGTTTCCGTCTGGCTCTGCGCGTCAAGGAACTGCTCGGCTGCCGTATGGACTATATCAATTTCGGCGGCGGTGTGGGTATTGCCTACGATGAGGCAAAGGAAACACCGTTGGATATTGACACGCTGCGCGGATATGCCGAGCGGATCGCTGCCGAGAATGCCCGCACTTTGGGCGCTCGACTGATGATCGAGTCCGGTCGATTTTTAACTTGCCAGATGGGTACCTACTGCCTGAAGGTAGTGGACAAGAAGGTTTCTCACGGCAAGACCTATGTGATCGTCGAAAACTGCATGAACGGTCTGCAGAAACCGGCTATCGCCATCATGCTGCGCCATGCGGTAGGTGATGCCCCCCTCACCTCTCAGGAGCCCATGTTCACTTCCGAGTACGCCTTCCCCATGACTGCCTATGGTGATGAAGCCGAAATCGAAACCGTGGACATCGTGGGCAATCTCTGCTGCGCGCAGGATATGCTGGCGGAACGCTTTACCGGCCCCAAACTGTCTGTGGGTGATCTGATTACTGTAGGCAATGCCGGTGCCTACGCCTGCACGCTGACGGCCCAGCGTTTTTCCTCCCATCTGCCGCCTAAAGAGTTTTTGGTAGACGGTGACGGTCACATCATGGAATAATAAAACGCTTCGCAGAATTGCCGTCCACCGACGGCGACAAATTGAAATCATTTTTTGCCGCGGTATGTACGTGGCAAAAAATACTTCTCGCGGAGCGAAGTGTCAAAATTGTTCGCCGCAGGCTGGCAATGAGGCACCCGAGCGCAGCGCAAAATTATTTATCAAAGAATCGATCATGTTCTTTGACAAGTTCAAAAAAAGCGGAGCATTTTGCTCCGCTTTTTGTTGCTTATTCAGGCCAATTGGGATAGATTCCCAGAATATAGTTCTCCAGTTCTTTGCGCTCCATACGCAACACTACAGACAGTTCGCCGTAGAACTCATCTTCCGCGCGTTTTAAATAGCGCTCATCGAGCTGGCTGACTTTTTTGCCATGCTGAATCGCCCAGCGTCGTTTACGGTATACCGCTTTGATAAGACGTGCCATGCGCTGACAGTCATAAGACATCACTACTGTATGATAATGCTCCTTTGCTGCACGCATACCATGTGCGGACGGTTCTTCCGGCTCCAAATCCGGTAACTGCGCAAGCAGCGCACGCGCCTGTTCCTCACTCATAATCGGGCGAATCAGCACATGCGTATCGACCGGCGTAAGCACTTGTCCATTGCGAGCGAGCGGGGATAAACGATAATAAAGTTTCTCCTTATCTGCCCCCGGCAAGTCAGCCGGACCTACACTATCTACACGGCAAACCCCTTCGCCTCCATATACAATCAAATCACCTATTGAAAACATTACTCTCTTCTCCTAAAAACACGGCCGACAGTCAGTTCCGCCATGTGCTATGTACTTTATCTGCTGTAATTATAACATATTTTCCAAATGAATGTAAGTATTTTTTTACAAGACGTTACTATTGCCAAAATATATGTCATGTTTTATAATGTGCGCAGAAAAACAACCGGAGGTCGTATAAATGAAAACTCCCATTATTCCTTCCAGCGCATTTGTTGCGCCCAACGCCACCGTTATTGGCGATGTCATGCTCATGGATCAATGCAGTGTATATTACAACGCTGTTTTACGGGCAGAGCACGACTCCATTATCGTCGGACCTTACTGTAACATTCAGGACGGCTGCGTGATACATGTTGACCGCGGTTTCCCCGTTGTGATTGGCACCGGCTGCACCATCGGGCATGGCGCTATCCTCCACGGCTGTACCATTGGTGACAACACCCTGATTGGCATGGGGGCCATCATTATGAACGGCGCCACCGTAGGTATTAACTGCATCATCGGTGCGGGCGCTCTGGTAACACAAAATATGGTGATCCCCAACGGCTCTTTGGTATTGGGCTCACCCGCTAAAGTAATACGTGAACTTACCAAAGAAGAAATTGACGGCAATCTTCGCGCCGCCTACACCTACGTAAAACAACTGGAAGAATATAAAGACCTATAACAAATAAGGAGCCGGACTTTTAAAAGTCCGCCTCCCTGCTTTTATCGGAAATTTAGCGGGACACGAAGAACATAACGGTGAACAGAATACCGATCACCCAAGTGCCGGCGTTGACTTCCTTAGCCTTACCGGTGAACAGCTTGATGAAGATGTAGCTGAGCAGACCGAATGCAATACCGTAGGAGATATTGTAGGTCAAAGGCATCATAGCGATGGTCATGAAAGCGGGCACTGCGGTAGCAGGATCGCTCCAGTCAACATCCTTGACATTGCTCATCATCAGAACGCCCACGTAGATCAGCGCAGCAGCGCAGGCATAGGTGGGGATCAACTGTGCCACAGGGGACAGGAACATAGCGATGAAGAAGAATGCGGCGCTGGACATAGCGGACAGACCGGTACGGCCACCCTCAGCAACACCGGAGGAAGCTTCCACGAAAGTGGTAACAGTGGAGGTACCCATGACAGAACCGCAGCAGGTAGCGATAGCATCAGACAGCATAGCGCGGTTGACATTGGGGATCTCGCCATCGACCAGCATATCGCCGGCGGAGCAGGCACCGTACAGCGTACCCAGCGTATCGAACATATCGACCATGCAGAATGCCAGCATGGTGGTCAGGAACATGACCACGAAGTCGAACGTACCGTGAGCGGAGATGTAAGCAGAGAAGTTAAAGCCATCGGTGAAGACCTTACCAAAGGACAGCGTTGCGAAGTCCTTGAATGCGCCCAGGAAGTCGGAGGACAGATTGGGAGCGATTGCAGCACCATAGAAGTCGGGAACGGTAATCAGACCAACCACATAGTACAGAACAGCACTGCCCAGGATACCCCACATGATAGCGCCCTTGACCTTCTTCTTGGACATGATGCCGATGGCAAACAGGCCCAAAATGGTGATCAGAGCGGGGAACATATCAGCCCAGGTCACATTGCCGCCCAGCAGGTTGAAGGAACGCAGGTTGACCAAGGTAGCACCGTCGTCCACGATGATGCCAGCATTCTGCAGACCCAGGAAAGCAATGAAGATACCGATACCGGCAGAGATGGAAGTCTTGACTGCAGCGGGGATGGCATCAAAGATCACCTTACGCAGACCGGTAATGGTCAGCACGATGAAGATAATACCGTCGAACAGAACCAGCACCAGAGCATTAGCATAACTCAGGCCGAAGGTCATGCAGGCAGTATAGACGAAGAAAGCGTTCAGACCCATACCGGGAGCCTGAGCCAAAGGCAGGTTTGCCAGCAAGCCGATGCAAACCGTACCGATGACGGCAGAGATAGCGGTTGCAATATAAACTGCACCGTAAGTCACGCCATCCAGAGTAGAAAACATACCGGCGTTGACCATCAGAATATAGGCCATTGCCATGAAGGTTGTCAGACCTGCGCCGATCTCAGTACGAATGCTGGAACCGCGCTCAGTCACTTTAAAGAAACGATCCACGATGATTTTCTCCTTTACTGTATTTTTCGCGTTTTTCGTTACGATACCCTATTATAACGCATATTTTTTGGCATTTCAAATTTTTTGTTAGCCAGACAAAAAATTTGTTAGTTTTTACAAAATATACTGTTTTTCTTTATGTGGTTTTTTATTTACAGCAACTCTCGTCCTTGTCAAATTGCACTTTGGTCGCTATAATGTCTTTGTAAAAAATATACCGCGGAGGCTATTTTATGGATACAAACACTGCTTCCTCTACTGATTGGAGTAAAATCATCGAATCACTGCAATTGAAAACTGTGCTCGAGGTTCTGCTGACACTGGTCATCTGCCTGATTGCCATGCGCCTGATTCGCTTATTGCTGGAAAAAGTGCTGCACAAAACCACGCTGGATCCGCGCACGCAAAAATACATATTGGGCGGTTTGAAAATCGCTATGTGGATTACCACCGTACTGATTGTTGCCGATCAGCTGGGCATTCCCATCACCTCACTGGTAGCGTTGCTGTCTGTACTCTCATTGGCCATTTCGCTGGCCGTGCAGGCGGTACTGAGCAATATTGCAGGCGGCCTTGTCATTTTCTCCACCAAACCCTATCAGGTTGGCGACTATATTCAGTCCGATCTTGGTGAAGGTTTCGTGCGCAATATCACCCTGACCAATACACAGCTTGATACGCGCGACGGTCAGCGCGTGATCATCCCCAACAGCGCGCTGTCTGCCGGAAAGATCACCAACTGGAGCACTCTCGGCCGCCTGCGTGTGATAGTCAAATTCGGTGTTTCCTATGATGCCACTATTGCCGAAGTGAAAAATGCCTGTGCAAACGCTATGGACGGTATTATCGGCATTCTCTCCGATCCCGGGCCCACCGTTCATGTGGAAAACTACGGTGAGAGCAACATCGATTACGCTATCTATTGCTGGTGCAAGGAAACCGACTACTTCAACGTATACTATGGCTTGATGGAAAGCCTGCAGAGCGCCTTTGCCGAGGCCAATATAGAGTTCAGCTATAACCATCTGAACGTACATATCATGGAAAAATAAAAGGAGTAAAATATGATTATTTCCATTATTTTAGGTGCGCTGACCGGCTGGATTGCCAGCAAATTAATGGATACCAAGGGCGGTCTGATCCGCAATCTTATTTTAGGTGTCGTCGGCTCTGCCGTCGGTAACTGGCTGGCGGCTGCAATCGGTATAGCCGCCCACAACTCCCTCGGTGCGATCCTCATCGGTGTAGGCGGTGCCTGTGTGGTAATTTTGGTATGCCGCTGGCTTTTTAAGAGCGATAATAAACGCAATAGGTAACAAAAAAACGGAAGGCTTACAGCCTTCCGTTTTCTTATTTACTTCGCTTTATCTTGCGCAATCAGCAGTTTAATAGCCTCTACCGCCGTTTTGACTGCCGAACCGGTATTCTCCGTCATATCCTGATCCAGTCCGGCCGCCTCGCGTTCCTGATTCCATATCACATGGAAGCACGCACCGCTGCGGCAGCGCAGCGCGCTGGTAACGACAAACATGGCGGCGCTTTCCATTTCGCTGGCCTTAACGCCCAGTCGTTTCCACGCCTCCCATTTATT
>JAZLIB010000136.1:0-7403 GCA_045617185.1 Vescimonas sp.
GATATCGTAGCCGGTGACCAGCGTATTGGTCGGGTAGAAATATTTGAGGTCTTCCGCGTCCTCATTCGGCCAGCCGAGCGTGGAGAAGGGCCACAGGGCGCTGGAGAACCAGGTATCCAGAGTATCCGGATCCTGACGCATGGGCTTCCCGCACTTCGGGCAGGCAGCCGGCGCCTCCTTCGCCACGACCATCTCACCGCAGTCATCGCAGTAGTAGGCCGGGATCTGATGGCCCCACCACAGCTGGCGGGAAATGCACCAATCGTGGACATTCTCCATCCAGTTGATATAGGTCTTGGTGAAACGCTCGGGCACGAACTTGATGGTGCCGTCGTTGACCACGCGAATGGCCTCCTCGGCCAAGGGTGCCATCTTCACGAACCACTGTGCGGAGATCAGAGGCTCCACATCGTTATGGCAGCGATAGCAGGTGCCCACATTGTGGGAGTAAGGCTCTGTCTTGACCAGATAGCCCTGCTCCTCCAGATCCTTGACGATGGCCTTGCGGCACTCGTAGCGGTCCATACCCTCGTACTTACCGCCGTTTTCGTTGATCTTGCCGTCATCGGCGATGACACGGATAACCTCAAGATTATGGCGCAGGCCCACCTCGAAGTCGTTGGGGTCGTGAGCCGGGGTCATCTTCACCGCACCCGTACCAAAGCCGATCTCGCAGTATTCATCGCCCACAATGGGGATCTCGCGGTTCATAAGGGGCAGGATGCAGGTCTTGCCGATCAGGTGCTTGAACTTCTCGTCCTCGGGGTTCACCGCCACACCGGTATCACCCATCATAGTTTCGGGACGGGTGGTGGCGATCATGATATCGCCGCTGCCATCGGCCAAGGGATAGCGGATATACCACAGATTACCGGGCTTGTCGGTGTACTCCACCTCAGCATCGGACAGAGCGGTCAGGCAGTTGGGGCACCAGTTAATGATGCGGCTTCCCTTATAGATAAGACCCTTGTCATACAGCTCACAGAAGGTTTCACGCACGGCCTTGCTGCAGCCCTCGTCCATAGTGAAGCGGGAGCGTGTCCAATCGCAGGATGCACCCATCTTCTTCTGCTGCTCCACGATACGGTTGCCGTACTTCTCTTTCCAGTCCCACACGCGCTCGAGGAACTTCTCGCGGCCCAGATCGTAACGGGACAGGCCCTCTTCCTTACGCAGGTTTTCCTCCACCTTAATCTGGGTGGCGATGCCGGCATGGTCGCTGCCGGGCAGCCACAAGGCCTCATAGCCCTGCATACGCTTAAAACGGGTCAGAATGTCCTGCAAGGTGCAGTCCAATGCGTGACCCATGTGCAGTTGACCCGTGACGTTGGGTGGCGGCATGACGATGGAGAAGGGTTTCTTATCGGGATTAGGCTCAGCCTTGAAGCAATCGTTGTCCATCCACATTTGGTAGATGCGCGCTTCCACATCCCGCGGATCGTACACTTTCGGCAGTTCTTTACGCATATTGGTAACTCCTTTTCAAGAAATTTGGCAAAACAAAAAGTCCGCTCCGTTTTGCCTTTGCAAAACAGGGCGAACATCAAGTCCGTGGTACCACCTGTATTCGGGATTTCTCCCGCACTCTGTCGATGCCTTCACATCGCGTCCCGATAACGGCGGACAAACCGTTGGCGCTTACTGGAATGTTCAGCGCAAAGCTCCGGGACGACTTGAGCGGCACCTCACGGGAACTTACACCGACCGTTCCCTCTCTTTGCTTCAGCACTCCGCCTACTGCTTCCCTTCACAGCATTTTTCAATATGGGACAAGTATAATATACCTCTCCCCGCTTGTCAAGATTTCCATGCATAGATATAAAAAAAACGGCATCAAATGATGCCGTTTTCCTGTTTTCTGTGCCATTTTCTTACTTGATGTGCAGATTCTCGTTCTCCTCGGCGCCGTCGCACATAACACGCGCCGCGCGCTTAGTATGGTCAAAGGTATCCCAGTTGAGGAGGATCAGCTCCGTTTCCTCAACAGTCTCCGTCAAACAGTCGTAGAGCGCGTCCAGATTATTGCCATAATAGGCGGGCAAATGGAGCATTTTGGCAAGATATGCGTGCATCTGCTCTTTTGTTGTCAAATTTGCACCGTTCAAAATAATATGCAGCATGGATTATTCCTCCCCATAGAGCAAGGTAAATGTTTCGTAATGGTCGTTGGTGTAGTAGATCAAGCCGTCATTAGAGAACACGATTCGCTCCGCACCGCGGGATTTTGCGCCCAAGGTGTTGATATCGCACTCGGTATAACTGCGCCCATCTGCTTCTGGCAAAACGCCCTCGTAGTTACCGAAGTGGCTGCCGCCGATACATTTGCCCGGCGCGTAAGGCTCTAAAGAACCGCCACTCCAACCCAAGTTCTGCGCCGCTTTCTTGGTAATGAAGTTATCTGGCAGATGGCCATAGAGATGAATATACAGTGCAACATCGTCCTTGGTGGTATAGGTGCCGTCCTCGGGTAGAGTCTGCTCAGCAGGTGCTACCGGGCGGTCGTCTGGTAAAGTTACAGGTCGGCTGACAAAACAGGCGGTCAGGCTAAGCGCCAGCACCAACGCCATTAGCAGTGATACAATTTTTTTCATGCAGGTATTCCCTTTCGTTTCGTTGTTTGTTCCCCGTTATCTTACCATAGTTTGCTGCACTGTGCAATAAAAAAGCACTCCATCACCGCAAAACGGATGACGGAGTGCCGTTCATTTTATTTTAGCGCTTGTTGGAGCGGACCCAAATACCCTGCTTTTCCGCTGCGGCAATCAGTTCATCACGGAACTTGGGATGTGCCACGGAAATCAGGCCTTCGGCACGCTGCCATGTGCTGCAGCCCACCAGATTCACGCCACCGTACTCAGTGACAATATAATAGGCCAAACTGCGAGGGTCGGTAACAATATCGCCCTGCATGATGGTGGGGTTGATGCGGGACACCACCTCGCCCTGCTTATTGGTGAAAGACGAGGTCAGGCAGATAAATGCCTTACCGCCGCGAGATACCGCCGCGCCCTCTAAGAAGTCCAGCTGACCGCCGGTACCACTGATTTGGCGGATACCGGAGGTCTCCGCGCAGATCTGTCCGTACAGGTCAACGCTGATGCAGTTATTGATGGACACGAAGTTGTCCAGCTTACCCACATTACCGGGATCGTTACAGTAAGAGATGGGATATGTAACCACACCAGGATTCTCGCGGATCCAGTCATACAGATCCTCCGAGCCGATGGCAAGGCCGAACACGCTCTTATAGCGGTCCAGATTCTTCATGCGGTTGGTGATCTTACCTGCCTTATACATATCCAGATAAGAGTCGCACAGCATTTCGGTATGGATACCCAAGTCTTTCAGGTCGGACTTGGCGATCATCTGACCCACCGCATTAGGCAGCGAACCGATACCAAGTTGCAGCGTGGAGCCGTCCACCATGTTCTGCACCACGTACTCGGCGATCTTCATTTCCTCCGGAGATGCCGCAGGAGATTTCACGCCGGGCAGAGGCGGATGGTCACCCTCTACGATCATGTCCACATCGTCGATATGGATACATTCGTCCAAGCCGCCATAGACCCAAGGCAGATTCTCGTTGACTTCCAAAATCACCACGTCTGCCTTATCCAGCACGCTGCGAGCCGAGGCATTACTGACAGAGAAGTTGAAGTAACCATGCTCGTTCATAGGAGTGACGCACATCATGGCCACATTAACCGTGAGGAAATAAGAGTAATATGCACCCAGATTACGGAACACCATGGGGATAAAGTTGCAAAGTCCCTTATCGCAGAGCTTGCGCTCATAGCCGGACATATGCCAGCTGTTATACAAAAAGTGCTGACGTGAGGGATCGCATTCCACCATCTGAATGGGCTGCTGGATCAAATATCCTCTCACCTTCACATCGAACAGTTCATCTCTTCTTTTGGCGATGGCGGCATCCATCAAAGACGGGAATGCGCCACCCATAGAAATGTCCAGCCAGTCACCGCTTTTTACGACCTTGGCCGCTTCGTCGGGCGTACGGAGTTTGCGCTTATACTCAGATGAGTAGTCAAATGGTATTGCCATAAACTTCTTCCTTTCTATGCCTGTCGGTACGGTCTATTTTCTATTTGTTAATTTTATCACCAACTCTGCTATTTGTCAATACTTTAACAAACCTTTCGCACGGTGATAGAAAATTATAAAGCGTGACGAAAATCTCAGAAAATGAGCCGAGGTAATGGGTTTACCTCGGCTCACATGATGATAGCTTAGTCTTCGCTGCGGCGCTTGTAGTACTCGTACTTGGCCTTTGCTGCCTCCTCTGCCTCGGCGAACAACGTTTTGGCATTGTCGGGGAAGCTCAGTTCCAGAGAAGCATAGCGCACTTCGCCCTTCATGAAGTCATAGAGGGCCATGCTGGGCTCCTTGGAATCCAGCGTGAACTTCTTACTTTCGGGATTGTAGCGGTACAGATTCCAGTAGCCGGAGTTGACGGCGTCCTTCATCTCCTGCTGGACATTGCTCATGCCCTTCTTGATACCGTGGTTGATGCACGGTGCATAGCAGATGACCAAAGAGGGACCCTTATGTGCTTCGGCTTCCTTGATAGCCTTGATGAGCTGGTTGGGGTTAGCACCCATGCAGCACTGTGCCACATACACATCGTCATAGGACATCATCAGCAGGCCCAGATCCTTCTTCTTTGTCTTCTTACCTGCTGCCTGGAACTGTGCCACGGCACCAACGGGAGTAGCCTTGGAGGACTGACCGCCGGTGTTGGAGTACACCTCGGTATCCACCAGCAGCACGTTCACGTCCTCGCCCATGGCGAATACGTGATCCAGACCGCCGTAGCCGATATCGTAAGCCCAGCCGTCGCCGCCGTACATCCACATGGTCTTCTTGGTCATATCGTTCTTGCGCTTGAGGATCTCGGCAACCACTGCCTGCTCCTCGGCGCCAAACTTGCCACTCTCCAACAGAGCTACCAGTTCGCGAGTTGCGGGGGTGGAAGCATCCAGATCGTCATAGGTTTCGAACCACTTGGCGATGGCAGCCTTCACAGCCTCGTTATCGGTGATGGTATCCAGCTTGCGGACATACTCGGTCACGGCAGCGCGCAGCTGCTTGACGGCCAGACACATACCGTAGGAGAACTCGGCGTTGTTTTCAAACAGAGAGTTGGACCATGCGGGGCCCTTGCCCTCTTTATTCTTGCAGTAAGGTACGCAAGGCATAGCAGCACCCCAGGCCTGCGTACAACCGGTAGCATTGGCCAGGAACATCTTGTCGCCGAACAGCTGGGTCAGCAGCTTGACATAGGGGGTCTCACCGCAGCCGGCGGAGGCGCCGTTAAACTCCACCAGAGGCTGGCGGGACTGGCTGCCCTTCAGGGTGAACTTATCCACCTTGTCATTCTTTGCGGACAGATTCATCACATACTGCCAGTTTGTCTGATCCAGAGAAACCTCGCTGGCGGGTACCATCTTCAAAGCCTTACCGGACTTCGGGCAGGAGCTGACGCAGCTGCCGCAGCTGGTGCAGTCCAAAGTGGACACGCCCATGGTGAACTTCATGCCCTTGAGGGTGGGACCCTTGGCATCAACCAGTTCCATACCGGCAGGTGCGTTGGCGACCTCGTCCTCATTGAGCAGGAACGGACGGATAACAGCGTGGGGGCAGACGAAAGAACACATATTGCACTGCAGGCACTCGTTCTTGTCCCACACGGGCAGATGCGTGGCGATGCCGCGCTTTTCATACTGAGAAGTACCCAGAGGCATGGTGCCGTCCTGCATATTCATGAATGCGGAAACGGGCAAATTGTCACCTTTCTGGGCATTGATGGGCACCAGAATGTTCTTGATGATGTCGGGCAGATTCTCATCGGCGGGTTTAATGGCAGCACCGCTGAGGTTCTTCCAGCTATCCTTCACCTCAACCTCGATAACGGCATTGATACCGGCATCGACAGCCTGCAGGTTCATGTTGACGATCTTTTCGCCCTTGAGGCCGTAGGTCTTCTTCACGGCGGCTTTCATGTGCTCTACAGCGTCTTCCACGGGGATCACATTGGCCAGTTTGAAGAAAGCGGCCTGCAGCACCATGTTGGAGCGGTTGCCCAGACCGATAGCCTGAGATTCCTTGTTGGCGTCAATGATGTAGAACTTGATGTCGTTCTCGGCAATGTACTTGAGGATATCGCCGGGCATCTTCTCCTCCAGCTGGTCCACGCTCCACTCGCAGTTGAGCAGGAACGAGCCGTGCGGCTTCAGCTCGGAGATGATATCATACTTGGTCAGATAGGTCTGGTTGTGGCAGGCCACGAAATCAGCGTTGCTGACATAGTAAGTAGAGCTGATGGGCTTCTTGCCGAAACGCAGATGGCTCTTGGTGATACCGAAAGACTTCTTGGTATCGTACTCAAAGTAAGCCTGGCAGTACATATCGGTGGTGTCACCGATGATCTTGATAGAGTTCTTGTTGGCGCCCACGGTACCATCGGAGCCCAGACCCCAGAACTTGCAGGAGATGGTGCCTTCGGGCTCGGTCATCAGAGCCGGACCGATGGGCAGAGACAGCTTGGTCACATCGTCCTCGATACCGATGGTGAAGTGATCCTTGGGATCGTCCAGCAGCAGATTATCGAACACGGCCTTGATCTGAGCGGGCGTGGTGTCCTTGGAGGACAGACCATAGCGGCCGGCATAGATCATGGGACGGTTGTTATCGTTGATGTATGCGGCGCAGATATCCTCATACAGAGGCTCGCCGATAGAGCCGATTTCCTTCACGCGGTCAAGAACAGCGATCTTCTTCACGGTCTTGGGCATGGCAGCAAGCAGATGCTTGGCAGAGAACGGACGGAACAGATGCACCTGCAGGAAGCCGACCTTCTCGCCCTTGGCGTTGAGGTAGTTCACCACTTCCTGAGCGGTACCACCCACGCTGCCCATGGCAACGATCACGCGCTCGGCATCGGGTGCGCCGTAGTAGTTGAACAGATGATACTCACGGCCCGTCAGCTTAGTAATCTCAGCCATGTAGTCCTCGACGATGTCAGGCAGCTCGTTATAAGAGGTGTTGTTGGCCTCACGCAGCTGGAAGTAGATATCGGGGTTATCCACCAGAGAACGCATACGGGGATCCTCAGGATTCAGTGCGTTGGCGCGGAACCGTGCCAATGCGTCATAATCCACCAGTTTGGCAAAGTCGGAATACTCCAGACCTTCCACCTTCTGAATTTCATGACTGGTACGGAAACCGTCAAAGAAATGCAGAAAAGGAATACGTGCCTTGATAGCAGACAAATGTGCCACGCCTGCCAGGTCCATGATCTCCTGCACGCTGCCGGAGGACAGCATGGCAAAACCGGTCTGACGGCAGTTCATGACGGCGGAATGGTCACCGAAGATGGAGAAGGC
>JAZLIB010000137.1:0-12251 GCA_045617185.1 Vescimonas sp.
CATCTTTACGTTGCCAGCGGGATCGTTTCTCGCACAGACGTTATCCATCATCCAGCGTAAGACCGGGTGTCCGCCATGAGCGATCTTGCCCTCCAGAGTCAGTTTCATCAGTTCCTTTCTCGGTCGACACATGTCTTTGAAACCTTGTCCGAACGGAACTAGGGTGAGCCCCATACCTTCAAGGTTCTGGACCATCTGAACAGCGCCCCAACGGTCAAAAGCAATTTCACGAATGTTGAACCGTTCTCCAAGGCTTTCTATAAACTGTTCGATATAACCATAATGAACAACATTTCCTTCGGTTGTTTTCAGGAAGCCCTGCTGTTCCCAAAGATCGTATGGAACATGATCACGCCGCACTCGAAGGTCGATATTCTCTTCCGGTATCCAAAAATACGGGAGAATCATGTATTTATCATCATCGTCGAGCGGGGGGAAAACAAGGACAAAAGCCGTAATATCCGTAGTCGATGAGAGATCCAGTCCTCCGTAGCAGACGCGACCTTCAAGCTCGTCTTCATTGACAGCAAAAGCACACCGATCCCATTTGTCCATCGGCATCCATCGAACGGCCTGCTTAACCCATTGGTTTAGTCTGAGTTGCCGGAAAGCATTCTCCTCAGCTGGGTTTTGCTTTGCCTGCTCACACGCGATTTTGACCTTGTCCAAGCCGACCGTGATGCCAAGAGAGGGATTTGCTTTTTTCCACGTCTTCGGATCGGTCCAATCATCCGCTTCGTCGGCACCATAAATCACAGGATAGAATGTTGGGTCGAACTTCCTGCCCTCAAGAATATCCTTTGCTTTCTGATGCACCTCATAGCAGATGGAGTTGGTGTTATCCCCAGCAGTTGTTATAAGAAAATACAGCGGCTGCATTCTCGCATCGCCGCTGCCTTTGAGCATGACATCATATAGTTTCCGGTTCGGCTGGGTATGGAGTTCATCAAAGATGACCCCGTGGGTGTTGAATCCATGCTTATTCGCTACATCCGCCGACAGAGCCTTGTACTTGCTCCCGGTCGGGATGTATTCCATTTCCTTCTGTGATGCCTTGATATTCATCTTGCTGGCAAGAACCGGGCACCGTTTTACCATAGCAAGTGCAACATCAAAAACGATCTGTGCCTGGTTTCGGTCTGCCGCGCATCCGTACACTTCAGCACCCGGCTCAAAGTCCGCACAGAGCAGATACAGAGCGACAGCGGCGGCAAGTTCAGACTTGCCCTGCTTCTTTGGTATTTCGATGTAGGCGGTGTTGAACTGCCGATAACCGTTCGGCTTTATAATGCCGAAAATGTCTCGAATAATCTGCTCCTGCCAGTCAATCAATTCAAATGGCTGACCGTCCCAGGTGCCCTTTGTATGGCAGCAGAACTTTTCAATGAAGCACACTGCATGGTCGGCGGCATCTTTGTCATAGTGACTGTCCTTTGCCATAAAGCGAGTAGGAATATATTTCTTCAATTTTCTCATTTTTATTTCGCCTATCTTCCTCACAGTTCCGCAGAAAAATCAATGTTCCCTGTGCCTGTGATAAGCGATACGCTCGTAACAATATTGTTGGTATCAACTGCCGTATCAACAGTATCGTATATACTGATGACTCTTGAACCGACAGCATATGAAACAGCAAATGCTCCGGGTATCGCATGGTCTGACCCGGAAGGGGTTCTCTTTGAATAACCCGTAGAAGTACGGATTACCATCTCCACTCCATCATGGGTCACTGTTGGTACTGCACGGAATGGAACGGAAATAGGCAAAGAGAAATAATAACTTTTAGCGCTGCTCGTAATGTAACCGTTATAAACACAGGCTGTGGCGGGTTTTACTCGCAGAAAATATCTCTGACATTTCAATAATTCTTCGCTGTAATTAGGATAAACATCATTTGCAAGAGTTGAAAATGAACCTTGTTCCAGTTTCAACGATTTTGCAGAGATATACCCCGCTGTTGTATTGGTAGAAGCGTAAAATCCAACTCGTATTCTGGCAGTTGATGCAGGAACGACGGCACTAAGCGTTACAATACCGGTCTTCAAATTTACGGTCTTTGAAGATAGTTCACTATCCGATGAATTTCGGAAAGATACAAAAAGCTTGACGTTATTTGTCGTAAACGCGACAACATCGCATGAGACCGTTAGCGTTTTCCCGATCAGTAAACTGCAGTCATCTATAATCTGGTGCAAATGCCATCCGGCTGTTGTGGCGGTTATTGCATTTTTGACTCCTCCGCCGGTCAAGGCAGATACGGTATCACCTGAGAAATTGGTTCTCCATCTGTCAAAACCGTATCCGTTACCAGTGTAGCTTGTCTTCCCGCGCTGATTAACAGTAAACCATGCGTTGTCCAGCAGATTACGATTGCTGTACTCGTTTAACTTAACTTTCACAGCGCTTGAAAGGTCTGATTCTGGAATGCCGTCAGCAGGTTTCTGGTAAGGAGATATCCAGTCCGTGAATTTAGCTGAAGCTGTCAACCATCTTCTTGTATAGCAGTTGGAGGCTCCAGAGATTCCGGCAATTAAGAACTGTGGTTTGTAGTTTCCGGGCCCTTGAAATAGACACCCATAATAAAGATCTGAAGATGGAAAATCAGAGTGCTTGATATCATTAATGGAATAAACTCCCGCTGATAGTTCTGTTAAATCTGTTGTAGCAGTTATTGCACCACGAAGCTGGTATGAACTGTCGGCCAGATCAAGAGAATTTTTTATGCCTGTTGCCAGATCAGTCTTTGGAATACCAGCATTTGGTTTAATATATGCGCCAAGCGAAACGTTACCGTCAGCATCCGGTAACTCATTATCAACAGACAAAACCGGCACAAGACTGCCTGTTGCTTCGGCACCGTTTCCAAGATGAAAACTCTTACCCTGCAAAACATCACTGGGTGTTACATCGTCTCCGGTGAGGTCTATCAACGTTTCACCGCCGAGCACTACTTTGTTTACGTTGGGATTCGTAGCCATATACCGTCTCCTTATGCCGCAGCTATGGTCACAGTCACCCCGCCTGCGGCATTATCAACTCTTGTCACGGGAATAGCATTGATCGTTGCCTGCGTGAAGTAATCGTAATCGCCCAGGTCAGAGGGTATGATCGTCTGAGCGGTTAGCTCCGGGGTGGCGCTCATAGGCGTTGCTTTGATCAATTCGGAACCGGTATAAGTTCCTGTGACGCCAAGTATTTCTACCCCGTTTTTTATGTTCGATGGAACGATTTTATTCTGTTCAGTAGTGCTTATCCCAATTTTGCCGCTTCCATCATGGTAGCCCTGCTCAATAGAGATCTGCTGTGCTTTTGCAGTTATAGAGCCGGACTGCGCTCCTCTGTTGGGCATAGTACCGGTGACTTTTGCGCCTGCTTTATATGCTGTTTTCCCGTTCAGGATCTCAGCTGCAACAGCAGTCGCAGAGGAAGTGTCGGCGTCAAATGCGCACGTTCCGGTAACAGGTGCTCCGTTCGGCAAGTGAGCTTTCTTGCCGGATAGAATATCCGATGCGGTAATATCATCGGCGGTGAGATCTATCAGCGTTTCGCTGCCGAGTACGACTTTGTTTATGTATTCGTTTGCCATAACCTTTCTCCTTAACCTATTGTTGCGGTTCTGCCGCCTTTTTCATTCGCGACATACTGAGCCGGTATCTCAAGGACAGTAATGTCCAGATCCATGACTTTATCCTCCGTTTCCATGACCTGACCGTATGTTCTCGGGGTAATTACATATTCTCCCTCATAATGCGCGTAGTCACCGTGGATAAGATTTATATTTGAAAAATCGAATAGAAGGGTGCGCGTCTTTTCGATTTCAATGTTGAGAGTCCGCACGGGCTCTACTGTAAATGATATAGGAGCAGTGATGTATCTAATTGCCATTCCAAAACTCCTTGATTATTGAACTCCCGACTTCAATTTTCTTTACCGTGGAGTATATAAAATCATCATCGAACTTTACTCCTATCTGAATCCTTGCGGTGTTTCCATAGGCAAAAGAAACCTTTTCAGTAAGCGGAAATTGCCACACTTTTTCAATATCGTTATAAAGCAGGGAACCGCTTCTGTATTCAAGGAGCTTGTCGTTGATCTTGATACGCACATCGGTACAGTTGTCCGGAGTGATTATTTCATTGCCAATCTTTATTTTTACCGGGATCGCATACTGATCTCCCTGATGTATCATCATGATTCCGACCTCGCTTTTTACCAACTGGACTGGGTATTTTTTACTTGCGAATATTACAATCTCCCAAATGGGCATAAAAAATTGTCGCATCTCTGCGACTTCCGGTATACAAGAGAAAGAGCCTTATGGCCCAATCTCTGTTGATTATATTATGATCAGTAGTTCTCGCTGTGCAGAAGGATTTCAAGGGCGAAGGCTGTATTCTCATCGACCGGGGCAACATCCTCGCCTCTGTCATAGTTATAAACGGTCTTGCCGTTCCGCTTCAACATCAGCTTGGAAATGCGTCCGCCGTTAATGCCCCATTCAGAACCCTCGCCGAACTGTTTCATCCAGTAATGAAAAATCTCTCCGTTTACCCGCAGGCTTCCTTCTTTCCACATCGTCGTATCCTCCTTACTTCTCAATGCAAACCGTGAGGTAACCGGTACCGTTCTGCCAAGCTTTGTACTGACATTTGCCGCTCACCTTGTTTTCCGCAATCGCCGCGTTCGTGGCGTTCTTTACGAATGTCTTACCGAAGTACCATTCGGTCAAGCTCCTCGTGCAGTAAGATCCGTTTGTTTTGTAGTTGATGGTCATTGAGGTGTCCTCCGTTCGTTTTGTTACTGTATATATCACTCTGAACGGGGTAAATAGCAAGTAATTTTTGCCCTATAAACTACACAATTATTCAGGGAACAAAGTGTGTATTTTATACGAGAGAAAGAGCCTTCCGGCTCAATCCCTGCTGCGGGGTTAAAATCAAAGGCTCATCAGAAGGGCGGGGATACGTTTCTTTTCACCGGTATGCCAGTCGGTTTCATAGCGGCTGGTGATCTCAACCAGGCCCTTCATCATGCAGCCGTGCTTCTGGAACTCGGCAAGGGTCTCGATGAGGCTTGAGAAGGTGGAGCTGATGGTGAACTCGGTTGTGCCGGTCTTGCGGCAGTCGGCGATAATCTGCTCGATCTCGCTGTCCCAAATAACCTCCCCGAAGTTCGGCAGTTCGTTTCCGGCCTCCAGACTGTAAAGGTAAGCCTGTCCGAAGGTGGGGTTGAAGCCGAGCTCGTTCCAGGTCAGGCGACTGTGGTTTTCAAGGGCGGTGTCAATGGCTGCAATGCAGTTCTTCATGGTGTGTTCCTCCTGTATCGGGGTCTGGCCCCGTTCGTTGTGTACATATATCACTCTGAAGCGGTGAAATATCAAGTCAATTATGAGCCATAATCTACACAATTATTCAAAGAGAAAAGTGTGTATTTTACGGCCACACCGCCAAAGAAAGTCCGTTTTATTGTACAGTAAGCCTGCTAGAATAAAACCATACTTGGAAGAAAGCAGGTGTTATTCGTGTTTTATTACAGTAAAAAAAGCCACAAAAAGATTGTGCACACCGAGAACTGTTTCATCGCCCGGGGCTTCGACCCGGCGTCGGTAGGAACGTTTACGACTCTGGCAGAAGCATTCCAGGCCGGTTACAGGCTTTGCAAACGCTGCAATCCAATCGCCCGCCAATATAAGAAAGAGCAGGAGGAACTCCTTAACTACTGCTACAGAAACGGAATGTCCTGCTATTATAACGACCGGAACTTCAAGATCACCAGTACGATCAGCAAGTGGATTGTGACCGTCAGCCCGAGCGGGAGGACTCAGTTATATCACAAGAACACCAAGACCCTCCCTTCGGATGAGCAATCCTTTGTCCCGGGGTATCACTATCAGCGCGTCCAGTACGGCAGCTTGATGGAGTACCTCGAGTATATAAAAGAACACGATTTCTACAGGGACAGACATCCCGAAATGATGAATAAGCCCAAGGCAAAGAAGGCTCCTGCAAAGAAAGGCACCAAGAGATGGTATAAGGAGCAGGCAAAGCTCAAATCTATCGAACGTAAGCGTTCCATCCGTAATGTGCTTAATATCATAGATTCCTTCAACAGCAATTACGCTGTGTACGAGGCTGTTTAATCTGAAGGCAGCGTGGAGCGATGAATGATATCGATGATCTTCTCCTGCTCATCAGGCAGGACACCAATGCTGTCCAAGGCCTCCCGGACACCACAGTCCGGACAGATCAGCGTTTCATTATCGACCCTTGACAGAGCGGGATGCCCGGAGTAGGCATTCCCGCACTTCGGGCATACGGCAATTCGAACGATCTCAGTCTTCATATTTGTCCTCCCTGAAACTGTAGTTGTATGCGTCTATCAGCAGGCTAGTGTCGAACCCGAAGTCTCGATAGCCTTGGGCACAGGTCGTAAAGTAGCGGGTGCTTGGGGTGCCAAGCTTCCGATCTTCATGCATAATGTAAACGAACGCATGGCGGGTGCGGATCAGGTTGCTAACGATGCCCTTATAGGTGATCATCAGATCGGCCTTGTAGTAGAAGGTCGGGTAACCCTCGTAGCGGTCAAGCGACCGCTCATCTTCTTCGTCAACCTGCCAGACCACGACCGGGACGTAGTGGCCCTCAGCGGGCTCAATCGTAAGGTAGGCACCAGTTTGGCTACCCTTGAAAAGCAGTCGGTAGTTTTCAATCACGGCGGTACCGAGGGGCTCCGCATTGGGGCAACGCACACGCATCTGATAGCGGTTCAGGTTGCTGCCGTAGGCGAGGTAGTATTTTTTCTGCATAATTAAGTCCTCCTATAATAGTCCTTCTACCACCGAAAGCCCGCCTTAGCGGGTTCGGGGGGCCTCTGGACTGCGTCCTTCAAGCTGCTCTGCCGTTGCGGAATGCCGCGTCGCCGTCCAGCCTACGGGTCAGGAGGTCTCTTGCTGTGGCGAATTCCTCGCCAATGAAGCCGAGTCGGAGGAGCCAGGTCCTCATTGCGTACTTGGGGTTTTCGGTCTGCTGGGGCTTGGGGCTTGCAGTCTTCACCGTTTTCGCCATCTGGCTGAGTGCGAGGCAAAGCTGAATGTAGCTCTTGAGCTGTCCGGCGTGAAGTCCGTTCTGCTTGCCGTCCGCGGGGGTTTCAAACTGGAAAAGTCTGAACTCGATGGTGCCTTTGGTGAAGGTGGCGTGGAGGTTCAGCATGTGGTAGCGACTGTCGTTGTAATGCTGGTTTCTGCCGTAGCTGGCTCCGTTGCATTCGTACCAAATGTCTGCAAGCTGGCTCATGGTGGTCGGCTTCTTTTTATTCAGCCTTCTGAGGAAGTCGGGGTCAACTGTTCTGCAATAGCGGCTGATGCGGTAACTATCGAGGTTCAGGGCGCTGGCTAGGAGGCTTTCGTGGCTTGCCATGATGTTGGCCAGGTTGCGCAGGGTCTGTGGGGTGTGACCCTTGGCTCCAATGTGAATGTGAACTCCGCAGCCGCGTGTGGGATCACTCTTTGCCCCGGCCTTGCGCAGCTTGCGGATCAGCTCCTGCAGGGTGTCCATGTCGGCGTAGGTGAGGATCGGGGTGACCATCTCGCACTTGTGGGCGTCGTCGCCGTTGATGCTGACGTCTCGCTGGAATTTCCATTCGCGGTTCTGTGCATCCCAGGCTGACCAGGTGTAGTAACCGTTGCGGTATGCGGTGTCTTCGTAGCGCCCCGTGCCGAAGAAGTCGGCTGCAAGCTTCGCGGCATCCTTACGGGTGATGTTGTTCATCTCAACCTCAACCCCAATGGTCTGCTTTTTCATTTCGGCGATCTGGTTCGTAATTTTTTCGTTCATTGTCTGGTCCTCCGTCGTTGGTGTATTTCCTTTCGGTAGTGTATTAATCACTCTAAAAGGCATATATAGCAACACAATTCGGACCCATAATATTGACAAATATACACGCGGTTTCTTGTGCGTTTTAGCGCATATTATTGATCGATTCTACGGCAAGAATCCTCCCCGTAGACAACCCCAAGAGACGATCCACAATCCCAGGAAACGTGGATTGTTCCTATATCATCAACTGCCATGACCGTTCCTTTGCAGCCTTCGGTCAGGCGGGTGTTATACGGGTCATCCATATGGACGAGCTCAACCCGGCAGCCCTTTGGGTATCGCTCCCGGAGGGCTGCAAGTTCTACTTCACCGATCATTCGCATGCTCCTAATACCTTTCCGCTCCCGCTTTTGAAAGCGGAACTCCCGGAGAGCTTGCTCAGCAGAATCTTTCGCTCGGCTTTATATTCATCACCGATGAAGCCGAGCCTGAGCAGGAAGCAGCGGAATGCATATTTGTCATTATCGATTTCCTTCTCTTTTGCTGTGATGCGCTTCTGGTTCCTTGCCATTTCGCAGAGGGCCGCAATAAAGTGGGTGTACGCTTTGACCTGCTCCGGACCCAGTTCGTCTTCGAACCAAGGAAAGGATATGGCCTGTTCGGAAACCTGTACCGGAAGAATTTCAAGTCCGAGGGCTTTGCAGATCAGGCCGCGCTTGGCGGCTATGATGCTGTGAAGATTGTTCAGGGCCTCTGCACTGAAGCTTCCTGCATCCATTGTTATCGTGAGGCCGTATCCGTGAGGTTCGCTCTCCTGTTCCTCCGGGATTGCAGGCTCTTCCTGCTCAGGCATATCGCATTCGAACCCCTCATCGTAAAGGTGCTCCTGCATGCGTTCGATGGTTTCTGGGTTGTGGTCATCAAAGCTCAGGTTGCCGTCTCGGTCGATCTTGAAGCCGCCAACTTCATAGGCGAAGCTGGGTGCCCCGCAGTATTTGATTTCTTCGCCGGTCCATGCGGAGATGACCTTAACCAGCTCCTTGCGCTTCTGTCCGGGCACGTTGTAATGGATGTTCATTTGTTTTCCTCCTTAACCTTTCTGGTATTTTTTGCAGTTTGTAACTTCGCGGCACTGAATTTTCTCGTCGTGCCAGTTTGCTGCGCCGCCGTCGTATGCAGCCAAGGCGAGGCCTTTTGCTTCTTCCTTGCTGTCCGCGAAGGTAAGGAAGGTCTTAACACCCCATTCTCCAATTGCCACCGTGAACTTGCGACCGTCGTAGGCTTTTGCTGCTGCTATGGCGGTGTCGTTGAGCTCCTTGTTGCCGCGCCAGGTATCGATCTCGAAAACTCTCTGCATGGTATGTGCCTCCTTCAATTTGGTATGTGTATGATTGCTCTAAAAGGCACATATAGCAAGTCAATTCGAAGGTATATAAGTCACAATATTTCAGGAGGAAATCTGTGCTATTTACAGCATTATTGTGTCAATTATCATCAGGCTGCCCGTGGATTTCGGCATAGCTGAAAGTATGTCCATCGCGCTGGAGGGACACCTTTTCGGAGGTACCCACCAATTCAATATACCTATTCACGATTACATCGCAGAACTTCTCATCAAGCTCAATGGTATAGCAGGAACGGTCGGTCTGCTCGCAGGCGATTAGAGTTGACCCGGACCCGCCGAAGGGATCAAGGACTATGGTATTGCTCATGGAACTATTCATAATAGGATATACGAGGAGCGGGATCGGCTTCATCGTTGGATGATCGCCGTTCTTCTTGGGCTTATCAAACTCCCAGATAGTGGTTTCCTTACGTCCGGTGTACCATTGGTGTTTACCATTTTTCTTCCAACCGAACAGAACCGGCTCATGCTGCCATTGATACGGTGAACGCCCAAGTACGAGAGACTGCTTCTTCCAAATGCAGCAGCCTGAGAGATTGAACCCCGCATCAGCAAATGCTCTGCGGAAGTTCAACCCCTCGGTGTCTGCATGGAATACATATATGCTCGCGTCGCTTGCCATGGCAGCATCGGTGTTTTTGAAAGCCGCCAGAAGGAACTCATAAAACCTTTCGTTTGTCATGTTGTCGTTTTTGATCTTTCCGGCGGAGCCTTCATAATTCACGTTGTACGGCGGGTCGGTAATGACAAGGTTTGCCTTGTTCCCGGCCATGAGCGCATCAAAGGTTTCGGACTTGGTGCTGTCTCCACAAACAAGCCTATGCCTTCCCAACGTCCAGACATCGCCAAGCTTGGAGAAGGTCGGCTTCTGCAACTCGGCAGCCACATCAAAGTCATCGTCCTTGGCTTCCTTGCCGCTGTCAAAGAGCTTACTAAGCTCCTTTTCATCAAAGCCTGTGAGGGCTAGGTCAAAGCCATCACCCTGCAGCGCCTCAATCTCAACGCGCAGAAGTTCCTCATCCCAGCCAGCATCAAGCGCCATGCGGTTATCCGCAATGATATATGCTTTTTTCTGGGCTTCGGTCAGGTGGTCGGCAAAAACACACGGCACCTCCGTGATGCCTTCTTCGCGGGCGGCAAGAATACGACCGTGACCGGCAATCACGCCATAGTCACGGTCGATAATAACAGGATTGATAAATCCGAACTCTCTCAAGGAGGAACGGAGCTTGTTGATCTGCGCCGGGGAGTGTGTTCGGGCATTGTTTGCATAAGGCACCAGCTTATCCAGCGGGACAAGCTGCATCTCGGTAGTGGTTGTCATCACACAAGCCCCCATTCGGCGAATTTTTCAAAGCCGCCAACGGAACGGATGTATTCACGCGCAATTTCCACGATTTCGGTATAAGGTCTGTCATCTACCGAGCTATCCCCGATAGCACAAGAGAGTTCTACAGGCTGCCCAGAGTCCTGGGCTTTGAGAAACGCATAAATGTTCACGGATACGTCTGCTTTGGTGAGATCTTTGCCATGCAGGCCGCCACCAGTAATGGAGTCTGCCATATCCGATCCGAGCTTCCGGTTCGTGGCACCAGTATCGACATTTGTGCCGCCAGTCCAATCACCAAGGGGATTTACGACTGCTTGGGGATACATTTTCTTCAACGCCCTCGTGGGGACGTTAGACTGACAAATGATCAGCTGGTCAGCGTCTACAATGTATTTACCGTCATAAGGGTAAATATCATAGAGTTCCCTTGCTGCTTTGCTGAGATACTTCTGTTCCTCTGTGAGAGGGACGCCCTTGAAAATGCCGTTATCGCCACAGCGGATGGACTTTCGCTGATTCATGGCAAGGTGCTCATCCTGACTATACTGTTTGAAATCGACTCGTACTTTTCCAGCTATGCGCCTGACCGCGTTGCGAACATCGCGGGGATTAAGCTTTACCGAGGTTTCTGCAATAATATGGCATTTGCCATGACCTACCAAAACCTCGACCGCAATCTTCGGATTCTTCACTTCTTGATATGCTAGGTCGACAAGCGCACCGGCAATGCGGTCCGCAATTTTATCCGGATGGGACGGATTGACTTTTTCATACATAATTAAAATCCCTTTCTCTGATGAAGTATTTTTTCCAGATCATCATTAGGGTTTGCTCCAGAAAAGTCTACGGAGCAGTTCTCCTTGACGGTCTGCATTATGGCCTCCCACTGCCGGGCGGCCTGATTCATGTAGTTAATACCGATGTTGATAAACGGAGACGTGATTGGTTTGTTTGTAGTGGGATGCTTTGAAAGGAAACCCAGCTCATTTGTCATTTCTTCGCATTGCAGCCATCGGGCACGACACATTGCATACTGCTCAATTACCTCTGGAGCAATGTAAGCAGTAGCGCCGAGCTTATCGAGCCAGTTCCAAACTCGCTCATAGATTTCGGCGGCCTTTAGTTTTGAGCCATCACGCTGCGTAGCGGACAGAATAGCATCCGGCTTTGGCATCTCAGCCCCGGTTACATCTGGAATGTCCAGCACGGTCAGCTTTCTGCCGCCGGGGTTGCCGTTGTCGGCCTTTTCCTTCACGCCTTTAGGTTTGCGGCCAGCGCCCGGCCTTTTGCCGCCCTGACCACCGGTATTATTAGATTTTGTCGGCAAACTCTCACCGCCTTTCTGATGCATTTTCTGTCAGGGGCCTTAATTACCCGTTTGATTTCGCAATTTTTCAACGCGTGACCCCGCGCCGTTGCCCAGAACAGTTTAGCGTAGAGAAGTGAACCGCCCCTCCCGGGTCAGCGATCCCCCAGATCATGGTGTATTTTGTTATGACAGGATCGGCAGAGCGACATGAGATTGTCCGGAGTGTGCCTGCCGCCTTTCGAGACAGGTAGGATATGATGCACCTCTTCTGCCGGTGTCATGCGGCCCTCTGCGAAGCACTTCTCACAGTAGGGGTGAGTTTGATAATACTTGTCCCGGATGCGTTTCCAACTGCGTCCATACTTCTTGTGTATGTCGGGTGCGCGTTCATAC
>JAZLIB010000138.1:0-27539 GCA_045617185.1 Vescimonas sp.
ATATTGAACGGTTTTGTCACATAATCGTCTGCACCGCAGGCAAAACCCATCAGTTTGTCTGCGTCTTCACTGCGTGCGGTGAGCATGATGACGGGAACATCTGAGAACTCGCGGATCTTCATGCAAACTTCACTGCCGCTAAGACCCGGCATCATCCAGTCGAGAATAATGAGATCGTAGTGCTCCTTATGGGCCATGTCCAACGCGGTAGTACCGTCATAGGCGCAGTCCACCTCATAGCCCTCGTTCTGCAGATTGAAAGTCATGCCCTTGACCAGAACCTGCTCATCATCTACTACCAATATCTTCATAGGATCCCACCTTTGCTTTTATGGAAATTTGATCGTTTCCTGCCCGGTCGACTGTTGACTACCTCGATGTTTTTGCTTATAATAGAGGTATAAACATCATACCGATTCTGCCGCTTAGGGGTGGCATGATTGACAGGATAAACTCATTATAACATATGTGGAGAAAAAGAACTATGAAAATTCGCCGTATTTTATCTGTTTTTTTGGCAACCTTGATGCTCAGTACCATTTGCCTGAGTGTTCCGGCCTATGCTGCACCGACTGATGAGGCAAAAGCCAGCTCTAAAAGTGCCGCCACCATCGACATCAAGGCCAAGGCAGCACTGCTGGTGGACGAGTCCTGCGGCCTGACGCTGTATGACAAGAACGCCCATGAGAAGATGTACCCCGCCAGCCTGACCAAGATCATGACCGCACTTCTGACGCTGGAGGCGGTGAGCAAGGGTCAGCTGACCATGAATCAGGTGGTGACTGTTTCCGCCTCGGCTATGTCCGGCCTTGATGAGGACGGCAGTACCGCCGGTATCGTGGCGGGAGAGAAGGTCACTGTGCAGGATCTGCTGTACTGTCTGATGGTCATCTCCGCCAATGAGACTGCCAACATTCTGGCGGAAACCGTGGCAGGCTCGACCAGTGAGTTTGTCAAGCTGATGAACGCGAAAGCGCAGGAACTGGGCTGCGAGAATACCCATTTCGCCAACCCCTCGGGCTTGCATAACACCAACCACTACACCACCGCGTGGGATATGTATCTCATTACCCGCGCTGCCATGAAGTACGATCAGTTCATGGAGATCTGCAACACCAAGCAGTACGACATGCCCGCCACCAATAAGTCCGAGGCAAGAGAACTGCATACCACCAACTTCCTCATCTCCACATGGCGCGACGGAGATTATTTCTATGACCGCGAGGACATCAACGCTTACGCTGAGGGTGTCAAGACCGGTACTACCGATGAGGCGGGCCACTGTCTGGTGTCCACCGCCGTGTGCGGTGATCGCCGTGTGATCAGCGTGGTGCTGGGTGCAGGTACGCAGGAAACTGCCGGCGGCAACACCAAGGTGCTCAGTTTCTCTGAGACCGTGCGTCTGTTCGACTGGGGCTTTGACAATTTCTCCATGCAGACTGTGGTGACGGAAGACGAGGTCATTCAGGAAGTGCCGGTGGATCTGTCCAAGGAAACCAACTGCGTGCTGGTGCATCCCGCTCAGGACGCGCAGGCCCTGCTGCCCAACGGTGTGGACGTCACCAAACTGGAACGCAAGGTGACGCTGCCCAATGAGATCGTAGATGCTCCCATCGCCGCAGGTGATGAACTGGGTACGCTGACCATCAGCTACAACGGCACAGATTATGTGTCCGTGCCGCTGCTGGCGATGTCTGACGTAAATGCCAACCGTTTTCTGGTGGTTAAGGATGCCATCTCCGATTTCTTCCACCTGACCGTGGTGAGGATCATTCTGGTGCTCCTCGTCATTGTTGCCATACTCTTCGTCGTGTGGTGGCGTATGCGCGGTCGTGATCGCCGTTACGGCAAGAGCGGCAGACGTTATCGCCACCGCTCCTATCGCGGTCGCCGTAGATAATCCATACAACATTTTTTCGGCGCTTTCAAAGGCGCCGGAAATCTTTTAGGAGTACATACCATGTCTGATCTGACCATACTATATGAAGATGCCCATCTGGTGATCTGCCTCAAGCCCGTCGGCGTATTATCTGAGGACAGCGAGAAGGGACGGTGTATGCCGGCGCTGCTGCGTGAGCATTACCGCGAACAAGGGAAGGACGACTATATCGCCACCGTACACCGCCTTGACAAGATCGTGGGCGGCGTGATGGTATTCTCCCGCCGCCGCGAGGTCACCGGAAAACTGATCGCCGCCATAGCGCAGCATGAGATCACCAAGGAGTATCTGGCGGTGCTGCGGGGGCATCCGGAAAAAGAGGAGGACACCTTGACCGACCTGCTGTTCCGCGATGCTGCACACAACAAGAGTTATGTGGTCAAGCGTATGCGCAAGGGTGTGCGCGAGGCACGGCTTTCCTATCGGGAAGTGGGGCGCACCGATGATCTGAGTCTTGTGCGGATTCAGTTGCACACGGGACGTACCCACCAGATCCGCGTGCAGTTTTCTTCACGCGGTTTGCCCCTGCTGGGCGATATCCGCTACGGCAGTCGGGACGAGCAATGCAAGACGGCGCTTTGGTCGTGCCATCTCGCCCTGCGCCATCCCGTTACCGGTAAGATGCTGGACGTGACCGCCCTGCCGCCGGAGGGGTATCCGTGGAATCTGTTTGGGGAAATCAAACTGTAAGGGCAAGAACTTATAGAGTGCATGAGGATATGTTTTAATAAGAAAACCCGCCGAAAAGGAGATTTGTTCTCGCATCGGCGGGTTGTTTTTGTTATTTGACAAATTGGGATTTGGCGGGGCATTTTTTTATATTTGCCTCCGGTGGGTGACTTTTGTTATTGGAGAGGTTTTTCTTTTGATTCTCTCCGAGGGCCTACTTTTTTCTTCAGCAAAAAAAGTAGGCAAAAACGCCGTCCAAAATCAATGGTTTTGGAGAATCCTTTTCGCGACTATACCATAGAGGAAATTTCCAAGCATCTACTTCGCGAACAAATACGGTATTTGTCGTTGGTGCAAATATGACCCCGTTTGCGACTTATTGCTGCCGCAGATGGTGGAACGGTAGAAGTGCGATCTCCTACATTTTGCAAGAGTGAGTGGCTAAACGAGTTAGATGCTGGAGCAATTCCTGATTTAGATTGAATTTTATCCACGTCATCGCAACGCGAGGAAATAACTATCAACTTCTATCGCACCAATACGCGCGAGGAAGTTTTGAAACCTTAGGTTTCAAATGGCGCTTTTGGGTACTTTTGTCGCTAATGACAAAAGTACCTCGCGGTCGAAACCGCGAAACAATCTCCTCAACTACACTTCAATAAACCCCAATTTGCCTACATTTTCAACGAGTATCTGTTTTGCAGAATAGGGGAATTCATTCGGGAAACTGCATGTGATCTCTGACTTCTTCTGTGGCATAAATCCACCACTGGCCGTCGAAGTTTATTTCGATGGTGCCGTCTGTCTTGCCATATTGGTAGACATAGCCTGCGCCAAAGTTGGACTGGTCGTTTTGGGTGGGCTGTTCATAGCCGGCTACCGTGGAGGTAATGGTGCCGTTCGGCTCCTCGGAACGGTCAAAGGGAGAGGCAGGATAACCTGTGGTGAAGTACAGCGTGCCGTCCACCATCACCTGAGGAATCAGATCCCAGTGTTCTTCCGGCTCTTCATCGGCTTTTTGCGGAAGGGGAAGGACAAGGAAAATACCGACAACAAGCACAATAAAAATACAGAGCAGTGTAGATCTTTTCATGTGTATGCCCTCCTATCAAATTAAATATCCTTATCGCAGTTCGCCCGCCAACATACCGCTGGACCATGCCCATTGCAGGTTATATCCGCCGCAGTCGCCGTCAATGTCCAGCACCTCACCGCAGGCATAGAAGCCGGGAACAAGGCGGCTTTCCATGGTTTCGGGGTTGAACTCATCGGTACGCAGACCGCCCGCCGTGACCTGTGCCTGATCGAAGCCGCAGGTGCCCAAGATGGGCAGGGCGAAATGCTGCAGGCGATAGGCGATGGTGCGCAGATCGCTGTCTGAAAGGGAAGTGATAGGCTGATTGGTAAAGCCGGCGGACTTACATACGGTTAGTCCCAAGCGGCTGTGGAGCGCTCCGGTGAGCAGGGCAGAGGACTCATGATCTGCCATGGCGGTACGGCGCTGTTTCAGCCAGTCCAGTACGCTTTGCTCTTCCCAGTCGGGGAGCAGGTTCAGTTCGCACACTAAATCTTCGCCGCCGGTAGATACCGAGCGGGAGATATCGAAGATGGCAGGGCCGCTGACACCATACTCGGTGAAGAGGATCTCACCGCGGTTTTCGGCGATGATCTCCTTGCCACGGAGAATGCGGATCGCGGCATCAGCCTTCACACCCTTAAGAGAGCGGGGGTAGGTGGGGTCGGTTTTGAGCTGCACCAGTGAGGGGTACAGCGCTGTGCGGTGGTGGCCCAGCATTTTGGCAAGGCGGTAGCCGTCCATGACGCCGCCCACCTTGCTGCCTGCGGCACCGCCTGCGGCTAAGATGACGCGGTCTACGGTGAAGGCTTCGCCGCTTTCGGTTTCCACCGTGAATACCTCGCCTTTCTTGCGTAGCTTGGTGACGGTGACACCGGTATGGAGGTCGATATTCGGTTGCTCCAACCCATAGCGCAGTACGTCCAGTACGCTGCCTGCCATGTTGCTGTAGGGATAGACGCGGCCGCTATCCTCAGCGGTGGACACAAGACCCAGCGAGGCAAAATATTGCAGGGTAGTCCCCACATCAAATGCGGACAGGGCAAAATCGGCAAAGGATACATCCTCACCGTGGTAGTGAGCAGGGGAAACGTGGTGGTTGGTCAGGTTGCACCGACCGTTGCCGGTGGAGAGCAGTTTGCGGCCCACGCGTGCCTGACGCTCTAAAAGCGTGACATGGTGGCCGTGTGCGGCGGCACTCAAAGCGGCGGCCATGCCACCGGCACCGCCGCCGATAATGATGACGGTCATAGCGTACCCTCCAGTTTGCGGCGGGTCAGATAACCCTCCAGCATCAGACTGGCGGCCACCGCATCCACCACTTTCTTGCGCTGTTTGCCGTTCTTACCATTATTAAATAGGATAGCGTGGGCCTCCACGGTGCTGCGGCGCTCGTCCCACAAGGTGACGGGGAGGGAGGTCGCCTCACGCAGTACCTCAGCCAATGCCTCGCACTTTTCCGCGCGAGGGCCAAGTGTGCCGTCCATGTTCTTGGGATAGCCCAACACCAGTTCGGTGACACCGTGCTCGGCAATGATTTTCTCAATCTCCGAGACCACCTGCTCCTGCTTGCGGGAGTTGATGACCGTGGAGAAACCTGCCAGCGTGCAGGTGAAGTCGGAAATGGCAATGCCGGTATGGGCATCGCCGTAGTCGATAGCCATGATTTTCATAGTAAAATACCTCGGTAAACCGTAAAGGAAATCGTTGTTTTCCTCATCATACACGATTTTTTTTCGTATCGCAACCAAAACGGAAAATTAAATGAGAAATTGCCGTATTTTTACCGAAAAAGTGGTTGACCGGTGGTGAAAAGTGTGTTATCATAACAATTACCTGTGAGTGGGTGCTTTCTTTTTGCGCGCTTTTTTCGCTTCGAGCGCAGAAAAAGAACAGCCGCAGATCAGGGAGGCAGTCGGTAGACCCGGCCTTGCCGGGAGATACCAATCTAATAAGGAGGTGCCGTTAGAATGCGCGTGAAAGTCACTCTCCGCTGCAACGAGTGCAAGCAGAGAAACTACAACACAATGAAGAACAAGAAGAATACGCCTGACAAGCTTGAAATGAACAAGTATTGCCCCTTCTGCAAGAAGCATACGGTCCATACCGAAACCAAGTAATTTTGGAAGGAGAATGCAGTAATGGCAGAGGTAAAAAAGGTCAAGAAGGACCACGGTAAGTGGTTCCGCGAGATGAGAAGCGAATTGAAGAAAGTCGTTTGGCCCGATGGTAAGACTACCGCTAAGAACACCGGCACCGTGATGCTGTGCTCTTTGGTGGTTGGCGCTTGCATCTGGATCTTCGACGGCGTGGCTGTCTTGGCAGTCAAGACGTTGATTGGCCTGTTTGCCGGTTAAGAGGTTGCATCATGGCTGAAAACGCAAAATGGTATGTGGCTCACACCTATTCCGGTTATGAGAATGCGGTGAAAACAGCCATCGAAAAGTTCGTTGCCAATCGCGGTCTGGAGGATATGATCCTCAAGATCGAGATCCCCATGGAAACCGTGACGGAAGTTACCGAGAGCGGTGTCATGAAGGAAGTGGAACGCAAAGTGTTCCCCGGCTACGTGCTTTTGAAGATGGTGCTGACAGATGACACCTGGCATCTGATCCGCAATATCCGCGGCGTGACCGGTTTCGTTGGCTCTGCCAACAAGGCCATTCCTCTGACAGAGGAAGAAGTTGCTGCTCTCGGTGTGGAGAAGCATGAGATCGTGGTGATGTACAACGTGGGCGATACCGTGAAGATCACGGACGGCCCCTTGTCCAGTTTCACAGGTACGGTCGAGGAAATCGAACCGGACAAGAACAAGGTCCGCGTGGTGGTTTCCATGTTCGGCAGAGAAACACCCGTCGAGCTCGAACTCGATCAGGTGGAGGTTATGCCCTGATTTGCGGCAGTTTCCGCAAAGATGTATGTCCGAAGATTACCACTTCGGCACAAGTGGGAGAGATGCCAGGCATCTCGCCAAAAGTGGAGATCCATTGGGGATTTCCTACTACCACATTTTATTGAAGGAGGTGCCTATTCATGGCACAGAAAGTTGTCGGTTACGTAAAACTGCAGATTCCCGCGGGCAAAGCAACTCCCGCTCCCCCCGTTGGCCCCGCTCTGGGTCAGCACGGCATCAACATTGCCGCTTTCACCAAGGAATTTAATGAGCGCACCAAGAACGACATGGGCCTGATTATCCCTGTGGTGATCACCGTCTATGCTGACCGTTCCTTTAGCTTCATCACTAAGACTCCCCCCGCAGCTGTTCTGATCAAGAAGGAGTGCAACATTGAGTCCGGTTCCGGCGTTCCCAACAAGGAAAAGGTCGCTACCATCTCCAAGGCCTCCATCCAGAAGATCGCTGAGCTGAAGATGCGCGATCTGAACGCGGCTTCTCTGGAATCCGCTATGAGCATGATCGCCGGTACCGCACGCTCCATGGGCGTTGTCGTTGGCGAATAAGGAGGGTGTAAAGATGTTTAGAGGTAAGAAGTATAAAGAGAGTGCTAAGCAGATCGATAAGGCTATGCTGTATGATCCCCAGGAGGGTATGGAGCTGATCTGCAAGACCGCTTCCGCTAAGTTCGACGAGACCGTCGAGCTGCACGTCAAGCTGGGTGTCGACTCCCGTCACGCTGACCAGCAGGTCCGTGGCGCTATCGTGCTGCCTCACGGCACCGGTAAGACCGCTCGCGTTCTGGTCTTCGCTAAGGGCGACAAGGCTGACGCTGCCCGCGAAGCTGGCGCTGACTATGTCGGCGATATGGATATGGTCGAGAAGATCCAGAAGGAAAACTGGTTCGACTTCGACGTGGTCGTCGCTTCCCCCGACATGATGGGTGTTGTAGGCCGTCACGGTAAGCTGCTGGGCCCCAAGGGCTTGATGCCCTCCCCCAAGGCCGGTACCGTGACTCCCGACGTCGCTAAGGCTGTCAAGGAAGTTAAGGCCGGTAAGGTCGAGTATCGTCTGGACAAGACCAACATCATCCACTGCCCCATCGGTAAGGTTTCCTTCGGCGCTGAGAAGCTGTATGAGAACTATGCAGCTCTGATGGGTGCCATCATCAAGGCTAAGCCCGCCGCTGCCAAGGGTCAGTATATCAAGTCCTGCGTGGCTGCTGCCACCATGGGCCCCGGCGTGAAGATGAACGCCGCAAAGCAGCTGTAATCAGCTGAGGCAACACCGCACAATGCATAGCACACAGCTTGCTTGCACTTATTTCCGCCATATTGTTCAAAAATTTCTTGAAATCCGTCAGGATTCCTGCTAAATTTTAAACCAATCTGACGAAAAAATTGTCTGCGCAGTCTGTGCACCACCATTATGCGGTGTCACCTAAAAAAAGTTCTCATTTGTATATCTGAGGGGTTGACAACTGCCAGCCGCTTCGATATAATATCAGATGCGTTCCAAAGACAGCAGGTGGCGCAAGCCGTAAATCCTGCCGAGGATGGCGAATCATTTTGATTGCTTTTACCGTCCTCTTGTCTTGCGATAAGAGGACGGTTTTCCTTTTTGAACGCACCTACAAATCTCATGGAGGTGAAATCAAAGAATGCCCAACGCAAAAGTTCTGTCTGAAAAGCAGGCAATCGTGGCCGCTCTGACCGAGAAGGTTCAGAACGCTGCTGCTGGTGTCATCGTTGATTACAAGGGCATCACCGTGGCAGAGGATACCGCTCTGCGCGCTGATTGCCGCGAGAACAACGTCGACTATTCTGTCATCAAGAATACCCTGCTGCGCTTTGCTTTCAACAACTGCGGCTTGAACGAACTGGACGAGCAGCTCAACGGTACCACTTCTCTGGCTATCTGCGCTGACGATCCCGTCGCTCCCGCTCGCGTCATTGCTGACTATGCAAAGAAGCTCAACGGCAAGTTCGAGATCAAGGGTGGTTTCATGGACGGCAAGGTCGTTTCCCTGGATACCATCAATGCTCTGGCTGCTATCCCCGCTCTGCCCGTACTGCAGGCTCAGGTTCTGGGTACCATGCTGGCTCCCATTTCCGCTCTGGCTTGCGTGCTGAAGCAGATCGCCGAGAAGGACGGCGCTCCCGCAGAGGAAGCTGCTGCCGAATAATCGGTATTTTCCCCCTTGGACAAGCGTTGTCCACACATCAATTTTAAAATTATCTTACAATTAGGAGGATATCAAAATGTCTGAGAAGATTACTGCTATGATCGAAGAGATCAAGGGTTTGACCGTTCTGGAACTGTCCGAGCTGGTTCACGCTCTGGAAGAAGAGTTCGGCGTTTCCGCCGCTGCTATGGCTGCTCCCGCTGCCGGCGCTGCTGCTCCCGCTGCTGAAGAGAAGACCGAGTTCGACGTCGTTCTGACCGGTTTCGATGCTGCTACCAAGATCAAGGTCATCAAGGCTGTCCGCGAGGTCATGGGTCTGGGTCTGGCCGAGGCTAAGGCTGCTGTTGAAGGCTGCCCCACCACTCTGAAGGAAGCTATGTCCAAGGACGATGCAGAGGCTCTGAAGAAGCAGTTCGAGGAAGTCGGCGGCAAGGTCGAGCTGAAGTAATTTACTTTACATTCGAACATAAAAGAAACTGTGACACAAGTCACAGTTTCTTTTTTTTGCGCAAAAGCGGCACGGTGGAAACCGTGCCGCTTCGTGTATGTTTTTTACTTATTCTGTTCGCGGACGGGTAGCATTCGCTTGGTGATAGCGGGATCGGACTCATAGTAGACATACTCATTGCCTACGCACTGGGTTTCTTCAGGACCCTTGCCGCCCAAGACCACCACGGAGTTTTCGGGTGCCTCCATGATGGCACGCTCCACCGCGATGGTGCGGTCGGGTTCCACGACGATCTCGGCCTTGCCGTCTGCGGCAGCGTGTGCCAGACGGTTGCCCAAGTCACGGGGATCCTCAAAGCCGGGGTCATCAGCGGTGAAGAAAATGCGGTCGGCGTATTTGCCGCAGGCCTCACCGATACCCTGCAGACGCTGGGGAGAACGATGGCCGGCAATGCCCTGCACCACGGTGATATAGGCACCGGGGTAGTCGTGCATGATGCCCTTCAAGGTGGCCTCGCAGCTGATGCCGTTGTGCATATAGTTGATGAGCACGGTGATGCCGCCGCCAACATATACATCGGCGCGGCCTGCTACCTTCAGTTCAGACAGTGCCTCGGCAATCACAGCAGGCTCGCCCTGCATCTCACGACCGATGGCAATGGCGGCCAAGGCGTTGGAGATGTTGAAAAGACCGTCCATGGCGATGCTGTAAGGATACACCGTGCCGCTCTTGCGCTCGGTGACATTAAAGGTGTAACCGCCGGTGGGGCGGCGTTCGATGTCGCTGGCGATATAGTCGCAGTCGTCCTGCTCAATGCCGACCAGAATCACGCGCTTGGCTTTCGCCTTGGCGGCAGCATAAACGGTGTCAAAATAGGCGGTATCGCGGCAGATGATGGCGGTGTCGCTATTCTCCAGCAGCGCGATCTTACAGGCGAGATAATCCTCCATGGTGGGGTGCTCGTGCTCGCCAATGTGGTCGGGGCCGATGTTCAGGAATACACCGAAATTGAAGTGCTCACCGTAAACGCGGCTGACCTGATAGGCTTGAGAGGAAATCTCTGTGGTAGCCACGTTCAAGCCGTTATCGCGGATCAGGGCCAGCATGTGCTGGAAATCCAAAGACTCAGGTGTGGTCAGATGGGGAAGTTCCACATCGCTGCCCACATAATGTTCCACGCCGCTCAAAAGACCCGTGCGGCGGCCGGCGATGGCATTCATCACCTCGTGGGTCATGCAGGTGGTGGTAGACTTGCCCTTGGTGCCGGTGATGCCGATGAGTGTCAGAGAGTCGGAAGGGTGATCATAGAACCATTTGGCGGTCAGGCTCTGTGCCTTGCGCACATCGGAAACCTGCAAGCAGGGGAGTGTAGCACCCTCAATGGGCTGCTCAGCCATGTAGCACACAGCACCGCGCTCCGTTGCCATTTGTAAAAATGCCGGCTTGAAGCCGTAGCCCTTGCAGATAAAGAGATCGCCGGACTTGACCTGACGGGAGTCATTGGAAATGCCGCTAAAGGAAACGGCAGGAATATCAGCGGAATTGAGAAGATCGTACTGACGCAGTTCCTGCGCCAAGGCTTGTGTATTTTTCATATTCGATTTCTCCTTATTCGTCAGATGTACTCAGCAGTTGGGGATCACAGCCCACATGGTCAGCGGCTCAGTTCCGTTATTGATGATGCCGTGGCTGTGGCCCTTAGGACAGTAGTGACACATACCCGGTGTGATAGGCAGCTTCTCGCCGTCGTCGATCATAATGCCGGTGCCGGAGAGGAAACGAATGATCTCACAGCTGTCATCATGGGTATGTACACCCACCGTAACGCCTACGGGCAGAGTCAGCAGAACGATCTTGCCCATGTCGTCCACGTGCATTTTGGCCTGCGCAGTACCCTCGCCGCCCTTAAAATGGGGCAGATCCTGCAGAGGCATATTTTCTAAATCTAAAGTCATGGTAATTACCTCCCCGGATAATCAGTTCAGGAAGTCCTTGAGCTTCTTGGAGCGGCTGGGATGACGCAGCTTGCGTAGAGCCTTGGCCTCGATCTGACGGATACGCTCACGGGTAACATTGAACTCCTTGCCCACTTCCTCCAAGGTGCGGGTACGGCCGTCCTCAATGCCAAAGCGTAGTTTCAGCACCTTCTCCTCGCGGGGAGTCAGGGTGCTCAGTACGTCCACCAACTGCTCCTTGAGCAGAGTGAAACTGGCGGCCTCGGAGGGCTCGGAGGCACCTTCGTCGGGAATGAAGTCACCCAAGTGGGAATCTTCCTCTTCGCCGATGGGGGTTTCCAGAGAGACCGGCTCCTGCGCAATCTTCAGAATCTCGCGCACCTTATCCACGGGCATACCCATTTCCTCGGAAATCTCCTCGGGCGTGGGATCATGACCCAGTTCCTGCAGCAACTGACGGCTGACACGGATCACCTTGTTGATGGTTTCCACCATGTGAACGGGTATACGGATAGTACGGGCCTGATCGGCAATAGCGCGGGTGATGGCCTGACGGATCCACCATGTGGCATAAGTGGAGAACTTATAGCCCTTGGTGTAGTCGAACTTTTCCACAGCCTTGATAAGACCCAGATTGCCCTCCTGAATGAGGTCGAGGAACAGCATACCGCGGCCTACATAGCGCTTGGCGATGGATACCACCAGACGCAGATTGGCCTCTGCCAGTTTCTGCTTGCTCTTTTCGCCCTTCTTGATGAGGGCATTCAACTCGTCCATTTCCTCAGAGGGAATCTCCTCGCCGTTTCCTTCAGCCTCGGCTACGCGTGCCTTAGCCAGATTGCCTGCGGACATGGAACTGGCCAGTTCCACCTCCTCATCAGCAGTCAGCAGGGGTACCTTACCGATCTCCTTGAGGTACATACGCACGGGATCGTCGATGTTGAAACTGTCCACCAGTGTATTGGGGTCGACCAGTTCTTCCTCTTCAATCTCGGCAATCTCTTCCATGGGAGGCTCAATATCATCGGGCAGATCATTGAGGAATTCCTCGCTGCCCACTTCGATGCCCAGCGTTTCCAGAGAATCATAGATGTGATCCATCTGCTCGCTCTCCAGATCCATGGCATCCAGCACCTCGCTCAGTTCGGCGGAGTCCAGTTTGCCCTTTTTCTTGCCCTTGATGAACAGCTCTTTCAGTTTTTCGTTGTTCATCAACAATTCTGCTGCAGGCAGAGTGGCGATGGTCTTGTCGTCCAGCTTGCCCTTCTTCTTGGCTGCTTCCTTTTTATCTTCGGCCAACAGGGCATCGGCCATTTCTTTCAGTTGCTGCTTGGTCAATTCTTCACTCATGTTGCTTTCCTCCATAACCCTTTTTGTCTTTGTATTTATCCCGTGCCAGCGCCAGCAGATCCTGATCTGCACCTTGGCGCCGCCTGTGTTCTTCGCGGATGATGCGTATATAATCTGTCAACGCCTGAGAGGCATTGGCCATGGATTCCGGTTTTTGCATGATGACGGTGAGGTGATTCATTTCCTCGCCCGTCAGTTCACCGCCCAGTATGGCCAGCGCCCGTGACTGCTCGCAGGGGCGCATCTGCCAAAGAGCGGCAAACACCTTACCCAACAGCGGAGAGGAGAACTCCTCAGCCGTCAGCGGCGGTGTATCGGGGAACAGACTGTCGTCCAGCATCAATAGCCGCAGGACTCCTTCCTCCGCCATGGCGCTGCGCAGATTGTCATAGCGCATGCCCCGTTCGCTGGGCTGCTGCGTGGCGGCGGGGTTCAATTCGCGACGTTCCCGTGCCTTGCGCTCCTTAGCCACGCGCCGCTTGAAGGCACGCTGGGTTTCCATACGCAATGCCTCCGGTGTCAGACCCGCAACCTCGGCGGCACGGACAGTGTAGATCTCGCGCTCCACCGCGTTTTGCAGTTTACTGAGTTCCTCGCTGATCTCGGCAGCGTAGGCGATACGTGCCTGATCGTCTTTTAAATCGTACTTGTTGGCAATCTGCGCCATACGGAACTCAATACCGTTTTCACTGCCGTTTAAGAGAGCCTCAAAGGCGGCAGAGCCTTTGTTTTTAATGAAATCGTCCGCGTCCTGCTTTTTGCTCTCACCGTCCACGATGAGATTGGGCAGGCGCAGCACCTTAACGGTAAATTCGGAGTTGTTCAAAAGTTCCAAGGCGCGCTTGGTGGCCATCTGTCCGGCATTATCGTTATCGTAACACAGCACCAGTTCCTTGGTGTAGCGGCTCAAAAGCCGTGTCTGCTCCACCGTCAGCGCCGTACCCATGGAGGCCACCGCGTTATCAAAACCGGCCTGATGCAGCGTCACCACGTCCAGATTGCCCTCACACAGAATGATGTTGGGACGTTTGGTTTTCTTGGCGAGGTTCAAGCCGTACAGCACACGGCGCTTGCTGTATGTAAGTGTTTCGGGCGTGTTGACGTACTTGGCACCGTCACCACCAATGATACGGCTGCCGAAGCCCACCACGTCGCCCCGCACGTCGATGACGGGCAGGATCAGACGGTTGCGGAAACGGTCATAAAAGCCGCCTTTTTTGTTCTGCACGATCAAGCCTGCGTCCAGCAGTTCCTTCTTCGTGTAACCCTTTTGGGTCATGGCGGTCAGCAGAGCGTCCCAACTGTCGGGGGCAGCGCCCATACCGAATTTTACGGCAATGGGACGGCGGATCTGACGCTTATCCAAATACGCCTGCACCGCAGCACCCTCGCTGCTCTGCAGTACGCCATAGTAATAGCGGGCGGCATCACGGTTGAGGTCTAACATACGCTGGCGCAGTTTTTCCGTGCCGCTGTGATCGTCCTCGGGGACGGGGATATTGGCACGTTTGGCCAAGAATCGAACGGCATCGCCGTAGGAGAGGTTCTCCATCTCCATGACGAAGTTGATGACACCGCCGCCCTTTTTGCAGCCAAAGCAATGGTAGAACTGCTTGTCCTGCAAGACATGGAATGAGGGCGTCTTCTCGTTATGGAACGGACAGCAGCCCCAATAGCTGCCGCCTTTGGGCTGGAGTGACACATAACTGCCTACCACATCCACAATATCGCTGCGTGCGATCAGCTCGTCCAGAAAACTCTGGGGAAACGGCATAAAGACGACCTCCTTTCCGAAGTTTCACCCCAATGGGGGGAATCTATGCAAACACCTATTATACTTATACTAAAAAAAAGGGGGATTCCCTCTTTTTTACGAAAATTTTTTGAAAAAATTTTCCCCACACCGAAAAAGGTGCAGGGAAAAAGGTATTATAGATCCACAATGGTCAGGTCGTGATCCGTATGGCGCAGGAAAATATCCCGCACATCGGAAGTTTTCAGGCGAAGGGAAGAGGTGTTGCGGCAGGGGTGGCAGCCGAAATATTCCTGCTCCGCCACGGCACGATCCCATGCCAGCGTGACGCGGTGGTTGGGGTCATTCATCAGCGCCAGTACCGAGGCGCTGCCTACCTGCACGCCGAGAAGATCGTTCAGATCCTCGGCGGTGGCAAAACTCAGGCGGGACGAGCCGATCTGCTTGGAGAAATCCTTGGTGGTAAAGGGCTTATCGCCGGGCATGCAGAGGAGATAGAAGGCGCTTCTGTTTCGGGGTGTCAGCAGCAGATTTTTGCAGATGGGTGCGCCCAGCACTTCGGAAATAGCGGCGCAATCCTCCATGGTAGCGGCGGTATCGTGATCCACGCGGTCAAAGTCAATGCCGAGTTCGTTGAGCAGGGCGTAGGTACGCTGCTCTACCTCCATGCGCTCGTCTGCGGGAGCGCCGTGGTATACGGGGGAGATGGTCATGCTCATTTGCCCTCCAGCAGTTTTTCACCGGCGCGGTAGATATCACCTGCACCCACGGTGAGGATAATGTCACCGGGCTGGGCGAGGGAGGCGAGAGTTTTGGCTGCATCGTCCAGAGTGGCGCAGTAGATCGCACCGTCGATCTTCTCGCAAAGATCGCGGGAGGAGATACCGATATCGTTGCTCTCGCGTGCGGCGTAGATCTCTGCCAGTACGGCGATGTCGGGGGTTTTCAGTTCTTCCACAAACTCATCAAAGAGTGCCGCCGTGCGTGTATAGGTATGAGGCTGGAAAGCGCAGATCACCCGCTTGTAGGGCAGGGCGCGCACGGTAGTCAGCAGGGCGTGGAGTTCACCGGGGTGGTGAGCGTAGTCGTCATAGACCTCAGCACCGTTGAAGGTGCCCTTATGCTCAAAGCGGCGGCCTGCACCGAGGAAACCCTTCAGACCCTCCTGCACAGCATGACCGTCAATGCCCAGGAGATACGCGGCAGAGGCGGCAGCCAAAGCGTTGGAGATATTGTGCTTTCCGGGGATATGGAGATCCACATGGGCATAGAGTGCACCGTCCACCATCACATCAAAGGAGGGGAAACCGTCATAAAATGCCACGTTTTCGGCATAGCAGCGGGCAGTCTTATCGTGGGTGCTGAAAGTGAAGAGTTGATGGGAATAGCCGCTGAGCGTTTCGCGCACGCCCTGATCGTCCCAGTTGGCCACGGTATAGCCGCGGTCGGGAATCAGGTCAGCGAAAGCGCGGAAAGAGTGCTCAATATCCTCTAAATCCTTGAAAAAGTCCAGATGGTCAGCCTCAACATTCAGAATCACCGCGATGGTGGGGAAGAAGTTGAGGAAAGAATTGCAATACTCGCAGGATTCCAGAATAATGGTGTCGCCCTCGCCCACGCGGTAGCCGGAGTGGAGCAGGGGCAATGTGCCGCCGATCATCACAGTGGGGTCAGCCTGCGCCGCCATGAAGATATGAGTGGTCATGGAGGTGGTAGTGGTCTTGCCGTGGGTGCCGGAGATGCACACGGCGTTCTGATACTGACGCATGATGGCGCCCCATGCCTGCGCACGCTCGTAAACGGGGATACCACGGGTGATAGCACCGGCGATTTCCGGGTTATCATCGTGGATAGCGGCGGTACGGATCACCAGATCGCAGTTCTTGAGATTCTCGGCGCTGTGGCCAATGGACACCTCAATGCCGATCTTCCGCAGGTGCTGCACGGTGGCGCTCTCGTTCATGTCAGAGCCCTGCACGCAAAGACCCATGCCGGCCAAAACCTCCGCCAAGGGGCACATGGACACACCGCCGATACCGGCAAGGTGGACACGGGTACCCGGTTTCATATATTGCATAATATCCACAGTAGGATTCATCATCGTATATTCCTCCTCAATGGCGCTCCGTAAGAGCGCAGCATTGCATTTTTTCATATCCTACATTATAATACGAATACAAGGGAAGTGCAACGGCAAGTTGCACGAATTATTTCATGAAAAAGGAGGGATAACCATGTTTCCTGCCACGGTAAGCAAGGTGCTGCAGCGTCTGGAGTGCGCCGGATACGAGGCATACGCCGTGGGCGGCTGCGTGCGCGATCTTATGCGGGGCAGGACGCCCGATGACTGGGACATGACCACCTCCGCCCGACCTGAGGAAGTGATGGCACTGTTTGCGCCTCACGCGATCCCCACCGGATTGCAGCACGGCACCGTGACGGTGCGGGAGGACGGGCAATCCTTTGAAATTACCACATTCCGCGCAGACGGCGAGTATACAGACAACCGTCACCCCAGCGAGGTGCGATTTTCCACCGATTTGCGGGAAGATTTATGCCGTCGGGATTTCACCGTCAATGCTATGGCCATGGACTGCCGGGGCAAGCTGATCGACCCCTTTTCGGGGCAGGAGGACTTGCGGCGCGGTGTGATCCGCTGCGTGGGCGAGCCGGATCGGCGGTTTGGCGAAGATGCCCTGCGGATCATGCGCGGCTTGCGCTTTGCCGCCGTGATGGGCTTTGCCATTGACGAAAATACGGCACGGAGTATCCGCGAGAATCGGGATATACTTCAGAACATCGCCATCGAGCGTATTCTGGTGGAGATGGATAAGTTATTGTGCGGCGCAGATGCAGGACGAATTTTGCTGGACTTTCCAGAGGTACTCGGCGTATTCCTGCCGGAAATCCTGCCCTGCGTGGGTTTTGACCAGCATAGCAAATACCATTGCTACACCGTGTGGGAACACATCGTGCATAGCGTAGAGGCGGTGCCATCGGATTCAGTCTTGCGTTGGGCCATGCTGCTCCATGACATCGGGAAACCTGCTTGCTTTACTTTGGACGAGCGAGGAGCAGGACATTTTTACGGTCATGACGGCATTAGTGCGGACATGGCGGCGGATATCTGCCGCCGTATGCGAATGGATAAGCAGCGCAGCGTGCGGATTGAACTCTTGGTGCGCCGCCACGGGCCGGATCTGCCCGAGAACAAGCGGGGTATGCTGCGGCTTTTGAACGCCATCGGCGAGGAGGCTGTGCGGCAGCTGATTGCGGTCAAGCGTGCCGACAACATGGCACAGAGTGTAGAATTTCGTGACCGGCAGCGTGAGATTGATGAGCGGGAACAGCTATTGGAGAAAGTGCTTGATGAGCAGCCATGTTTTACGCTGCATCAGCTGGCGGTGAACGGTCGGGACATGATGGCGCTGGGGCTGCAGGGCAAAGCCATCGGTGAGATGCTGCAGACGCTGCTGCAAAAGGTGTGGGACGGTTCGCTGCCCAATGAGCGGGAATCGCTGCTACGCTGGGTGGAGGCGCAGAAATAAAAATTTTTTCGTTTTCGCTGGTTCTGAGGGCCTACTTTTTCCGCTGATGGAAAAGCAGGCCCCCGGGGAGAACCCAAATAAGGAAAAATCTCTCCGCTACAAATCCCAATTTATCGCAATAAAAAAACAACCCGCCGAGGGAGAAAACTCCGTTTCGGCGGGTATTTTTATGTCAAAAAGTCTTTTGTTATGGGGTGTGTCCTTTCAGGCACTTTTGCCCGTTTACACCAGAATGTCGGTTAGATCCTGCAGACCGATGGCCTTACTGACCACCACGACACGGTCACCTTCCATAATGCGGGAGTTACCGCCGGGAATGATGATTTCATCATTGCGGGCGATGGCGGCAATCAGAATGTTGGAGCGCAGGTTCAGATCTTTCAGGCAGGTGTTCAGCACAGCGCTCGCGGCGGGAGTGGCTTTGAACTCCAGCGCCTCAATCTCACCGCCCAGCATCTGATACAGACTCTCCACCGTACTGCCCTCAGAATTGGCCAGCGCGCGGACATAGCGGGTGATCTGATTGGCCACGATGTCCTTAGGGGAGATGAAACTGTCGATATTGGTGGAGCGGACGATGTCCATATAATTGGAACGGGTCATTTTGGCCAGCACCTTGGGGATCCCTGCGTGACGGGCGCTCATGGCCATGAGCAGGTTTTCCTCGTCGCGGTCGGTCAGCGACACAAAGGCATCTGCCTGCAATACATTCTCAGCGGCCAGCAGGTCACTGTCTGTGCCATCACCGTCAATGATCATGGCCTGAGGCAGTTGAGAGGCCAGAAGGACACACTTGCGTGTGTTGCGCTCCACAATGCGTACCTGCGTGTTGGGGTTCGTCTTTTCCAGTTCCCACGTTAAGTACATGGCAATGCGGCTGCCGCCGAAGATGGACACATTCTTCGCCTTCTGCAGCGGACGGCCCATGCGTCGGAGCATCTTCAGAAGTTCCTGTCGGGTACCGATCATGTAGACATTATCACCCGCCTGCGGCACAAAAGTGCCGTTGGGGATCGTATAGACGCCATTGCGCTCCACGGCGCAGATCAGCACATCTTCGGGGCGCTCGCGGTGATATTCACCCAGCGATTTGCCTACCAGATGATCGTCTGCGGAGATCTGGAAGCCGATCATATCGATTCGGCCATGGGCGAAAGGCTCCGCGGAAAAGGCGGCGGGGAAACTGATAATGCGGCAGATCTCCTTGGCGGCGGCCAGATCGGGATTGATGACCATGTCAAGCCCAATCTCCTGCTTGAGCAATTGTGCGTCCTGCCGATACTCGGGATTACGCACGCGGGCAATGGTATGCTTGGCGCCCAGTTTTTTGGCGATCAGACTGCAGACCAGATTGGTTTCGTCCAGACCCGTCACGGCGATGACCAGATCCGCCGTTTTCACACCTGCCGACATCAGCACGCTGATGCTGGCGCCGTTGCCCTGCACGCACATCACGTCCAGCGTGTTGTCTGCCTTGGTAAGGGCGTGGGCGTTGTCGTCCACCATGACGATATCATGTTTTTCCGCAGCTACCTGACGGGCAATGGCGTAGCCCACCTTGCCGCTGCCGACAATAATAATTTTCATGTTTGCTCCTCTTCGCCGCTCTCCTGCAAGGCGGCTTTTTCTTTTTTATACTCCAGCAGCGCACCGTTCAGCTCTGCACCAAGCAGAAAGACAGTGGCACTCATATACATCCACAACAGCGCCACGATGGTGGTGGCGATAGAACCGTACAGCACAGCATAGTGGGCGCGGTTTTCCACATAATAAGAGAATGCCAGACTCAGCCCCATCCACAACACCAGTGAGGTCACGATGCCCGGCAGCGCCTCATGCAGCGGACGGCGCTCGCCCAAAGCCAGCATATGCTGCAGCATGAGAAGAACCGTCATGACCAATGCCAGCACCAGAAAACGCAGGGAGTTCCATGCGTTAATAAACAGCGGCGAGAGCGTGAGGAAACGGCCCAGCAACACCAAAGCACGTCTGCCCACCACGATCAGCACCAGCGCCAGCGCGATGGATACGATCAGCCACAGGGTGAACAGAAAATTGTATATCATGTTGCGCAGCATACTCTGGGGACGGTCACGGCCCACGGCCTTACGCATGGAATGCATCAGACAGCCCACTGCGCGCATGGGAAACCAGATGGAAAAAACCAGACTGAACAACAATAGCTCGGAACTGCTGTGCTTTGTGACAAAATCCAGATAGCCGGTGAAAATGTTGACCACATCACCGGGGATAAACTGGGACAGCGACTGGGCGATAGACGCGATATCCAGTTGCAGCGCGCCCAGCAGCAGGCTGACAAAAATCAGCAGCGGGAACACGGCAAACAGCAGGTAATAGGTCAGTGCCGCGCTGTCACGGGGCACGTCATGGTCAAAATAACGCCGCACAATCGCCGTAGCAATCCTGCCGAAGGCGGTACGCGGACGTAGACGGTTTGTTTTCATAGAGTACACTCCTCATAATCTCAATAAGTATACCACGCTTTTCGGAAAATGAAAAGGCAATTTTCGCATTTGCTACGCACGTCTGTTGTGAGATAAGTACAAAATATAACATGATAAACAACTGAAGTTAGACGATGTGCATAATCTTGTGCGATTTGACAAAAAAATCATGGCAATAATTTTTTATTATGCTATAATAGGATAAAATTGGAAATGAGTACCTGTTGTTTTTGGAGAAAGATGACCTATGGATAAACTTACAGAAATGGTTCGAGCGGAAATCGCCCGTCAATATAAGAGCGTGCGGCAGTTTGCTTTCGCGGTGGAAATTCCGCTGAGCACCATCAACAGCGCACTGCATAACGGCATCGGCGGCTCCTCTTATGACACAGTGATACAGATCTGCCGGACGCTGGGCATCAAAGCGTTCAATCAGAACGGCGCGTCCTACATGACAGATGAAACGGAGCGTCTTGCGATGCAGTATTCCCATTTGGACGATTACGGACGCCATACCGTATCGACCGTTACGCAGGTGGAGTATGACCGCTGCATGAAACTGGGCGATGCCAAGCGCCGCAGAAATATGGCTAAAAATGCATAAGTAATTTATCATGTCAAACGCACGGTTTTATAACCGTGCGTTTGTATGTTATATTCTTATCTGCAATTTGCACCGGATATACCGAATACAGGCAATCTTTCGGTTGTTTTCGCATGAAAAATATGGTATTCTTAACAGATAAAAAGACAGAAACGGGGTGCGCCGAAGATGACAAGTGAATTTGCTCAGTTTAGTTGCGGACAATGGAATCAGGCCTATCAATATTTCGGCGCACATTTTGTGTCGGACGGCTGTGTGTTCCGGCTTTGGGCACCCCACGCACGGGAAGTGAAACTGGCCGGCGACTTCAACGCATGGCAGCCTGCCTCTATGCGCCGCACAGACGGCGGCGTGTGGGAAGTGACGGTGACGGGTGTCAGACAATACGACAGTTATAAATACGTCATCACGGGCGCGGACGGTGTAGAGCGGTGGAAAGCCGACCCCTATGCGTTCCACGCGGCGACGCGGCCCGAAACCGACAGTAAGGTCTTTGATATCCGCGGTTACGACTGGCAGGACAGCGATTGGCGGGAGCGGCATTTTGATGCCGACAGTCCGCTGCATATCTACGAGGTGCATCTTGGCTCGTGGCGGCGCCATGCAGACGGAAACTTCCTCAGCTACCGTCAATTAGCGGAGGAACTGCCCGACTATGTGGTCAGCTGCGGCTACAACGCGGTGGAACTGCTGCCCGTGACGGAATACCCGCTGGACGACAGTTGGGGCTATCAATGCACGGGCTATTTTGCCCCCACTTCGCGCTACGGTACGCCCCATGACTTCATGTATCTCGTTGACCGCCTGCACGCAGCAGGAATCACGGTCATTCTCGACTGGGTGGGCGCGCATTTCTGCAAGGACGCCCACGGTCTGCGTGAACTGGACGGCACGTGTCTGTATGAATATGCTGACCCGCTCAAGCGTGAGCACGCAGGGTGGGGTACCAATGTGTTTGACTACGGCAAGGGAGAGGTGAGCAGTTTTCTGCTGTCCTCGGCGGCTTACTGGCTGCGTGAGTACCACATGGACGGTCTGCGTGTAGACGCGGTGGCGTCCATGCTGTATCTGGACTACGGGCGCGAGCAATGGCGGCCCAACGCCAGAGGCGGCCGGGAAAACGAGGAGGCCGTTGCCTTTTTACGCAGGCTCAATAAGATGGCTCATGACATGACGCCCCATGCCATCATGGTGGCGGAAGAGTCCACCGCATGGCCCCATGTTACGGGGCGCGGTGAGGAGAGTCTGGGGTTTGATCTGAAGTGGAACATGGGGTGGATGAACGATGTATGCCACTATCTGAAGATGGATCCCTACTTCCGTCATGACCACCACGGTGATCTGACGTTCTCCATGGTCTATGCCTTTTCCGAGAATTTTGTACTGCCCATCAGCCACGATGAGGTGGTACATATGAAGGGCAGTCTGCGGGGCAAAATGCCCGGTGACGGTAAGATGCAGCTTGCCGGTGTGCGCGGTTTTTACGCGTATATGCTCTGCCATCCCGGTAAAAAACTGACCTTTATGGGTACGGAATTGGGACAGTGGCATGAGTGGGATTTCGCCGGTCAGTTGGACTGGTACCTGCGCGATGACCCCGATTGCCGAGGCACGCAGGATTGTATCCGAGCGCTGAATCATCTGTATCTGCATACACCGCCGTTGTGGGAAAACGATCGGGACTGGAACGGCTTTACATGGCTGGTGCCGGACGATCGGTACAACAATGTGCTGGTGTTCCTGCGCCGTGACCGCAAAGGTGAGGAGCGCGTCGTGGCGGTGAATTTTTCGCCGGTAAAACTGGAAAACTACCGTTTCGGAGTGGAGCAGTCCGGCGTATATGAAGAAGTGTTCAACACCGACGAGGTGAAGTGGGGCGGCAGCGGTGCAAGCAGCGGCACGGTGGAGTCGGAGACGATTCCCTCACACGGACGGAAGCAGTCCGTGGCGGTGACAGTTCCGCCCCTTGGCGCGGTGATATGGAAAAGGCGGGAAGAGTAAGGCGTTTTCGGTATCGCGAGGGGATAGTTTCACAATTGCAATCGCGAAACAAGTTCCCATCACTATTCAAAAATACCCCCGCATAATCTGCTCATTAATAAATTACGATATATTTTCATTTCGTTTCAGACAGAAGGAGGCGCATGATACATGAAAAAGGAATGTGTGGCCATGCTGCTGGCCGGAGGGCAGGGCAGCCGACTGCATGTACTGACCGGGCAAATGGCCAAGCCTGCCGTGCCCTTTGGCGGCAAGTTCCGCATCATTGATTTTCCACTCTCTAACTGCACCAATTCCGGTATCGATACCGTGGGTGTGCTGACGCAGTATCGACCCTTGGAACTTAACAGCTATATCGGCAGCGGTCAGCCGTGGGAGATGGACCGGCTGAACGGCGGCGTCCATATCCTGCCGCCTTATCAGAGCGCCGAGGGTGCCAGCTGGTACAAGGGTACTGCCAACGCCATCTATCAGAATATCGGCTTTGTGGATTTGTATGAGCCGGACTATGTGGCGGTACTGTCCGGTGACCATATCTATAAGATGGACTACGCCGCCATGCTGCGTCATCATAAGGCAAACGGTGCCGCCTGCACCATCTCCGTGATGGAGGTGCCTTGGAACGAGGCAAGCCGCTTTGGTATCATGAACGTGGACGATAACGGCTTTATCACTGAATTTGAGGAAAAACCCAAAGAGCCCAAGAGCAATCTTGCCTCCATGGGTATCTATATCTTCTCGTGGCAGAAACTGCGGCAGTATCTCATTGCCGACGAGGCTGACCCCGATTCTTCCAACGACTTCGGCAAGAACATCATTCCCACCATGCTCAGCCGCGGCGAAAAAATGGCCGCCTATCGTTTCGACGGCTACTGGAAAGATGTGGGTACGCTGGACTCCTTGTGGGACGCCAATATGGATATGCTCTCACCCGGCAGCGGCTTGAATCTTTTAGACCGCAGCTGGCCGATCTACAGCCGTACACCTTCCTGCCCGCCTGCCTATGTGGGTGCCAATGCCGATGTGGGCAACAGCGTGACCGCCAAGGGCTGCACGATTTTGGGCGAGGTGAAAAACACCGTTCTGAGTTACCGTACCACCGTGGGCGAGGGCGCCTCTGTCAGTTACTCGGTGGTGATGCCCGGCGCTGTCATCGAAGACGGAGCAAGAGTCAGTTATGCCATCGTGGGCGAAAACTGCCATATCGGCAAGGACGCGGTAGTTGGTCTGCCGCCGGAACTGGCCGAAGACCACAACGCTTGGGGTATTACCGTATTGGGCCCCGGCAGCGTGATCAGCGACGGCGAGGTCGTGCCTGCCGGCGCTATGCGAGAAGGGGAGGTGAAGGCATGAACACCATGCACGGTATCATTTTTTCCTATGAAAAAAAGACGGGACTGCGTGAACTGCTGGACCACCGTATCCACGGTTCGATTCCCTTTGGCGGTGACTACCGCGTCATCGACTTCGTTCTGAGCAACATGGTCAATGCCGGTGTCCGTGATGTGGGCGTTATCATGCACGGTAAGTGCCAGAGCCTGCTGGACCATCTGGGCAACGGCAAAAGCTGGGATCTGAGCCGCAACTACGGCGGTTTGAAACTGCTGCCCGCTTTTGCCTATACGGAGCATCGGCAAGATGCAGGAGCGTTCCGCGGTAAGCTGGAGGCACTGGGCTGCGTGCGGGATTATCTGCAGGATATCCGGCAGGAGTATGTGGTGCTCAGTGACAGCGATGTGGTCATCAATCTGCCCCTTGACGATGTGCTGCGGCATCATATTGACACCCGGGCCGATATCACCGCCGTGTGCACCGCGGTTCTCGGCGGCAAGGAAGAAGTGTACTTCCAGCTGGATGAGAGCGGCCGCATCGTCGATACCGCCTACGATATGTTTGCGCCCCGAGGATATCGCTGTCTGCAGATTTTCGTGATGAAGACCGACCTGCTGCGGCAGATCGTGGACGATTGCATGGCGCATAATCACTACAGTTTCCAGCATTATGTCCTGCAGGATATGGTGACGACGCTGCATCTCCATGCCTATGTGTGGGACGGTTATGCCGCCCATATCGACACCGTACAGAGTTACTATCAGCGCAGCATGGAACTGCTGCAAAGCGATGTGCGCGCTGAACTGTTCTGCCCGCAGCGTCCCATTTATGCCAAGGAGAACGGCTCACCGTCCACCTATATTGACCCGGCGGGCGTGTGCGTGGATTCTCTCGTTGCCGACGGCTGCGACATTCAGGGCAGTGTGAAACATTGCGTGATATCCCGCGGTGTGCGCATTGAGCGCGGCGCCGATGTGGAGGGCTGCATTCTGTGCAAGGGTACCGTGGTGAAAAAGGGTGCCATACTGCGTAATGTCATCACCGACAAGCACGTGGTGGTGAGCGAAAACCGCACCCTTATGGGCGCGGAGGACTACCCGCTGGTAATCGGGCGAGATACGGTGGTGTGAGGAGCGTTGGCTGTTGATGACAGCGGCAAAACGAATCTATTACTACTAAAATCACACACCCCCAAAGCAAAAACAAGAACAATCTCCCGAAAGGAGTTACCCTATGAATATACTCTTTGCTGCCTCTGAGGCTGCACCCTTTTGCAAAACGGGTGGCTTGGCCGATGTTTCCGGCAGTCTGCCCGTGGCGCTCGCCGAAAACGGCGACAACGTGTCGGTGATCCTGCCGCTCTATACCCAGATTCCGGAGGAATGGCGCACAAAAATGACCTTTTGCCGCTATATCTACGTGGATCTGAGTTGGCGTCATGAATACTGCGGGCTATTTTCGTTATCATACCGCGGTGTCACATGGTACTTTGTGGATAACGAGCACTATTTCAAACGCGATCGGATCTACGGTGAACTGGATGACGCCGAGCGTTTTGCGTTCTTTTCCCGCGCGGTGGTGGATCTGCTGCCGGGGTTTGAGGAAATGCCCGACGTGATCCATTGCAACGACTGGCAGACGGCGCTGATTCCCGTCTATCTGCGCGACGGTAAGCAGCGTATCAAAACCGTATTTACGATCCATAATATCGCGTATCAAGGCTATTTAGGTGCAGACGCTGTGGAAGATCTGCTGGGCCTGAACCGTGGCTGGTACGATGACGGTACCATCGAAATGGACGGTCAGGTGAATCTGATGAAGGCCGCGTTGATGACCGCCGATCAGGTCACTACCGTCAGTCCCACCTATGCCCGCGAGCTCCGTCATGCCTACTATGCTCACCGCATGGAAAGCGTCATTTCCCGCATCGGCGGCAAACTGACGGGTGTCCTCAACGGACTGGATATCGTCAGCTACGACCCCGCCCATGACAGTGCGCTTACCAAGAATTACACACCCGATGACCTGAAGGGTAAGGCAATGTGCAAGGAGGCGCTGCAAAAGCAGTTGGGCCTTGCGGTAGAAAAGGATACGCCCATCATCGCCGTGGTCAGCCGTCTGGTGGGGCACAAGGGTCTGGATCTGGTCTGTCAGGTGTTCGACCGCATCATGGACAGCGGCGTGCAGTTCGTTGTGCTGGGGCAGGGTGAGCAGCAGTTTGAGGACTTTTTCCGTCATCAGGCCCAACGCTATCCCGGTCGGGTGGCGGCGTGTATGACGTATTCCGAGCAACTGTCACGGCAGATCTATGCCGGCAGCGACATCTTCCTGATGCCGTCCAAGAGTGAGCCCTGCGGCTTGAGTCAGATGATTGCCATGCGCTACGGCACGGTGCCTGTCGTGCGGCAGACGGGTGGATTGAACGACTCGGTACATTCCTGCCAGATGGGGCAGGAGGGCGGCAACGGTTTCGTGTTCAGCGACTACAATGCCTTTGATATGCTCCATGTTGTCTGTCAGGCAGTTTCACTTTACAGAGATGATAAAAAAGGGTTTGCGCTTGTTCAGCACCGTGATATGACGGAGGATTTCAGCTGGACGAGAAGCGCGAAGCTGTATCGGGAAATATACGAGCGTTGAGGAGATAGTTTGTTTTGGCGAAAGACTTTTTTGTGCTTTTGTCTCCGACGGCATACTTTTGCCATCAGCGGCAAAAGTATGCAAAAACGCCGTTTAGAACCTGCGGTTCTAAAGACTCCCTTTCGCGTACAGACGCGAAAGTATAAAAAAGCATTTACCTCGCGTGACGATAGTGCGGATAAAACTCCATCTAAATCAGGAATCGCCTCTGCGTCTAACCCGCTTAGCCGCTTATATTTTCAAAATGTAGGAGATGGCACTTCTACCGTTCCACCGTCTGCGGCAGCAATAAGTAGCAAACGGGGTCATATTTGCTACAACGAATAAGTGTCAGACTGTGCCGCGGTGTATAGGTGTTTTGCTTTACGAGGTCCATAGCCGCGTAAGGAATCTTTAAAACCTTGGTGTTAAATGAGTCTTTGGGTACTTTCTGCTCATACAGAAAGTACCTCGCCCTCGCAAGGGCGAAACAATCCCCTCCACTATTGGAAAAAACATAGTGCAGAATCCAATTACCCCTAAAAATCAATTATCCCCCAAACAGGAGAACCCCCTATGAACTACAACACACAACAACTCAAAGACGCCATCGTACAAAAACTGCGCCTGAACTACGGCTGCACTGAGCAGCAGGCAAGTGACGGCGAAATGATGAAGGCCTGCGCTATGGTGCTGCGCGACA
>JAZLIB010000139.1:0-7297 GCA_045617185.1 Vescimonas sp.
CAGTCCAACTCTATCGGCTCCACTATGGAAACCGCTTTCGGTATCCCCAGTTGGATCTTGGGTGTGGTGCTGGTCATCGTGTGCGCCATCATCTTTCTGGGCGGCGTGCAGCGTCTGGCTGCCGTGACGGAGAAGGTCGTCCCTATCATGGCGGGTCTGTTCCTGCTGGGCGGTCTGGTGATCCTCGTGGCACGCATCAAGTACGTTCCCGCTACCATCGGTATGATCTTCAAGTATGCTTTCCAGCCTCAGGCCATCATCGGCGGCGGTGTGGGTGCTGCCCTCAAGACGGCCATCAGTCAGGGTGCCAAGCGCGGTCTGTTCTCCAATGAGGCCGGTATGGGTTCTACCCCTCACGCACACGCACAGGCTAATGTGGCCAAGCCTCACGATCAGGGTGTTGTGGCCATGATCGGTGTGTTTATCGATACTTTCGTGGTGCTGACCCTCAATGCGCTGGTCATCATCTGCACGCTGTATACCAAGGGCGGTCCCCTCTATGAGTGCGGTGCTGTGGCTGCCAGCGGTCTGGGCAAGGCCAATTTGGCACAGACGGCATTCGGCGTGGTTTTGGGCGGCAGCCTTGGTGCAAAATTCGTGGCCATCTGCCTGCTGTTCTTTGCATTCTCTACCGTATTGAGCTGGAATATGTTCGGTAAGATCAATGCTCAGTATCTGTTCAAGAATCGTGATCCCAAGAAGGTCAACGTAGTCTATACGCTGATTGCTTTGGTATTCGTGTTCCTCGGCACACTGGCCAGCAACGATCTGGTGTGGGAGCTGACGGATATGTTCAACAACCTGATCGTTCTGCCCAACGCTATCGCTCTGTTTGCACTGACCGGTATGGTCATTGCCGCATTGAAAGAGGCTAAAAAGTAAACAAGGGAGTTGGACAGCCTCAAGGTAAATGTCATAGTCGACTGCTCTGCTGGTGCTGGGTGGGGCAAGATCGGTAAGGAAACTAAGATATATTTTGCCCAACAGAAGACTTCCAAGGTGTAAAAAAATAATAATAAAAAATAAGCACGCCGCAAATGCGGCTTGCTTATTTTTTATTGTTTTTCGGCGGCCAGTACTTCGACGGTATTGGCATCACATAGACAAAGCAGTTTTTCAGCCAGAATTTTAGAGAAGCCGGAAATCAGTGTACTTTCTAAAAGCAAGCGCTCCACAGCATTGTCGCTGTCAGGACTGGAAGACAAGATATCGTTGGCAGCGGACTGTACCTGCTGGTTGAAGAATAATGCTAAGTGGCGAAATTTTTCGCTATAGTTGTTGTAGGTAGCTCGTATCTGCTCGGCGGGTATATCCAATGGAACAAGTTTTTGCACATCGTTGATAGAGAGCGATTGCTTCAATACGAGAATGAAAATAAGATAGGCGATATGTATACGATAGTATTTGCGCTTGATGGGTGCAGGCATGATTTTAAGCCGTACATAATTGTTGATAGTCGAAGCTGTGACAAACTTGTTTTTATTATCATTGGGAATAAAACTGAGATATTCCTCCAGCAGGCCAATCACCTGATCCATGTATAGTCCAAAATCAGGAATGGATTCCCACTCGGGCAGATGATAATCTGTGATATAACGATCCCACCGCTGCAGCTTGTGCGCAATCAGTTCCTTGTCATAGCTCATTTTTGCTTCCTCCTATGTCATTGCTCTCTTATAATAACAGAAAAAAATACAAATAACAAGAGAAACAGAAATAAAATATATTGACCTATTATAACTAATATGCTATATTAGTTATAATGAACTGAGGAGGTGAATTGCTTGTGAAGAACATATATGTGTATGGAGATTCACTGCTGAAAGCGACAGTACCCGATGCAGATTTTCACTATCATTTTCATTGGCAGGAACTGTTTGAAGGTAGGGGAGCGGGGCTGCCTACAGTAGTCAATCGGGCAAAGATGGGTGCCACGGTGAAAAAAGGGGAAACATTGGTGCAACATGACCTACAGCGTGGTATCGAGCGGGGGATTGCCTTGGTCGGTTATGGCGGGAACGACAGCGACTTTGATTGGTCGGCCATCTCACAGAATCCGGAAGACACACACCTGCCGCATACCCCCTTGGCACAGTTTGTGCAAACGCTGGAGCGCATAACGCATTCTCTTTTATCGAACGATGTCCAGCCAGTGTTAATGACGCTGCCGCCCATTGACGCTGAGCGTTATCTGGACTTTATCTGCCGTAACGGCCGTAACCGCGAGAATATTACGCACTGGCTTGGTGATATACAACGTATCTATCACTTTCAGGAGATGTATTCTGCGGCGATAGCAAACTGCGCGCATCATCTTGATGTACCGTTGATCGATATACGCAGTGCCTTTTTACCGGATAGGAATCTTTCCGATATGATTGCCGCTGACGGCATTCATCTGACGATGAAGGGGTACGAGAAGATGTTTGGAGTGCTCTGCGCGGGAGTGCAAAGTATATGAAATAACACAGCTACTTGACAACACCAAGTAGCTGTGTTATTTTCTATATATACTACTATGTGGCACCGAGTAGGGGGGTGAGGGTACATGGACAACAGTCAGTTGCTGCGCGGCATTCTGGAGCAATGCGTACTGGCGGAGATCAGCCGAGGTGAAACCTACGGCTATGAGATATTGACGAGGCTATCAGAAAAAGGCTTTGACCAGTTGATCGAAGGGACGTTGTACCCTGTGCTGACGAGACTGCATAAGAAGGGCCTGATTGCCTGCCGTGCGGTGAAGTCACCCTTTGGCCCGTCTCGTAAGTTGTATGCCATCACAGATGAGGGACAGCGAGAACTGGATGCATTTAGAGAGATATATAGAGAATTCCATCATAGCGTGGAACAAATCGTTTATGAGGAGGGAGAAGCGTGAAACGGAATCTGACATATGATGATTACGCGAAGAAATTAGAGGGCGAATATGCGGAAGCCTATGAACAGGTCAAGCTGTATTTCGATAACTGCATGCTTGACCCTTATGCAGAAGAAAATTGCATGACGGATATTGTGGAATTGCTGCTGGCCGCACAAGCAGAACAGCGTCCTGCAAGCACGGTGGTGGGCGAGGATATCGCCGCCTTTTGTCATGATACGATTGAAGAAAACCGCGAAAACTTTGGTAAGCGGGTGTGGCGTGGTATAGCAAATACCTCGTTTATGCTTGCGCTTATGGGGGTCATTGGCTTAATAATGCTGATTTGCGATGTCATTGTAGGTAAAGAGATCGGGGACACACAAATGCCACTTGCACGAGTACTTGGATGGGCGGTTTTCATCGCGATAACGCCGTTTCTGACAATGCTGATTCGCAAACTGGTGTGGGATCACCGCCGTGAACGACATGAGAAATTACCAAAACTGCAAGCGATAGATGCACTGTTTTGGATTCCGTTTATCATATTCAAAGACCTCGTTCCGGCTAAGGAGTCGGCGTATCAGCTTCCACTATGGATAGGCGTAGTGGTCATGCTGGGGATATCGGTGCCGATATTACTGATTCAAAGGCATCGAATGAAGAAAAGAGAGCAGGAGCACCTGTATTTCGGCGAAATCGATGAAGATGACGAACTTTGGAACAACAAAATTGAGGCGCTGCGCAAAAATATTGCCCTGCACAATCGTGATTTTAAGGATCACACTCTCGACACACCTGCAAAGCGGGGCACTTTCGTGAAATGGATGATCTACCTGCGTATCTTCGGCTTCTCGGCGATTGCGCTCGCACTTGGCTGGGGAGGCTATCGTATCGTTGCGTTATTTGTAGCTGATTTCGACATGATAGGCATTTTGAGCATTGCGTCGCTTATGTTGATCGTCATTGTGATTATTGCCCTGCTGGTGAGCGCAGTAGTGGAGTGGATCAAATTCAAGAAAAAATATGATTCTACCGACCACGATATCATGGACGATTCGCTTTTGAAAAAACTGTTCTGAAAGTAAACAACGCCTGCCATTCTGGCAGGCGTTGTCATTATGCTATCATGCTTGCAGTGTGGCGACCCACTGACCGTATTTTTCAATGTTTTCATCACGCTGTGCAGCATCTTTGCCGATGGTCAGTACATATACTTTGATCTTGGGCTCAGTGCCACTGGGGCGCACGAGAATGGTGGTACCGTCCTCCAATTCAAAACGCAGTACATTGGAACCGCGAAGCTCCATCTGACTTACGGCACCGCTGGTGCAGTCGATAACGCTGCCATCGGTGTAGTCCTTGCGGACAACAACCTTGACACCGGCAATCTCGGCAGGGGGATTCTCGCGCAGGGATTTCATGAGATTTGCCATCTTCTCGAGGCCGTCCAGACCGGGCATCACCAGATTGTGCGTCTTTTCACCGTACCAGCCGTACTTTTCGTACAGAGCCTGCAGCGCATCGTATAGTGTCATACCCTTTGCGGCGTACCATGCGGCCATTTCGGTAATCATCATCGAGGCAGTGACGGCGTCCTTGTCGCGCACATAGTCACCCAACATATAGCCATAACTCTCCTCATAAGACATGATGACCTGACCGAGGTTTTCGCTTTCCAGCTGATTCTTCTTTTCAGCCATGAACTTGAAACCGGTGAAGGTATCGCAGGAGGTGACTCCGTTGGATTCAGCCACCTTGCGTGCCATCTCTGTGGTGACAATGGTTTTGAGGAAATAGGGATGCTCGGGCAGTTTACCGGCACGCTTCATGGCGCCGATCAGGTAGTCCAGCATCAGAACACCGGTCTGATTGCCGGTGACGGGAATGAAATCGCCCTTGCTGTCGCGCACCAGAATGCCCACACGGTCGCTATCGGGATCGGTACCTAAAATGAAGTCGGCACCTACCTCATTGGCCAGATCGATGGCCAGATAGAAGCCCTCGGGATTTTCGGGATTGGGGGATACCACAGTAGGGAAGTTGCCGTCAATGACCATCTGTTCCGGCACACAGTAGAGGTGCTTTACGCCCAATGCGCGCAAAGCCTCGGGAACCAGCTGATAGCCGCAGCCGTGGAAGGGCGTGTAGACCATTTTAAAGGTATCGGCCACCTTGGCCATGGAGTCACGGTCATTGATCATCGAGGTGACGTGAGCCATGAATTTGCGGTCGGTTTCCTCGCTCATGATGTCGATCATACCGCTGTTGACCGCATCTATAAAGGGAATGCGCTTAACACCCGTAAAGATGTCAATCTGCTCCAATTCCTTGGCAATGGCATCGGCGTGATGGGGCGGCAGTTGAGCGCCGTCCTCCCAGTAGACCTTATAGCCGTTGTATTCCTTGGGATTGTGGCTGGCGGTCACATTGATACCCGCCTGACAGCCGTACTCGCGCACGGCAAAGCTCAGTTCCGGCGTGGGACGCAGACTGTCAAACATACGCACATGGATACCGTTGGCGGCGCAGACCTCTGCGGCGGCACGGGCAAATTCCATGGAGTGGTTGCGGCAGTCCATGCAGATGGCCACACCGCGCTTTTTGGCCTCATCACCCTCGGCGCAGATTACATTGGCAAAGCCTTGGGTAGCCCAGCGAATGACATAGACGTTCATCTGATGCAGGCCCATCTTCATCGTACCGCGCAGTCCGGCGGTGCCAAATTCCAAAGGACCGTAGAAACGGCTTTCAATTTCTTTTTCGTCGTTTGCGATGGATTTGAGTTCGTCCAATTCGGCGTCCGTCAGCGCGCCGCTATTCAGCCATTTTTCGTATTCCTGCTTATAGTTCATTGTTATCCTCCTCAATGGGGGTGGCCTCCAAAATGGCCTTAGCCTCTTCCAACATAGTTGCAGGAACATAGATTCCTGCGCCGTAGCCGGAGAAACCGTTGATCACTTTGCCGGCGCCACCGTCCAGATCATAATATTTGAAACCGGGAATGCCATAGGCGGCAAGAAGAGAGAGTTTCATATCGGAGTCATCAGCGGAGTCAAAGGTGTTCATAAGACGCACGGCCTTGATTTTTTCTCCGCTTTCATTCACGGGCCACTGGGGACCGTCAGGGGCGAATGCCCATTTACTCATGTCCATATCAAAAACCTCCTATTTGTGGTATTTGGTACCTTGTTCTATCTGATAAGCGCGGTAGATCTGCTCGAGCAGCATGACGCGCGCCATGTGGTGAGGGAAAGTCATGGGTGACATACTCAGCCGCCAATCGGCCTGCCGTTTCAGATCTTCATCCAATCCGACACTGCCGCCGATGAGAAAGGTGAGTTGTGTCTTGCCTGCCACGGCGAAGTCCGACATACGGCGGCTCAACTCCTCACTGGAGCAGGTTTTTCCTTCAATGCACATGGCAATCACCGCACCACCCTTGGGCAGTTTTTCGCGGATAGCAGCGGCCTCCGTGGCCAACGCTTTTTTGATTTCGGCGGGGGAGGGAGCGTCGCTCAATCGGCTCTCCGGCAACTCGATGATTTCCAGTTTACAGTGGCGCTGCAGACGTTTGACATATTCTGCGGCGGCATCGAGATAGAATTTTTCTTTTAACTTACCTACGCAGATGATACTTACTTTTTGCATATAATTCCCTCCACGCAATAAGGTTTGCTCAGTTCCTTGCGCGGCGCAACACTTACCGGAATATCATATCCGCCTGAGCGCAAGGCAAACTGCACGGTGTCCAGCGCACGGACGGGCGTGTTGTTCTCCTTACTCAGGTGTGCCAGCACGATTTCACGCGTGCCTTGCTCAGCCATCTGCAGAGCAAACGCGGCGGCAGTATCATTGCTCAGATGTCCCTCGTTGCTCAAAATGCGTTCTTTGAGATGATAGGGATAGGGGCCGCTGCGCAGCCATTCTACATCGTGATTGCTTTCAAGAACCAACAGATCCACGCCTTGCAGTGCCGCAAAAGCACTTTGGGTCACATAGCCGGTATCGGTGAGGACACCCACGCTGCCGAAACGGCTATCTATGCGATAATCCACACTGCACGCAGAGTCGTGGGAGGTGGCAAATACGCGGACGGTAAGAGTACCGATGGACAGGACCTCTTCGGCGTTGACACTGCGCAGTAACGGCTCGATGCCGGCAATGCGGCAGGCCAGTTGCCGAGCGGTGGGAGCGCTGGCATAGAGAGGGATATCGTGGTGCTTTACCAGCGTGTTCAAACCGCAGATATGGTCGGAGTGCTCATGGGTGATCAAAATGGCAGATAAATCATCGACCGAAAATCCCAGCAGATTCAGCGCGGTTTTGATGCGCCGTGCGGAAATGCCGGCGTCAACCAATAGATGCGTTGAACCGTCGGAGAGCAGCAGACAGTTTCCTTCTGAACCGCTGGCAAGAGTATGTAGGGTCAGCAAAATA
>JAZLIB010000140.1:0-4723 GCA_045617185.1 Vescimonas sp.
CATGTCATGTAACCGCCCATGTTGCCGGTATCGTGCAGCGCACGGATCTGCGCGCCCACTTCCTCCGGACCGTAGGTGTTGTACGGCTCCCAGATAGCATCATAGGATTGAATCCATGTGCGCACGGCGGCAGGGGAAACGGTTTCCGTTTGTCGCTGTGCCGCCTTAACGCCGAAAGCGTGCATGGTGTCATAGGGGTGCTCCCACGGCAGATAGTCGCCGGAGGCAGGGTAGTGGTCGGGGTACGGCATAGCAGAGATGGCGTCCACCGCTGCGCTGATGGCGGGCCAATACTGGCCGTAGGCGGTCACATAGTCCTCAGCGCATTCACCGAACACATCGGCGGAGATATACACGCCGGCATTGTGCAGCCGTACAGCGGCATATTGCAGGAACCGCTGTACTGCCTGCGCCTTGCTCTCGTTGTAGGTGTTGCGAAAATCGATGGTGCCGTTATCCTCATAGCGCCATGTACCGTCGGGGAAACGGCAGTAGTCAAACTGAATCTCGTTGAATCCCATCATTGTAGCGGCCTCCAGCGCCAGATTCACCTTGTACTGCCACACAGAGCGATTATATACGCTGGGCCAGTACATGCCGCCGATTTCCAGCGGTGCGCCGCTGGTGTCGGCAATCAGACATTCGGGGTGATCCACGGCCAGATTGGGGTCGTTAAAGGTGGTAATGCGTCCGATCACATAGTAACCGGCTTTTTTCAGCGTGGCGATACCCTGCTGATATTCCTCTGCTGTGTTGCAGGCACCTTTGTATGCGCTGGGTGAGAAGTCCTTCATCACGGGCGAGGCGTAGCCAATGGCCCCACCGTCCATGATATCCACTACAAAGGCATTGATGCCGCAGTTGTCAGCAATATCCACATAACTGGCGGCATTGGTCACAGATTCCACGTTCAGATAGAGCGCCTTAACTTCCTCAGGCATGACATTGTCCTTAAACTTGGGCTTGTCGCAGGGGAAATAGTCCAGATCCTTGGCATCGCCGCCGCCATAACTGTCGCCGCGTGAGGTGTGCAGTTTCTGCAACTCTTCGTCATAGGGCTTTTTTGCAGCATCTTCCGTCAGACAGACATTGGTGGCGGCAATATAACCGCCATCTACCTGATAACGGTCTATGCTGCCGTCCTCATTCAGACCCTCATAGCCGCTGACGGTCAAGGCCTGCCCTCTCTCGGCCAGATCACCGGGCACGATACCGTCCTTGTCCAGCAGATTGACTGCGCGCTTGACATATACGGTGGGCGTGGTGACGACCTGCGTGATGTCAGACACAAGATTTTCCTTCGGCAGATACCCGAAACTCTCGTCTGCTCGTTGGATGCGGATGCGCGTGTCGTCGCCTTTCGGTTTCTCCACCACAAATTGAACTGCGCTGCCGCGTGTCAGTTTTTCCAATTCGTTGCCGTCCTCGTCATATAAAACTGTTGACTCTGTGGGGGAGGCAATATAACCCTCTGCAAAGACGGAGGGCGCTTTTTTATGCTTCACAACGATGGCGATAATCAGGGTGATAATAATAATCGCACCTGCTATTATGGGAATGATCCACCTCGTCTGCTTTTTTCTCGTTTGATGTCTGGCAGGCATTAGTAAAATCCGTCCTTTCTTCATATCTGCGCTCCATTATATAGGATTTTTCGACAAATATCTACCTTTTGTGTACAATATTTTATTTTTATCATCAGCGTCTGATGACACGCGATGGATCAGAGTATCTTTCAGTCTAAACGTATGCTCTTGACATCTCAAATAGGAAATGGAGCGTGCATGATTGCTTGGATTCTACAAAAAAGAGCGATCCGGTCGGATCGCTCTTTTACTATGTCGTGTTTTTACATATTGCGGATGTCTTCTAACAACTTGTCCAATGACAATTCATCTTCTGTGTCTTCCGCTATATGCTCCTGCACCGGGGCTTCTGTCTTAAAGGAAGGCTCTGCAGGTGTTTCCACCTCGAAGGAAGGCTCTGCAGGTGTTTCTGCCTCGGAGGGAACTTCTGCAGGCTGCACCGTTTCAATCGGTGTTGCAGGAGTGGACTCCTCTGTACATTCGGGTACTTCTTCGGCTGTGATTGCATCATTCGGTACAGAAACGGCTTTCTTCTTGCGTTTGGCACTGACAACAGCCAGAATGATGATTGTCAGAAGCATAGCCGCAGCGACACCGCCGGCAATATACACATATTGCCAAGGCACAGTTAACCCCGTATGATCGGCAGAATACACGGCGCCGGAAAACCGCTGGAGTGTCTGGGTTTGGCTGTCGTAGGTGAAGTAGCCATAATTCCCGTCGCTATCCATCAGATACAGCACATTGAATTCAGACAGAGCCTCGTCTTCATAGTTGAAACCGTCTAATACCTGATCAAGGACATTTACAGAACCGAGCACAAGTCCGGGCAGAGTGCGCAGCTTCTCAGGAATACCGGTGTAGATGTAAGTCTTGCCGTCGATTTCCAAGGGCAAATAGGGTCCCGTAATGCCGTCATCTGGTGTGTAGGCATAAAAGGTACAATTATACTTCTCGTCCATCAGATACAACAGCGTCACCGTCTTTTTTTCATTGGTCCATGCGGGAATGTCGGCACCCTGATAAGAAACGGTAGTGGCAGAGAAACCTGAAGGAGCAGTAACGTCGCCCACATCCGACACCACGCCGAGCTTTGCATTGTTATACGTCAGAAATACGGTAGGCATCTGTGCCACCGTAGCATAAACCGTGTAGGTGGTGGTGTCACCGCTTTCGGCGGTAACCACAATGGAAATCTCATTTTCTCCGGGCTTCACGGCAATTTCTCCGTCGCCGGATACCTTGGCAGTAGAGTCGGAGGGCGTGGCGGCGAGGGTGATTTTCTCCGTTTTGACCGGCAGCGAGAGTTTATACTCGGTAATGCCCGAGTCAAAGGCAGGGGTCAATTTTCCCTTGTCGGCAGACAGATCGGCCAATGCAGAGTTAGTGCTCTTGCTGGGCTCTTTATTCTTGTCATTATCATTATTGTTGTTGTTATTGCCATTGCCATCGTCATCGTCGTTGTCATTATCATTATTATATTCTTCGTGGTGATAACCGTCAGAGGGGTCAGAGGCAGCTACGATGGAAACGCTGTCATAACCTGAGGCGCCATAATCCGTGCCGTTGACACAGTAGGAACCGGCACCGATAGATACCTCGCCGGTACCGACATCATTAGCGCGGAAAATCAGGGTATTGGAACGACTGTCGCCTTGGAATCCCATAGGATCTAATACACCGGATTCCAGCGTGAGGTTGCCGGAATAACTGACGCTGTATGTCCATGCCTCACTGCCTTCAGGGACAGTAATGGTAAAGGCTACTGTATCACCAACACTGACACTGCCTTGACCGGCAGAAACGGAAATGCCGGCGGCAAAGGCGCTCTGAACCAGACCAGCCAGAAGTGCACAGATCAAGCAGAGGCACGTTATCGTTTTTTTGCAAAAGTGTTTCATAGATAGATACCTCCCTTATTTTTGTGCGATTTTCGCTGTGCCCAGAATATCTTTTTTAATGGCTAACAAAGAGGTGGCAGCAATTTTATCGCTGGTAATTGTTGCCGCTCTTGCATAGGCACCGCTCAACGTTTTGGTTTTCAGAATATGCCGCTTCACGGCCAGAAGACCGGTGGCGGCAATCATTCCGTCCCCGTTTACATCGCCGTATATCACGCAGGTATATGTCTTTGTGCCCACGCCGTCGGTGATGCTCAATACATATCCCGTGGCGATAGCAGCGGAATTGGCGACTGCCTTGCCCTTGCTGTCCTTTACGGTGACCGTGGCTTTGCTGTTAATAGCCTTAACACTGGCGGCAATGTCGCTCACCGTTGTACCCACCTGGAAACCGGATACGTAGGAACTGCTGAGCGACAGGTTCAACTTGCTGACATAGTCGTAGGTAACGGGTTTTTCAGGCTTGGGTTCAGGCTTAGTTTCGGGTTTGGGATCGGGCTTGGAACCGGGATCATTACCGGAATCAGAATCAGAGCCGGAATCCGGTTCCTGCGAAGGCGTATATTCATCTTCGTGATTGCTGGTGGGAAGTTTGGTATGTGCGGGCATACCGTCAAAAATCGGTATAGACAGTACCAAAGGCATATCCAGCAGATTGTTGTTCTGATAAGAAAGATATGTACCCCAACCGCCAATGTAAGCATAGCGGATGTTGGTAGCATACTGGTGCGTGTAGGTGCTGCTGTCGGTCAGATTGAACCGCTGCAGATACTGTGTATTCTGACCGGATGCAATATAGGAAGACGCAATAAATTCCGCGCCGCCCAACAGTGCTTTATAACTGGTATCCCAACCTTGCTTCTTGGCGTACAGAATGCCGTTGTAGTTGGGGTCGCTGCCGCCATAAGCGCCAATGTTGAAGAAATTATAGTATTTCTTTCCATCTACTTCATAGCCGCTGGCATTTCTGGTAGCAGAAGTACCCAGTTCATTACGAGCCTTTACTGCCAAATAAATGGGGTTTACATCGGCTTCTTTACCGGCTTCCAAAAACTCATCGATAATGGTATTGGTGGCCCATCTGCAATCAGAAAGCACCTTTTTGAGTTGCGCGTGGGTAACAGAACTGTTGCCGGACAGCAATTCAAATGCGATGCAGGTTCCGTCCATCAAATAATTGCGGGGATCCATAAAGAAAGCAACGGTCTCCTTGCTTGCTGCGTACCAACCCGGCTC
>JAZLIB010000141.1:0-2945 GCA_045617185.1 Vescimonas sp.
ATCACAAGCGTCAGCAACAGCACCAAGGGCGTGACGGTGAAGTGGAACGCCGTGGACGGCGCAGCGCTGTACCGTGTATTCCGCAAGAATCCCAACGGCGGCTGGATCGGTCTGGGCAATACCAAGAACACCGGTTTTGAGGCCAGCGGACTGACTTCCGGCGCGAAGTATACCTTTACCGTTCGCTGCATCAGCGCCGATGGTAAGAGTTATACCAGTGGCTATGATGCTGCCGGCAAGAATATCACGTATGTGGCAGTACCGACCATCACAAGCGTCAGCAACAGTGCCAAGGGCGTGACGGTGAAGTGGAACGCCGTTGACGGCGCGGCGCAGTACCGTGTATTCCGCAAGAACCCTAAGGGTGGCTGGATCGGTCTGGGCAATACCAAGAACACCAGTTTTGAGGCTGCCGGACTGACCTCCGGAACAAACTACACCTTTACTGTTCGCTGTATCAGCGAGGACGGGAAAGCGTATACCAGCAGTTACGATGCCGTGGGTAAGAGCGTTTTCTATTTAGCCCAGCCCGCTGTCACAACGGCTAACAACACTAAGGGCGTAGAAGTAAAGTGGGATAAAATTGACGGTGCTGCGGGGTACTATGTCTACCGTAAGACTCCGGACAGCAGTTGGGCGATCATCGCCAGAATCAAGACCAGATCTACTGTCAGTTATACGGATACCGATGCACAGAACGGTGCGCAGTATTTTTATACAGTACGCGCTTATTCAGGTGACAACAGAAGTTCCCATCAGGCCGGAGTGCAGACGGTGCGCCTGATGCGCCATACCATTGCTTCGCTCACCAATAGCAGCGCCGGTGCCGTGACGGTGACATGGAACCGTAATGCCAAAGCCACCGGGTATCAGGTATATTATAAAATCGGAGATACAGCTAAGACGGTAACCGTTAAGGATAATGCTACCGTCAGTACGGTGCTTAATAACCTGACCAAGGGCGGTAGTTGTACGGTCTATGTGCGCGGCTATCAGTTACTTGATGGCGTAAAATACTATTCAAACTGGAGTGCCGCCAAGACTGTGAAGATCACAAAATAATGATAAAAAGGAGGATACCTGAGGGTATTCTCCTTTTTTGTGTGGTGACGATAAAGGGAGATCAGACGGACAGATTTGCAGTATAGCACAAAAGGCGGCTTTCTTTTTTTCACCGTCTATGCTACAATAATATAAACCAATAAACGGGAGGGGAGAAATATGTCCCATTTTCCAATATTGCAGGAGATGTTTGAATCCGACAGTGTGATCTTTATGGTAATCGGACTAATTCTGGGACGTACCATTGGCATGAAACTGAAATTGCCCAAAGCGAACCTCATCGGCGCACTCATCAGTGCGGCGGTATATGCCGCGTGCGAGGTGCTGGCCAATCATTCTGCCAAATATATGATGGGATTTGTGGCGCTTGGCGTAGGTACAGTGGCCATCGGCGCCACGGTGGCGCTGCTGATCAGCGCGGTGATCGAGAAGATAAGGTGTAAAGGAGAAATACATGACACGTAAGGAAAAAGCCATGGCACTGTTTTGCGAGGGCTATAACTGTGCGCAGTCGGTGGTGCTGGCGTTTTCAGACCTTGTAGACGTAGATGAGGCCACTTTATCCCGCATGAGCTGCTCCTTTGGTGGCGGGATCGGGCGGCTGCGTGAGGTGTGCGGTGCGGTTTCGGGTATGAGCATGGTGGCAGGACTGCTCCGCGGCTATGAGGGTCCGGAAAGTGGGAGTGTAAAGGTAAATCACTATACACTTGTGCAGAATCTTGCCAAGGCATTTGAGGCACAGAACGGTGCTATCGTATGCCGTGAATTGCTGGGATTGCAGCAAAAACATGACGATCCCACCCCTGAGATGCGGACGGAGCAGTATTATCAGAGTCGTCCCTGCGCGGAACTGGTGGGCAGCGCCGCGGAGATACTGGAGAATTATTTGGCGGTAGACAAAACCGACAGGCAATGATACAAACAATCCATCATTTGATAAAGGAGAAAAAATTATGAAATATGAAATCAAGGGCGAACCCATGCCCGTCGTCATCTGCGAACTGGAAGCAGGCGAAAGCATGATTACCGAGCGCGGCTCCATGGTGTGGATGAGCCCCAATATGCAGATGGAGACCTCGGCCGGCGGTTTAGGCAAGGCATTTGGCCGCATATTCTCCGGCGAGTCTATGTTCCGCAATATCTATACCGCTAAGGGCGGCCCCGGTATGATCGCCTTTGCTTCCAGTTTCCCCGGTGCGATTCGCGTGGTGGAAGTGACCCCCGACCATCCCATCGTGGCACAGAAGGCGTCCTTCCTGGCAGCTACCAGCGGTGTGGAACTGTCCGTGTTCTTCCAGAAGAAACTGGGCGCCGGTTTCTTCGGCGGGGAGGGTTTCATTATGCAGAAACTCAGCGGTCACGGTCTGGCATTTCTGGAGATCGACGGTTCTGCTGTAGAGTATGAACTGCGACCCGGCCAGCAGTTGATCGTGGATACCGGCAACCTCGCTATGATGAGTGATACCTGCTCGATGGACATTCAGTCTGTCAAGGGCGTGAAGAATGTACTGTTCGGCGGCGAGGGTCTGTTCAACACCGTGGTTACCGGTCCGGGGCGCGTGACGCTGCAGACCATGCCTCTGTCCAACTTCGCCTCTGCCATTGCTACCTATATTCCCAGCAAGGACTGAAACGAAAAAACGCCGTTCAACAAGAACGGTGCATAGGGAAGTATTTATCAAAACACAACCCGCCGAAGAGGGAAAAGATCTCATCGGCGGGTTATTTTATTAGTTTGACAAATTGGGATTTGGCGGGGCATTTTGATTTTTTATATTCGCCTCCGGCGGGTGACTTTTTGCCATTGAAGATGTTTTTCTTTTGATTCCCTCCGGGGGCCTACTTTTTCCATCAGCGGAAAAAGTAGGCAAAAACGCCGTCAA
>JAZLIB010000142.1:0-2862 GCA_045617185.1 Vescimonas sp.
ACAAGTACGCCCGTGAGGAGGACCGTCCCGAAAAGACGCTGTTCATCATCACCACCGACGGTATGGAGAATGCCAGCCGCCGTTACGACTATGACCGCGTGCGTAAGATGGTGGAGCGTCAGAAGGAGAAATACAACTGGGAGTTTCTGTTCCTCGGTGCCAACATGGATGCCATCGAAACGGCAGGACATTTCGGCATTTCCAAGGACCGCGCCGTCAACTTCGTGTGTGACAGCGAGGGCACCAAGCTGAACTACGAAGTGCTCTCCGCCGCCGTCACCGGATTCCGTGCCTGCAAGAGCGCCGCACCCAAACTGGCAGACGACTGGTGCGATGCCATTGAGGAGGATTACAAAAAGCGCCATCATAAGTAAGAGGGGGAAAAGTTTATGGGCTGGTTTCGCAAAAAGAGTGAGGAAACCGATGAGGAGCGTCAGCGCCGCGAGGAAGAAGAGGAAGAGTTGATGATGTTTGAGGAAGAGGAGGGCGAAAATTGATGAAGAATAAATGGTTAGACGGTATTTTCGGCGTAGTGGTGGGCGATGCCCTCGGCTGCCCCGTAGAATTTCTGGATAGATGGGAGCTGCAAAATGATCCGGTGACAGATATGCGCGGTTTCGGCACATTCAACCTGCCGGCGGGCAGTTGGACAGATGACAGCAGTCTGACGCTGGCGCTGTTGGATAGCCTGAGCGAGAAAAAGGCGGTGGTGCTGCCCGATATCATGGAAAAGTTCACCGCATGGCTCAATCACGGTGTCTACACGCCCTATGGCGATACATTTGATGTGGGCCGCGGTACCCGTCAGGCCATTTGCCGCTATGTGCGGGATAAAGATGTGACCGCCTGCGGTGGTGCGTCAGCGCACGATAACGGGAACGGCTCGCTGATGCGCATTATGCCCGCGTGTCTTTACTGCTACGAGCAGGAGAAAGCGGGCAAGATGGACCGCAAGGCGGCTATCGACATGATTCACGATGTGTCCGCGCTGACCCATGCGCATTTGCGCAGCAAGATTGCCTGCGGCCTTTACTATTTCATGGTGGCAGGTATTCTTGACAATGAGGGCAACACGCCGCTGATCGACCTTTTGCAAAAGAGCATGACGGACGGCTGGGCGTTCTATGCCGAGAGGGGGACGAACTCTGCGGAACTGTCTTATTATAGCCGCCTATCCGACCTTGAGTGTTTTGCCGCGGTGAAAGAGGACGATATCCGCAGCACCGGCTACGTGGTGGATACGCTGGAGGCCGCCATTTGGTCGCTGATTACCACCGACAGTTACGAAGCCTGCACACTCAAGGCGGTGAATCTGGGACTGGACACCGATACTGTGGCCGCCATCGCCGGCGGTCTGGCGGGGATTTACTACGGCATAGAGCAGATGCCGCAGGAGTGGATTGACACCATCGCACGGAAAGACTGGATTTACAAACTGTGCGAGAAGATGGTAGTGCGTAATTGAGCAAACTGTGCTACCATATACATAACGAGATATACGATAGGTGGGATAACCTTTGAGATTACTGCATTTATCTGACTTGCACTTAGGCAAGCGCGTCAACGAATTCAATATGCTGCCCGATCAGGCCTATATCCTGACGGAAATTCTTCGGATCATCGATGCGGAAAAGGCAGACGGTGTTATGATCGCCGGTGACGTTTACGATAAGTCTGTCCCCTCGGCGGAGGCGGTGCAATTATTTGATGACTTTCTCTGCAAACTGGCGAAGCGTCAGATCCCCGTGTTTGTCATCAGCGGCAACCACGACAGCCCTGAGCGCATTGCCTTCGGTGGTCGACTGATGGAGCGCAGCGGTGTCTATATGTCGCCGGTCTATTGCGGCGCAGTAGAACCCGTGACGTTGCAGGACGAATACGGCGCGGTGAAGGTGTATATGCTGCCGTTTATCAAGCCTGCCCATGTGCGCCGCTATTTTCCCGAGGAGGAGATCGCTACCTATACCGATGCACTTGCTACGGCGATTGAGAATATGCAGGTGGATAACACCGTGCGCAATGTGCTGATCACCCATCAGTTTGTCACCGGCGCGACCCGCTCGGAGTCGGAGGAGATCTCCGTAGGCGGCTCGGACAACGTGGACGCTGCGGTATTTGACGGCTTTGACTACGTGGCACTGGGTCATATCCATGGCCCACAGAATATCGGCAGGGAAACACTGCGCTATTGCGGTACGCCGCTGAAATATTCTGCGTCCGAGGCGGAGCATGAGAAGTCTGTCACCGTTGTGGAGTTGCAGGAAAAGGGCAACGTGTCGGTGCGTACCGTACCGCTGATACCCAAGCACGACCTGCGTAGGATCCGCGGCAGTTATATGGAACTGACCGCCCGCAGTTACTATGAGGGCACGGCTACGGACGACTATCTGTATATCACGCTGACGGACGAAGAGGATATCCCCAATGCCATCGGCAAATTGCGTGCCATCTATCCCAATGTGATGTCGCTGGACTATGACAACAAGCGAACCCGACAGTTGAGCTATATAGATGCGGCAGAGGCGATGGAACAGAAAACGCAGCTGGAGTTATTTGAAGAGTTTTACGAAAAACAGAACAATCAGCCCATGAACGAGGAGCAGAAGCACTTCGCGCAGGAACTGATCGAGAAGATATGGGAGGGCCGGGCATGAAACCAATTAAATTGACTGTTTCGGCATTCGGCCCTTATGCGGGCAGAGTGGAGTTACCCTTAGAGCAATTGGGCGACAGCGGTCTGTATCTTATTACCGGAGATACCGGCGCAGGTAAGACCACGATCTTCGATGCCATCACCTTCGCCCTCTACGGTGAGGCCAGCGGTGAAAACCGTGAGGCTTCCATGCTGCGTTCTATGTACGC
>JAZLIB010000143.1:0-6813 GCA_045617185.1 Vescimonas sp.
GTGCCATCATGGTCTGATAGGTAGTATACACCACCATGCCCGGACGGCTGCCGGCTGGCTTTTTAACGAATTTTACCGGCGTATAGTCCACCGTCACCTTGCCGCTCTCGCGCCCCTGCGAATAGTAGGCAGCCAGCGAGGCCGCCTCCACAAGGCTCTGCTCGTCCGGTTCCTGGCCGTTGGTACATAGAATTACATGGCTGCCGTGGATTTTCTGTGTATGCTGCCAGATATCCCGCTTGTCGGCATCTTTCCCCGTCAGTTTATCGTTTTGACGGTTGTTGCGCCCTACTAAAATACGCAATCCGTTGGTCGAACGAAATTCACGGGGACGAGATGCACGCTGGAAGCCGCTCTGCTTTTTGCCGTGACTTCGCAGATAGCCGCCCTCGGTCAACTCGGCGCGAATATCGTTGAAATCCTGCTCACTCTCTGCCAACTGAATTTCCTGCACCACGCTTTCAAGGTACTGCAGCTCTCTCTTGCCTTTGGCCAACAGCTCAGCCAACATTTTCTCCGCGGTTTTGGCCTTGGTGTACTGCTTGAAATATTTCGCCGCATTTTCCTGCGGACTCAGCCGAGGATCCAGACGGATCTCCACCGTGGGACAGCCGTCTTCATAGTAATTCTCCGCCTGTAAAACTGACGCACCGCGACCCATACGGTAGAGATTGGCGGTAATCAACTCGCCGCAGATCCGCAGATGGTCACGATCCTGCGTCTGGGCATATTCCTTTTCCTGCAAAGCGATTTTGCGGCGCACACGGTCGCGGGCATTGGTAGCGGCTTTTGTCAGATCCTGCCCCTTTTGCCGTACCCGTTCTGCTTGCTCACGGCCCTCATAGAACGTATCCAGCATGGCGCAAAAACTGTCGCAGCTTTCGCTTTCCGTATAGCTGCCATACTGTCCCACGGACATATAAGAATAGTCGGAATACTTCTTATCCTTTTTAATAACAATCGGTGTAAAGCTGTTTCCTTTTACACCATTTTGCCATGCAGAAAAGCTGTCCCACAGCTTCTGCCCCACCTCAAATACACGCGCATCGGTGGATCCGCAGGTGCGGTACACGATTTCCCGGGCAACAAGGGGCGAAATGGCGGTAAAAGTATCCAGTAGCCAACTGTCTGCCTGCCGTTCCATAGGACACGCCGACAGTAACTGCAAAAAGCCGTCCCTGTCGATATCCAGCGGCGACAGTTTCCCCTGCTTAGGCGGCAGATGATAGTATAGACCCGGCAGTACCTGCCGCTCCTGCGACATTTCAAAATCCACACGGCGCATACAGTCGATGATGCGGTTATCGCGGTCGGTCAGAATCAAGTTGGAATGCCGGCCCATGGCCTCTAAGATAAGATGAAATGCACTCTGCTCCCCCATTTCATCTGTGGCCTCGATCTGCAGCGTTACCACACGCTCCAGCGGTTCCTGCGTCAGCGACACAATGCGGCCGCTTGATAAGTGCTTACGCAGCAGCATGCAGAACATCGGCGGCTGGGACGGATTATCGCGTAATTGCTTCGTCAGATGGATACGAGGCTGGTTGGCACCTGCATTAAGGAGCAGCCGGCGGTTGCCGCGCAGCAGCAAGATCACCTGATCCCGGGCAGGCTGCTGAATCTTTTCAATTCGTGCGCCCTCGATCTGCGGCGCGATCTCACCTACAACAGCGCGCAGGCATATAGCGTCAAGTGGCATCTTACTCCTCCATCATGATGTTGAACAATTCGTTGATACGTGCCTTTTTGCCGTTTAAGTATAACCAGCCAAACAATGCCTCCAGCGCCGTGGCCTGCTGGTATTGGGCGCGGCTGGCGTGCTGCGGCACGGAATGGACATTGGCGTTGCGACCGCGTTTGAATACGGCGCTCTCCTCCTCCGTCAGCAGAGACAGAATACGCTCTGCCAATTCCGCCTGCTTGGGAGCGCAGACCAGTTCGATAGTGGCGCGGTGCAGTCCCTTACCGGTGGCTTTTCCGTGGGCACAGAGATAGGTGCGCACCAACAGCTCATACACAGCATCGCCCAAATGGGCCAGACCTATACTGCTGATGCCACGGATCTCATCATTAGATAGTGTTGTTGCAAAATAATCGGTCATTTTCACATTTCTCCCGAAAAATCATTCTGCGTAACATTTTACCACACTTTTCCCCGTTGGGCAAGCAAGAAGAAAACCGCTGAGATATCAGCGGTTTTCTTGATCGTATTACAGGTGTGTGTCGCGCTCGATCTTATCGTAGTGCTTTAAGAGCCACGGCTCAATCAGAGCGGTCAGCTTCATATCGAGATTGAAGAAATACACCGTAAATGTTCCGGCAAACAGCGCCAGAACTACAAGCAGCAGCTTGAGAAAAATCTTACAAAACTTTGACATGGTCGTTTTCTCCTTTCTCACTTACCAGGACTGCTCATCGGGCAGGACTTCCAAAGTAGGATCAATGGGTTCTTCCCGCATGACGGTGCGCATGTAGCTGTTGATCTGCTCACGCACGCCCTGACGGGACACCACACGGGGATCGAACAGATCGTGAGTGACCCAAACCAGATTAATACCTAATTCGCGTGCCTTTTCCTCGAACTGACCGTGCATACCGTTGAGTGCCTTGCAGCTCATGTGCTCCCACAAAATGACCATATCAGCGTTGAACTCCTGACAGTACTCCCACAGCTCGTTCAGAAGCACCTTATAGCCGCCGTGGGTACGGTTACGCATGATCATGTTCTCGGTCAGCCATGCCATATCGTAGATAGCCTGCTCCCTGCCCTCGGGCGTATTGTCGGTAGCCAGCTTTCTGGTGGACACCATGGACAGCATATCCGTCAGCGGCACAATGCCCCAGCAGTTCTGCAGCCACAGCAGGAAGTCCATGTAGTAATGGGACTGCACGCCCCACACGATGGCACGGTGGCGGTATTCCTTGGCAGCACGCTTTTTGGCGGCGTAGGCCTGCTCTGCCAGCTTGGTGAGTTTGCGGTCAGCATCTTCGAATTCCTTGACCTTACCGCAGATGGCCATATAGTTGGTTTCGGTATAAAGCGCCAGATTGGAGCCGAAAATCTGGGGATAATCGGTCTTGTTCATATCCAGCCAGTTCAAGCGGCACTCGGTGGCAAAATTGACACGCTTGGCGCACTCGAAATAGTAATTCCAGTCCCACTTCTCACCGGTATGCTTTTCGATGAAAGCGATGGCATTACGAATCTCCTGCGCTGCGTAATCCTGCACATCGTCCTCGCGGTGACGCAAGGGTGCAGCCAGCTGGAAGCAAGGAATACCGTCCTCCTGCTCCAGACGGCGAGAGATAATACCGTTACTCAATAGCGAACCATCGCAGGTAGTGTTGCACTGTACGGCGCAAGCACCAAGAATAGGCGCATCATCGTCAATGGACACACCGGCTTCGGTTTCAGGCATGGGGCACACATCGCCGGCAAGACCGAACTCCTGCGCCACATCGATATAGTGGCAGGCCGCGCGTTGATTCAAAAGCACGGGAACGTAGGTGGACACTGTTTCGCGGCTCAGACCCTTCAAGGTGGGGAAGCCCATCATCACGGCGGTCATTTCGTTCTCGTCCACCAGAACGACCTTCTTGGAAAACTCCGTGTCATTGCCGATACGGCGGTCGCCGCGGAAGATGTTGTCCAGCAGCTTGGCCACATCCTTCACAACCAGGTCCTGCTCGATATGCGCCATGCGCAGATATTCCTGACGCAGGCCCTGAGTATGACGGTCCACCATCATGGGCACGGCCAGATAGTTGGCCATCCAACGATAACGCAGCATTGCCTTCACATTGCGGGGCTTGGCAACAAACTTACCCAACGTCAGCATAATACCCAGCCAGCGTGAGTAATCGTACATGGTGTCCTTCAAGCCGCGCCACTCACGGCGATTGCGGACTTTACCGTTGGTATAAAAATCGCCTAAACGATCGGCGCCGATTTCCTTTGCCATTACTGTGCACCTCCCTGAATCTTTTTGATCTCCATACTCTCCACAAATGCCTGAATACGGGTACGCATCTGACCCGACACGCCAATGTTATAGGGGCGGTCAACGGACAGCACGGGATAACCGTACTCCTCACGCAGGACATGAGAGCCGATCATACGCTCATAAGCCCACGGATCGCAGAACTTGATCTGCTCATAGATAATACCGTCAGCGTGGTATTCCTTGGCAAGGTCGTTGACGTAGGCACGGCGACCGATCATCTTGTCCTTGTTCATATAGCGCGGGCACTGACCGCGGTACATATACTGGCGGCAAACCTGAGTGAGAGCGTCCTCCTCGTCATTGAGTACGATGGGATTTCTGCCGGGCAGGCTGCCGTAGCAGAAACGGTCAGCGCAGACATAGGCGCCGGAATCCTCCACCAGTTTGATGAAGTCCACATCGTCCACCTCGGAACCAACCACTACCACACGGGCGCGCTGTTTCTTCTCGTCCGGTTCGCGAGTCTTCAGTTCCTCCAGCGTTTCCTCCAGTTTGTCGATCAGCAGGTACTTGGGTGCCACATAGGTAGCCAGCGTGATGATGTGGAACTCATAACCGGTGATGCGGGGATTTTCCTCCTTGCGGAAATCGCCGATGGCGCGGATCAGTTCACACACACGGTTGTGCTCTGCAACCGCTTTACGGATGGCGGCATCAGATGTATCAATGCCGTAGTTCTCGTTCAATGGCTTCAAAATGTGGTTCTTGCACTGCAGCACATAGAGATTCAAGCCGTTATCGTCGGCCTTCATGGGAATTTCCATGTACTCATAGAAGAACTTCTCTTTGTCCTTGCCCATGGTCTGCAGCAGTTCCATGTTCTCCACGCAGCGGTTGAGCATAGAGCAGCCGTCCGGCGTAACGATGCAGTCAGCGAAGTTATACCCGCCCTCAATGGCACGCTCCAACAGCGCACGGGTATACTCACAGAGGAAGCTCGTCAGATAATAAGTACTCATCTCCATGGAACCTGTACGCGGCGCACGGAGACGTGTGGAGAACGTCCCCTCCAGATTCAAAAGCGGCTCCGGCGTGTTCTCGCACACATAAGCGACACACTTCTTACCCTCTTTCTGCGCCTGCTGAATCAGTTCGTTGTTGGCATCTTCCAGGAGATTTTCAAAATAGATCAAATGCTTCAGATCTTTCATGCGTTTCTCTTTCCCCTTTTTATGTATTATGGTGTTAAGCCTAATTACTTAACACGCCTCTATTTCCTTGATGTTCATCTCGTTTCCCTGCTGCAGCCAGGTTTCGCCGCTTCCGCAATGGGGGCAGGTCTTACCGTACTGCACAGTGGGATAGGTTTTCTTACAGTTGTTGCACCACGTAACCGCAGGAATGATCTCATAGCGCAGTTTGGAGCCCTGAATGGTAGGTGTTTTTTTTGCATACCAGTCCCAGCAGTCCACCAGATACTCCGGCACAATGCCGGAAACCTCGCCAAACTCCAGCGTGACCGACTGGATCTGTGTCAACTGATGCTCCACCGCCAGTTTTTCCACCTGCTTGATCACATAGGTGACAATACTCAGCTCGTGCATAAGTGTCCTTTCCGTTTCATTTTGGAAAGTAGGCATGGTAAAGACCATGCCTACTTTTCTTAAAATGCGTTGATCGTTTACTTTTTCAGTGCCTTCTTGATGATCTTGATCTCACGCTTGGCAGCATAGGCACCGATGGCCTTCAATTTATCCTCGGCAACGATCATCTTGGAGCACTCGGGCAACTCACGACTCAGGTGGATGGCATCGAATTCGCACTTGGTGGTGCAGATACCGCAGCCGATGCACTTGTTGGGATCCACCACACTGCGGCCGCAGCTCAGGCAGCGGGAAGCCTCAGCCTTGATCTGCTCTTCGGTGAAGGTCTTGCGCTCATCGCACATGGTCTTGACCTTGGCCTGATCCACACCGGCCACGGCACGGGCAGGCTTCTTGAAACTTTCGGCGGGCAGTACGATATTCTTCTTATCCAGTTCCACGAACTGGCGGGTATTACGGTGAATAGTCAAAGACTGACCTTCGTTGACAAAGCGGTGCAGGGATACTGCGCCCTCACGGCCGGCTGCAATGGCATCAATGACGAACTTCTGACCGCTGTACACATCGCCACCTACGAAGATGTCGGGCTGTGCGGTCTGATAGGTCACAGCGTCTGCCTTGACCGTACCATTGCGATTGAGCTGGACATTGCTGCCCTTGAGCAGATCCTTCCACTCCACCTTCTGACCGATGCAGTACAGTACGGTGGTGCACTCAGCCTCCTCAGTGACAGCATCGTCAAATACGGGAGCAAAGCGGCCTTCGGCGTCCTTCACGCTGACGCACTTGCGGAACTTAATGCCGGCGCACTTTCCGCCATCTGCTACGATTTCGGTCTGACCCCAGCCGGCGCGGATGGTGATACCGTCCGCTTCACAGGCGCTGCGGTCTTCCTCGCCCATGGGCATTTCATCATAACCTTCCAGGCAGTACAGCGTCACGCTCTCAGCGCCGCTGCGAACAGCAGTACGAGCCACATCAGCGCCGATATTGCCGCCGCCGATGACAACGATCTTACCCTTAAGTTGCTGGCCGCCGCCAATGTTGACGTTCTTCAGGAAATCGATACCGGCCATGATGCCTTCGGCATCCTCACCGGGGATATTCAGTTTGCCGCCGCTCTGCAGACCTACAGCCACAAAGAAGCCCTTGAAGCCCTGAGCGCGCAGTTCATCAATGGTCACATCTTTGCCGACTTCCACGCCGCACTTGAACTCCACGCCCATTTCCTTGAGGATGTCGATTTCAGCCTTGACAACATCCTT
>JAZLIB010000144.1:0-15635 GCA_045617185.1 Vescimonas sp.
GACCCGTTACCGTCAGCGTTATGTGGATTTGATCGTGAATCCCGAGGTGCGCCGCACCTTTGCCGTGCGCTCAAAATTTGTCAGCTTTGTGCGAAAGTATCTGGATTCCCATGGCTTTATGGAGGTGGAGACTCCCATCCTCAATACCATTTCCGGCGGCGCCAATGCCCGTCCCTTTATTACCCACCACAACGCGCAGGACATTGATATGTATATGCGTATTGCTACCGAACTGCACCTCAAGCGCCTGATCGTGGGCGGCATGGAGCGCGTGTACGAGGTGGGACGTATCTTCCGTAACGAAGGTATGGACACCAAGCATAACCCCGAATTCACCACCTGCGAGTTGTATCAGGCGTTCACCAATCTGGACGGCATGATGGACATTCTGGAGGGTATTCTCTCCGGTGCCGCTCAGGAAATTCTGGGTACCTACAAGGTGACCTGGCTGGGTCATGAGATCGATCTGACCCCCTCTTGGAAGCGTCAGACCATGGCTGATGCCGTCAAGGAAGTGACCGGCGCTGACTTTATGGCCATTGAGGGCGACGATGCCGCCGCTGTGGAACTGGCAAAGAGCGTGGGCGTTGACATGGAAGGCGTGGATAACAAGTGGGGCAATGCTCTGTACGAAACCTTTGACCAGAAGGTGGAGGAGACCTTGGTGCAGCCTACCTTTATCACCATGTATCCCGTTGAGGTTTCTCCTCTGGCAAAGCGCAGTCCCGCTGACCCCCATCTGACCGAACGCTATGAGATGTTCATCTGCGGCTGCGAGATGGGTAACGCTTTCTCTGAATTGAATGACCCCATCGACCAGTATGAGCGTTTCAAGGCACAGGCTGCCAAGCGCGCCAACGGCGATGATGAAGCTGACATGATGGACGATGATTTCGTGCTGGCTCTGGAATACGGTATGCCTCCCACGGGCGGCCTGGGCTTCGGTATCGACCGCTGCGCCATGATGCTCTGCGGCACCGATTCCATCCGCGATGTGATTTTGTTCCCGACCATGAAGCCACTGGATCAGCCTAAAGCTGACAAACCGGCAGAAAAGTGCTGCCCCGAGGAGGGTGTCACCTGCTGCTGCGAGCCTAAGGCAGAGGAAAAGATCGACTTTAGCAAGGTGGAGATCGAGCCTTTGTTCGCCGATTTTGTGGACTTTGATACGTTCTCTAAGTCCGATTTCCGCGCTGTCAAGGTTAAGGCCTGTGAGGCTGTGAAGAAGTCCAAGAAACTGCTGCAGTTCACCTTGGATGACGGCACCGGTACGGATCGCATTATTCTCTCCGGTATCCACGAATACTACGAGCCGGAAGAACTGGTAGGCAAGACGCTGCTTGCTATCACCAATCTGCCTCCTCGTCCTATGATGGGTATTGATTCCTGCGGCATGCTGATTTCTGCCGTCCATCAGGAAGAGGGCAAGGAAAAACTGCATCTGCTGATGCTGGACAACCATATTCCTGCCGGCGCAAAGATGTATTGATATTAAGCTGACCCAGTTTTTACTGGGTCAGCTTGTTCTGTCAAAATATGAGAGGAGGATAACAATGGAAACGATCACCAGCCGCACCAATCCGCTGATGACCCATATACGCAAACTGTCCTCCTCAGGAAGTTATCGTCGGCAGAAGGGTGAGTTTTTGTGTGACAGTCCCAAGCTGCTGCGCGAGGCGCTTTTATGGAAGGCTGAGGTCTGTACAGTGGTCTGCACGGACCCCGATGAACTGCCAGTCCTTGACAAAGCCATACGCTGCGTGCAGGTGCCGCAGGACGTGATGGCTTCCATTTCGCCGATGAAGACCCCGCAGGGCGTGCTGTTTACCTGCCGCCTGCCCGATAAGAAACTGCCGGAAAAACTGACCGGCAAACATTACATGGTGCTTGACGGTGTGCAGGATCCCGGCAATGTGGGTACGATCTGGCGCACGGCAGATGCATTCGACTGCGATGGATTGCTGCTGCTTGCCGGATGTGCCGACCCCTACAGTGCCAAAACAGTGCGTGCCTCCATGGGCGCGGTGTTCCGCTGCCCCGTCTGGCAATGTAATGCCCGTGAAATGCACGAACTGCTGGTGAATAGCGAATTACCCCTATACGGTGCAGCACTGCGTGAGGACACGCTAGATGCCCGTGACGTGGATTATACCCGCGCGGCGCTGGCAATCGGCAGCGAAGGACGTGGCCTGACAGAAGAAGTGTTGGCTTTGTGCGACAAGACGATCCGCATTCCCATGAGCGAGCGCTGTGAGTCGCTGAATGCGGCGATTGCGGCAACCGTATTGCTGTGGGAAGTCTACCGATAAGGAGTGAATCAGCGTGGCGGCATTGAAATATTGGGTCTGGCTGGCCTCTATGCCGGCGCTGACCAATCGCAGTAAATTGCTGCTCTTGGAGCATTTTACCTCACCGGAGGATATTTTCTATGCCGACGGGGATGAATATTTACAAATCGAGGGTCTTGGTAGGTCGCAGGCGGCGTTGCTGGCGGATAAATCGATGGAGCGCGCAGAACGTATACTGACAGACTGTGCCGGCAAGGAACTGTTTGTACTGACCATGGACGATACGACCTATCCCGCACGGCTGCGTAACATCTACGACCCGCCCATTCTGCTCTACGGAAAAGGTTCTATGCCCTTGTTCGATGACGAGGCGACCGTTTCCGTGGTGGGCACGAGAAAGTGCACACCATACGGCGTGAGCGCGGCAGAGCAGTTGGGTTTTGAAATGGCCAAATCCGGTGCCATCGTGGTGTCAGGGCTTGCTAAAGGCATTGACGCAGCGGCGCACCGTGGTGCCCTGCGTGCCGGCGGCTTTACCGCGGCCATACTGGGCGGCGGGGTAGATGTGGTCTATCCGGCGGAAAATCCCCGCTTATATGAGGATATTGCCGCCACGGGTGTACTGTTGTCGGAGTATCCGCCTCAGGCTGAGCCGGAGGGTTGGCATTTTCCGGCAAGAAACCGTATTATCAGTGGCTTGAGTCTTGCCACAGTGGTTGTGGAAGCGCCCGAAAGAAGCGGCGCACTCATTACCGCAAATACAGCGCTGGAGCAGGGCAGAGAGGTGTTTGCCGTGCCCGGCCCCATCAATGCACCGAACAGTGTGGGGTGTCACCGACTGATCCGTGAGGGCGCAGGCTTGGCAAGCTGCGGCTGGGATATACTGAGTGAATACCAGAACCGCTATCCCCATCGCCTGAAGAACCGTAATGAAATATTGCCGCCAATGCCGAAGGGGAGTGGCGAGGCAGTCAGACCTGCCAAGGCGGTAGAAGAAACAGTCAAAGAGCCGGCATTGCCGATTCTGGACTTGACAAGGAATGAAGAGGGGCTGACAGATGATCAGATCAGTATTATGCAGGTGCTGACCACAGATCAGCCGCTGCTGACGGACGATGTGGCGGAAATGACCGGCCTGCCGGTACGCCGTGTATTGTCGGCATTAACTGTGTTGGAAATAGATGGATTTGCCTGGGAGCAGGGAGCACGATGCTTTGTGCGAACGGTGGAAATCAAGAAGGAGTAATAAATTATGGCAAAAAAAGCAGACAAAAACCTCGTCATTGTGGAGTCCCCTGCCAAGGCAAAGACCATTGGCAAGTATCTGGGGCCAAACTATGAGGTCAAGGCCTGCATGGGCCATCTGCGCGATCTGCCCAAGAGCAAGATCGGTGTGGATGTGGAGAATGATTTTGAACCGGATTATCGCCCTATTCGCGGTAAAGAGGACATTATCAAGGACCTGAAGCGCTCGGCGGACAGCAGCGAGTACGTGTATCTCGCAACCGACCCGGACCGTGAGGGTGAAGCCATTTCCTGGCATTTGAAGTATTTGCTGGCTCTGAACGATGCAAAAGCCAAGCGCGTGACTTTCAATGAAATCACCAAAAAGGTGGTAACCGAGAGCATTGAAAAGCCCCGTGAGATCGACCAGAATCTGGTGGATGCCCAGCAGGCACGCCGTATTCTTGACCGTATCGTGGGCTATCAGATTTCGCCCATTATGTGGCGCAAGATCCGCAGAGGTCTGAGTGCCGGCCGTGTGCAGAGTGTTGCCACGCGCATGGTGGACGACCGTGATGCGGAAATCGAGTCCTTTGTGCCGGAAGAATATTGGACTTTGGATGCACTGCTGAAAAATACGCAGAACGCATCGTTTAAGGCACACTATTACGGCAAAGACGGTAAAAAATATGAGCCTCACACGGAGAAAGACGTGCAGGCTGTTATGGACGAACTGCGTGCGCTGCCCTTTGAAGTGAAGAGCGTCAAGCGCACGGATAAGCAGCGTTCACCCTCACCTCCTTTTACCACTTCCACCATGCAGCAGGAGGCGTCTCGGAAACTGAATATGACACCCCGTCGCACCATGGCGATTGCACAGCAACTATATGAGGGCGTGGATATTACCGGCGAGGGTACCGTAGGTCTGATCACCTATATGCGTACCGACTCCCTGCGTATTTCCGATGAGGCGCAGCGCGATGCCCGCAGTTTTATTGAGAACCGCTACGGCAAGGACTACTGCCCCACCAAAGCGCGTCAGTACAAGACAAAGGCCGGTGCGCAGGATGCCCATGAAGCCATCCGTCCCAGCAATGTGAACCTGACACCTGAGATGGTGCGCGGTGATCTGACACCGGAGCAGTATCGCTTGTACCGCTTGATCTGGAGCCGTTTTCTGGCAAGCCAGATGGAAAATGCGGTCTATGACAGCGTCAGCGTGGAGATCGGCGCGGGTAAGCACAGTTTCCGTGCAAGCGCCAGCAAGTTGAAATTCTCCGGCTACACGGCGGTATATGAGGAAAGCCGTGATGATGAGAAGGAAGAGAAGGAATCTCCCTTGCCGCCCTTAAGTGAGGGCGAGATCGTGACGCTGCAGGACTTCGAGTCCAATCAGCATTTCACCCAGCCTCCCGCACATTATACCGATGCAACTCTTATCCGTGCCATGGAGGAGCAGGGCATTGGCCGCCCATCCACCTATGCACCTACTGTGTCCACAATTCTCGATCGCCGCTATGTGAAGAAAGAGGGCAAATATCTGTTGATCACGCCCTTGGGCCATGCGGTGACCGGCTGGATGGAGCAGTATTTTGAGGACATTGCCGACTTGAAGTTTACCGCTTTGATGGAGAAGAAGCTGGACGATGTGGAAGAGGGCGATGTTGCCTGGAAGAGCGTCATTCGTGACTTCTACGGCGATTTTGAGAGCCGCTTGGGCGATGCCGGCAACAGCGAATATGTCAACATTCCGCCTACCGTCAGCGAGGAAGTATGCCCCGTATGCGGTAAGAATCTGGTGGAGCGTGACGGTAAATTCGGCCAGTTCCTGGCCTGCCCCGGCTATCCCGATTGCAGTTTCACCATGCCTTTGGTGGTGCAGATGCCCGGTCGCTGCCCGATTTGCGGCGGACGACTGATGAAGCGCACCGGCGTGGGCAAGGACAGTGGTAAGCAGTACACCTACTACTGCTGCGAGCATAATACTGCTACCAAGGCACAGCCTGCTACCTGTGAGTTCCGTACTTGGGATGTACCGGTAAAGGACGACTGCCCTCAGTGCGGACATACCATGTTTAAAAAGTCCGGCAAGGGCTACAAGCGCCCCTATTGCATCAATGAGGCTTGTGCCAACTTCCTGCCTGAGGAGAAGCGCGGTTATGTGAAAAAGACGGCCGATGCGAAGAAGGACGAGGATAAGAGCACCAAAAAGACAACCAAAAAGACTGCCGCGAAGAAGACGGCGGCCAAGAAAACTACCACGAAAAAGACGACCAAAAAGGCGGATAAAGAATGAACCATGTAACTGTGATCGGTGCAGGCCTTGCCGGCAGCGAGTGTGCCTGGCAGCTGGCGCAGCGCGGCGTTCAGGTAACGCTGTGTGAGATGAAACCGGTGAAAATGACACCTGCCCACACAACCGAATATTTTGCAGAACTTTGCTGCTCCAACTCCCTGCGCTCGGATCAACTGGAAAATGCGGTAGGCCTTCTGAAAGAGGAACTGCGCCGCTTGGACAGCCTGATTATCCGCTGCGCTGATGCCACACGCGTTCCTGCAGGCGGTGCTTTGGCGGTGGATCGCCACGGCTTTGCCCGCATGGTCACGGAGGAGATCCGCAATCACCCCAACATCACCGTAGTGGAAGGGGAAGTGACGGAGATTCCCAAGGGCGAGGTAGTCATTGCCTCCGGCCCTCTGACCTCCGATGCGCTGGCTGATAAGATTGTGGACCTTTTCGGCGAGGGCAATACACTCAACTTCTTTGATGCGGCGGCACCTCTTGTCAGTTTTGAGAGCGTGAATATGGACAGTGCATATTTTGCTTCCCGCTATGACAAGGGCACGCCCGACTATATCAATTGCCCCCTGAGCGAGGAGGAATACAAGGCCTTCTGGCAGGAACTGACTACCGCGCAGGAGGCCGAGGTACACGGCTTTGAGGACAAGCATGTCTTCGAAGGCTGTATGCCGGTGGAGGTCATGGCTCGCCGCGGCGAGGATACTCTGCGTTTTGGCCCGCTCAAGCCCAAAGGTTTGCCCGATCCCAAGACCGGTCGGGATCCCTATGCGGTGGTGCAATTGCGCAAGGACAATGCTGATGGCTCTATCTACAATCTGGTGGGCTTCCAGACCCATCTGAAGTGGCCGGAACAGAAGCGCGTGTTTACCATGATTCCTGCCCTGCATGATGCGCAGTTTCTGCGCTATGGCGTGATGCACCGCAATACCTATCTGGATTCGCCCCGCCTTTTAGACCGCTACTATCGCTTGAAGTCACAGCCCTGCATTGCCTTTGCCGGACAGATGACCGGCGTGGAGGGGTATGTGGAGTCCTGCGCCTCCGGTTTTTTGGTAGGCGTGGAACTGGCGCGGCGCTTAGAAGGCAAGGCACCTATTGATTTCCCGCAGGAAACCGCCATCGGTGCGCTGGGTTTGTATGTGAGCAATCCCTCTGTGGGCGTGTTCCAGCCTATGAATATCAATTTCGGTATTATTCCGCCGCTTGACCACCGCGTCAAGGGCAAGCGCAATAAAAATGCGGAACTGTCTCAGCGCTCGCTGGCAGTGATCGACACTTTGCGTGAGGAGGTCATGGCACGATGAAAATCATTATTGATGCAATGGGTGGCGACAATGCACCGTTGGAAATCGTCAAGGGTGCATTGGCAGGCCAGAAGCGCTGGGGCGTGGATATTGTGTTGACCGGTGACGAAAATGCTATCAGGAATGCCATGAAAGAATGCGGCGCAAATGAAGTGCCGCAGAGCGTGGAAATCGTGAACACATCCGAAACGGTAGAGATGTGTGATGACCCCAGCACGGTGTTCCGCCGCAAGAAAGATACCTCCATGGGCGTGGGTCTTACCATGCTGCGTGACGGCAAGGGCGATGCCTTTATCTCTGCCGGCTCTACCGGCGCGCTGCTCACCGGTGCCACGCTGCTTGTCAAGCGTGTACGCGGTATTCGCCGTGCGGCCATGGCTCCCGTGATTCCCACCACTACCGGCAAGGCGGTGCTGATCGACTGCGGTGCTAACGCCGAATGTACGCCGGAGTATCTGGTGCAGTTCGCCTATCTGGGCAGTTTCTATGCCAAGCGCACACTGGGCATTGAGCGTCCTCGCGTGGGCCTTCTGAACATTGGCGCTGAGGACAGCAAGGGTACAGATTTGCAAAAGGAAACGCTGCAATGGCTGCAAAAGGCAGGCGCAGAGGGCCATTTGAACTTCATTGGCAACATTGAGGCCAAGGAGGCTATCAAGGGTGGCTGCGATGTTATTGTGACGGACGGTTTTTCCGGCAATGTAATGCTCAAGAGTATCGAGGGCATCGGCTCTTATGCCGGCAGCGCACTCAAGGGTATCTTTAAAAAGAACCTGCTGACTAAGATCGCGGCTTTACTGGTGATGCCGGGACTAAACGCTTTCAAGGCACAACTTGACCCCAATAAAGTGGGCGGTACGGCCTTTATCGGTATTTCCAAGCCCGTCATCAAGGCACACGGATCTTCCAATGCCGAGGCTATCGAAAATGCTGTGGCGCAGGCAAAACAGTTTGCCGAGAGCGGTATCATTGCTGATATTGAAGAGAATATCGAACTGATGAAAGTAGAAAAAGAATAAAAGGTATTGACAGAGCCTTTTAATTGCCGTATTATTTTGCAAGACAAAGAAGACCGAAAGGAGGAGAATACTTCATGACGATGGAGGACATCTTCAAAACGATGCAAGATCTGATCGCAGAACAGTTCGCCATTGATGCCGACGAGATCAGCATGGAAAGTTCTTTTGTGGACGATCTGGGCGCTGATTCCGTGGATCTGGTGGAGCTGGTAATGGCCATGGAGGAGGAATTCGACATTGGTGAGATCGACGAGGACGATCTGGCCGGTCTGAAGACCGTTGGCGATTGCGTGCGTTATCTGTATAATAAGACCAATGACTGAAAAAAGGCGACCCCGCATTGCGCGGGGTCGGTTTTTTGAAAGGATGAACACAATGCATACTCTGGAAGAATCTTTAGGTTACACTTTTAAGGATAAGGCACTTTTACGTGCCGCGCTGTACCACAGTTCCTATGCCAATGAACATCGCGGCAGTGGTATCAGCAGCAATGAACGGTTGGAGTTTTTGGGCGACGCCGTGCTGGGTCTGGTAACTGCGGACGATCTGTTCGCCAAGTACCCTGACCTGCCGGAGGGTGATCTGACCCGCATCAGAGCGGCTCTGGTGTGCGAAGAGAGCCTGCACGAGGTGGCCCAAAATCTGCATCTGGGCGACTATCTGCAGTTGGGCAAGGGCGAAGAAATGGGCGGCGGACGCCAACGCCCGTCTATCTTGGCGGATGCTACGGAATCCGTTTTCGCTGCCGTGTATCTTGACGGTGGCATGGAGGAAGCAAGGAGTCTGATCCACCGCGTGCTTCTGGATAAGGAGCGTGTGGAGGTGGTGGAGGAACGCCGCCGCGACTTCAAAACGGAACTGCAGGAATTTGTCCAGCGCAAACCCAATCAGATCCTGCACTATGAAATGGTCAGCGCCACTGGCCCGGATCACGCCAAGGAATTCACTTTCTGCGTGACGCTTAACGGTGAAGTGATCGGTTTGGGCAAGGGCCACAGCAAAAAAGAGGCGGAGCAGGCCGCCGCAAAGACCGCTTTGGAACAAATGAATGGTTAATATAAAAAATGATAGGCACGGCCTATCATTTTTTATGTCCGAAAATCATATCGCTTTAGGGTGGTAATTCTAACAAAGCTATGGTATAATATAGCATTAACGGACAAAAAACAAGAAGACCAATCGCAGTTTTGTGACGGAATTCTATGCAATTATATAGAAAACGAGAGGAGATTCCGTAAATGAGTATATTTTCGTCGTTCCTTTTGGGATTGATTCAGGGCATCGCAGAGTTTTTGCCCATTTCCAGTTCCGGCCATCTGGCTATTGCCCAGAACTTACTGAACTTACAGGCCGAAATTCCTGAATTTTTTGATGTGCTGCTGCATCTGGGTACATTACTTGCCGTGTTCGTGGCCTACTGGCAGGATATTAAGGATATGGTGGTGGAGTTCTTCCACGGCATTGGTGACCTGGCGCACCATTCCACCCCTACGCCCGTTCCGCCTGCACGCCGTCTGATCCTGCTGATCATTCTGGGTACGCTGCCGCTGTTTGTTATTTTGTCGGTGAAGCATAAGGTGCAGGGCCTTGCCAACAACATGGTGTTTATCGGCGCAGCGTTGATCGTGACGGGCTTTTTGCTCTTTGCCTGCGACATGATAAAAAAGGGACACAAGGACGAGCGCAAGGCCACATGGCTGGATGTGCTGATCGTAGGTGTCGGTCAGGCGATTGCTACCATGCCCGGCATCTCTCGCTCCGGCATGACCATCTCTGCCGGTTGCTTCATGGGCTTTGAGCGAAAGTTCGCCGTTCGCTTTTCTTTCCTGCTGTCCATTCCTGCTGTGCTTGGTGCCGCAATTCTGAGCCTGAAAGATGCCTTTGAGATGGGCATTGCATGGGAAGAGGTCCCTGTGTATCTGGTGGGCGTCGTTACCGCCGCTGTGGTGGGTTATCTGTGTATTCGCCTGCTGAAAATGATCGCCGATAAGGGTAAGTTCGGTGCCTTTGCCTATTATTGCTGGGCGGCGGGCCTGCTGACCCTGGTGCTGAATATCATTAAGTAAAAGTGAGGATTTTGTATGTCCGCTGCACGAAAGAATAGTACAAAACCAAAAAAAACTGCCTCCCGCAGCAAGAAACCTGCTTCTAAGAATCGCCATCCGGCGGGCAGAGTTGTGGGCGGCTTGCTGTGCCTTTTTCTGGCATTGTGTGTGATAGTTTCCTATTTCAAGGCGGAAGCTGCCTTCCTGACGCTGCTGGCAGATTTGATCAAGGGCCTTGTGGGATATGGCTATTGGTTTATGGGTTTGTTCCTGATCATTGCCGGCGTGAACCTGATCGGTCACAAGGGTCGTCCCGTGATTTTCCGTACCATTTGCACGCTGCTGCTGCCGGTATTTTGTGGCGGTTTGCTGCACCTGCTGCTTTGTGGCCGCGAATATGAGGTGGGAACTGCGATGCTCGCCGCGCTGTGGGCAGACGGAAAAATCCTTGCCTGCGGCGGTGTAATCTCCGGTGGTATAGCAGAATTGGGCACGATGGCGCTGAGCGGTGTGGTCACCTGTATTTTGCTGTTGATCTTGCTTTTGGCAGGTATTCTGGTGATTGCCCGTACCACACCCCGTCAGGTAGTGGAGAAGGTGCGCGAAAGCAGAGCCTACGATCCCTATGACGAAGATGAAAAGAGATTACCGCCGCCTGCCAAAGTGGTGCCTGCCAAAGCGGTACCTGTTCGGGTTGAGCCTAAGCGCAGACGCCGCGCGGTTATTGACATTCCACTGGATGATGAGCCGGCAGTAAAGTTGGCAGAAAAGCCGATAGTTGAGAAGCCTCAGGTGAAAGAACCGGAGCCAGCTTTGGAGGAAACGACTGTCCTGAAACCGGAGAAGAAGAGTTTCTTTACCCGCAAGAGTGAAGAAGTCAAAACGCCTGCAGAAGTAGTGGCTCCTGCCATGGAGGAAACCAAACCGGCGGAGGAGAAGAAACCGGTACATAGCAAGAGTGCGGAACTGACGGAAGAAGATGTGCAGTCTGCCGCCGAGGAAGTCAGCCGCGAGATTGAGGAAGAACTCTCGGAGCCGGAGGAAACCTATCACTATCCTCCTATCACATTGCTTGATGAAAATGTGACCAATAACTACACCGAGGTGGGTGCTGAGTTACGTAATAACTCCCGCCGTCTGGCAGATACGCTGCACTCTTTCGGTGTAGATGCCAGAGCCGGTGAGGTGATTCACGGCCCCAGCGTAACGCGCTATGAGTTCATTTTGGATCAGGGTGTGAAACTGAGTAAGATCACCAATCTGGCAGACGATATTGCTTTGGCGCTGGGCGCCAGCGGTGTGCGTATTGCTCCCGTGCCCGATAAGATTTCCGTGGTGGGTATCGAGGTGCCTAACCGCGCGGTTACTGCCGTACGTATCCGCGATGTGATCGAGTCCCGTACCTTTACCGAGCATAAATCCAACGTGGCATTTTCCGTTGGTAAGGACATCGGTGGTAATTGCATCGTAGGCGATATTGCCAAACTGCCGCACGTGCTGATTGCCGGCACCACCGGCAGCGGTAAGTCCGTGTGTACCAACTCGCTGATCGTCAGTATGCTCTATAAGTCCACGCCCGATGAGGTGCGTTTTATCATGGTAGACCCGAAGATGGTGGAACTGGCACCCTATAACGGGATTCCTCATTTGCTGATTCCCGTGGTCACTGACCCCAAGAAAGCGGCCGGTGCATTGCAATGGGCCGTGTTCGAGATGATGAAACGCTATAAGGCGTTCTCCGAAAAAGGCGTCAAGGATCTGGCAGGTTACAATGCCCTCAGTGCAACGGATGAAGAAGTAAAAAAACTGCCTACCGTTGTGGTGGTCATTGACGAGTTGGCTGACTTGATGCTGGTAGCGGCCAAGGAAGTGGAAGACTCCATCTGCCGTGTGGCACAGATGGGCCGTGCTGCCGGTATGCACCTTGTGATTGCTACCCAGCGTCCCTCTGCCGATGTGATTACCGGCCTTATGAAGGCTAATATCCCCAGCCGTATTGCTTTTGCGGTGGCGTCCTCTTTGGAATCCCGCATTATTCTGGATACACCGGGCGCTGAAAAACTGGTAGGTAAAGGCGATATGCTCTATTTCCCCTTGGGCAGCGGCAAACCTACCCGTGTGCAGGGCTGTTTCATCACACCTGAAGAAATTGAGCGTGTGGTGAAATATGTCAAGGAGAGCGGCGAGGCCGATTATTCTGACGATGTCATGCGGAAGATTGAAGAGGTCATGCATAAGGACGATAAGGGCGGCGGTAAGCAGGCGCCCTCCAACGAATCGAAGGACGATGGTGATGAACTGCTGCCTGCTGCTGTGGAAGTCATTCTGGAAACGGGACAAGCCTCCGTGTCCATGTTGCAGCGCCGCTTGAAGCTGGGTTATTCCCGTGCGGCCCGTTTGGTGGACCAGATGGAAGAACGTGGCTATGTGGGACCCTTTGAGGGATCCAAACCCCGTCAGGTACTGATTGACAAGGCAAAGTGGCAGGAACTGCAAATGGCTAATGCCGAGCCGGAACCGTCTTTTGACCGTGATGGCAGCATTTCGGATATGTTTGACAGCCACGATGCATTAGATTAAAAATAAAAGGCGTCTGATCATCAGACGCCTTTTATTTTTAATTGACGCAGGAGGTGGCTATATGCTACATTATAGAAAATTAACAGAAAGCAGGTGCTGCCTTATGTATGAACTGGTACAAGTGGGAGAAAAGAGTTACTTTATCCAAAGTCCCGCCAAAATCGGCATTTATCGTGCCAATGATACCGAAGTCTACCTCATTGATAGTGGCAGCGATAAGGACGCGGGTCGCCGCTGCCGCAAAGTGCTGGACGAGCAGGGGTGGACTTGTCGCGGTATTCTGGTGACTCATTCCAATGCCGACCATGTGGGCGGCTGCGCGTATCTTCAGAAGCAGTACGGCTGCAAGGTGTTCTCCGGTGGTATTGAGGCAGCCATTACGGCACATACGGTGCTGGAGCCTTCGTTCCTCTATGGCGGCTATCCCTACAAGGAGCTGCGGCATAAGTTTTTGATGGCGCAGCCCTGTGAGGTAACAACCTTTACTGACCCCGATTTTCCAAAGGCAGTGGAGGTTCTGCCTCTGCCTGGTCATTTCTTTGATATGGTGGGTTTCCGCACGCCGGACGGTACGGCCTTTATCGCCGACTGTCTGAGCAGTGATGCGGCATTGGAAAAGTATCAGATTTCCTTTCTCTACGATGTAGCTGGCTATCTGGCAACTTTGGAGCAGGTGTCTGCAATGGACGCTAAGATGTTTGTGCCGTCCCATGCCGATGCTGTGGAGAATATTGCGCCTTTGGCACAGCGCAACCGTGATAAGGTACTTGCCATTGCGGAGCATATCTGTGATACCTGCCGAGATGGCAAAACGCCGGAGGAATTGCTGCGGCAACTGTTTATTGACTATGATCTGATGATGACCCATGAGCAATATGTGCTTATCGGCAGTACGGTGCGGTCCTATACCGCATGGCTGAAGGACATCGGACGACTGGAGTGCCGCTTTGAGGATAACCGCCTTATCTGGCAAACTGTGTAAAAGAAAAGACAGAAAGGCACCGCTTATGCGGTGCCTTTTCCTTATGTGTGCCCCGTCGGGGATTTACCCTGCCGGGCATAAACTTCGACTCCCCGGGAGCAAAACAGCAAAACAAAAAGACGCCATCAGGCGTCTTCTTGCTTTGGTGCCCCGTCGGGGATTCGAACCCCGGACACCCTGCTTAAAAGGCAGGTGCTCTACCGACTGAGCTAACGGAGCAGGTTATATAAAAGAATGGAGCCATCCGAATTGACTTGGCAGGGATGGCTGGACTCGAACCAGCGGATGAGGGAGTCAAAGTCCCTTGCCTTACCACTTGGCTACACCCCTGTGTGGAAAGAGAAACAGGGATTGGGATCTCTCCCAATCCCTGATTTAGTGTGGGGTGGGTAAAGGGACTCGAACCCTCGACACCCGGAACCACAATCCGGTGCTCTAACCAACTGAGCTACACCCACCACATATACATCCGCAAGGGAAGATGCTGAACGATGCTCCTTAAAAAGTGGCACGCCAGAAGGGACTCGAACCCCTGGCCTACTGCTTAGAAGGCAGTTGCTCTATCCAACTGAGCTACTGGCGCATAATGACAGTTGGAGCGGGTGACGGGAATCGAACCCGCATCCCCAGCTTGGAAGGCTGGTGCCCTGGCCATTGTGCTACACCCGCATTTGCCCTCCGCGGTAAATCGTCAGCTTTGATATAATACCATAAGGAGATACTATATGTCAAGGATAAATCTTAAAAAAATCAAAACTTTTCTGTTTATAGGATGACAAAGGTTACACCGTTGTTGTAGTTGTCCAGATCATGATCCTGCCGCAGGGCATCACATACGCGGAATGCCTGCCTTGTTGCCTCGTTGAAAAGGGAGAAATCCTCGCCGCGGATGACGGCGTGTATTTTGCCGTCATCTTGCGCTTGACGCAGATAGGAGCGACAGGCCGTGCGGATGCGACCACCCTTGCCGGACGAGCCGTAGCCATGAATGATTTTCAACACGGGCGCGTGCATGGCTCTGGCGGTGGTCAATTCACTTTCCAATCGGCGCAATGCCTCGTCTGCGGTGGGACGGCCCAATTCCAGATTGATTTCACGGATATGTTTCATACGTTTACCTCATTTGTTGCCGGAAGTACGCAAAAATTGGGGCGGCATCTGTCGCATCGCTGCGGCGCAGTGCAAAACTCTGCCGCTCGGGATGCCATTGCACACCCCAGATGGGCAGTGATTCATGACAAACTGCCTCGATAGTGCCGTCATCGGCCCGTTGCATGGCAACAAGACCTTTGCCCAACTGCGCTATTGCTTGATGATGATTACTGTTGACAATTGGCGCTCGACCTAAAAGAATTTTTAACAAGCCGGAAGTATGCGTGGCATGTACCATATCTCCCTGTGGTAATTGATGGCCGGAGATGTGAGCGTGCAAGGTGCCGCCGAACCATACGTTCAGTGCCTGCATGCCCCGGCATATACCGAGAACCGGTCGGCCGGTATCTACAAAGGATTGTATCAGCAAATGCTCCTGCTCGTCAAGTGAGGCAAAAATATCGCCGCCGCCGGGTAGCAGTAGGGCATCGCAGTTCTGATTGTCTGTCCAATCATGCGACAGGCACACGCCGCAATCGACTGCGCGCAGGGCGGCATAATAGTTTTCGTATAATCCGTCTGTTCCGCCGATAAGAACTGTATGTGACATGATGTGCCCTCCCTTTTTTATTTACAACCTATGCACGCATAAGCAAAAAAGTTGCCAACATCTGTCGGCAACTTTCCCGCTTATTAAATGTGTTCCAATTTGAGGGGGCCTTTCTGTAACGTTTACGGCTGCACAGTCAACTGTGCAGCCGTAAACTGATTTGAGGATAGAAAGGAAAAGCAATTCATG
>JAZLIB010000145.1:0-25395 GCA_045617185.1 Vescimonas sp.
AGAACAAGGCACGGAAACGCAGGAATACTGTATGTATTTCAAGTTTTCGCAACGAAGTTATGGCACAAATGAGCCGCAATACGCCGCAGGCGCATTGATTCGGAGATTCCCTGGAACTAATTGGCAAAGGACTGAATTACCATGGCTAAAATGTGGGCCGGACGGACTGCCGGCAATGTAGATCAGATTGCAGACGATTTTAACTCTTCCATCCGCTTTGACTGCCGCCTTTACAAGCAGGATATTACCGGCAGCATGGCTCACGCCGCTATGCTGGGCGCTCAGCACATCATCTCCTCCGAGGAAGCTGACACGCTGATCTCTGGTCTGGAGGATATTTTAAAGGATCTGGAGTCCGGTGCGCTGGCATTCGATTTCTCCTGCGAGGACATCCATATGTTTGTGGAGCAGGAGCTGACCTCCCGACTGGGCGATGTGGGCAAGAAGCTGCACACCGCCCGCAGCCGTAACGATCAGGTGGCACTGGATATGCGTCTGTATCTGCGTGACGAGGTAAGCGAAATCATTGATCTGACCAAGGCAGTGATCTGTGCCGTGGTAGACAAGGCCGAGGAATATCAAGACGCTATCATGCCCGGCTATACCCACCTGCAGCGCGCTCAGCCCATTCTGTTCGCTCATCATCTGATGGCCTACGCCATGATGCTGCTGCGCGATGTGGATCGCTTGACAGATTGCCAGAAGCGCATGAATGTGTCCCCCATCGGCTGCTGCGCGTTGGCCGGCACCACCTACGATACCGACCGTTACATGGAAGGTAAGGCTTTGGGCTTTGATGAAATCGCCCTCAACAGTATTGACGGCGTATCCGACCGCGATTTCTGCGTGGAAACCATGAGTGCCATCGCCATGCTGATGATGCATCTGTCCCGTTTCTCCGAAGAAATCATCTTGTGGAGCAGTTGGGAATTCAAGTTCATCGAACTGAGCGACGCTTACACCACGGGCTCGTCCATCATGCCGCAGAAGAAGAACTCCGATATGGCAGAACTGGTGCGTGGCAAAACCGGCCGTGTGTACGGCGATCTGATGGCACTGTTGACCAGTCTTAAGGGTCTGCCTCTGGCCTACAACAAGGATATGCAGGAAGACAAGGAGTGCACTTTCGATGCCGTGGATACCGTGAAGATGTGCCTGCAGGTGTTTGCCCCCATGGTGGCTACCATGAAGGCCCTGCCCGAAAACATGAAAAAAGCGGCACAGAGCGGCTTTATCAATGCCACTGATCTGGCTGACTATCTGGTGCGCAAGGGATTGCCCTTCCGCAGCGCCTATAAAATTTCCGGTCAGATCGTGGCCAAGTGCATCGCTGACGGCTGCGTACTGGAAACCCTGCCTTTGGCTGACTATCAGTCTTTCTCTCCCCTCTTTGATGAAGATCTATACGAAGCAATTGATTTAAATACCTGCGTACAAAAGCGCATTTCCGTGGGCGGTACTTCCCCGGAATCCGTGAAGGCGCAGCTCGACTATGTAAAAAAGGAGATTTAACATGAAAAAGCATGCTCATTTTCTGAAACTGTTGGACTTCACTCCCGCTGAAATTCAGGAATTCATCGACACCGCTGCCGATCTGAAAGCCAAGAAAAAGGCTCACATCGCCCACGATGAACTCAAGGGTAAGAACGTGGCCCTGATTTTTGAAAAGACTTCCACCCGTACTCGCTGCTCCTTTGAAGTAGCCGCCTACGATCTGGGTATGGGCGTAACCTATCTGGATCCTACCGGTTCCCAGATCGGCAAGAAGGAATCTATCGCCGACACCGCACGCGTGCTGGGTCGTATGTATGACGGCATTGAATACCGCGGCTACGGTCAGGAGATTGTTGAGGAGCTGGCAAAGTACGCCGGTGTACCCGTGTTCAACGGTCTGACCAACGAGTTCCACCCCACTCAGATTCTGGCTGACTTCCTCACCGTGCAGGAACATTTCGGTCATCTTAAAGGCATCAAACTGGTGTATATGGGCGACGCTCGTTACAACATGGGTAACTCCCTGATGGTGGGCTGCGCCAAGATGGGTATGCACTTCGTGGCCTGCGCTCCCAAGAAATATTTTCCCGATGCAGAGCTGATCAAAACCTGCCAGGATATTGCCGCCGAGACCGGTGCTGTGCTGGAGTTCATCGAAGATCCCGCCGAGGCCGTCAAGGACGCCGATGTGATCTACACCGATGTGTGGGTCTCCATGGGCGAGCCTGACGAAGTATGGGCTGAGCGTCTGCACGATCTGCTGCCCTATCAGGTCAACGATGCTCTGATGGCAAAGGCCAAGAAGGAAACCGTATTCATGCACTGCCTGCCCGCTTTCCATGATCTGGGTACAGTCATCGGACGTCAGATCAGCGAGAAGTTCGGTCTGAACGAACTGGAAGTCACCGACAGCGTATTTGAGAGCGCACAGTCTATCGTCTTTGACGAGGCCGAAAACCGTATGCACACCATCAAGGCTGTCATGTACCTGCTGATGAAGGACTAATTCGATTCCTATCTCCCCCCCTCTAATATAGAGCAAGCAGGCGGGTCCCAATTTCTTGAGAACCGCCTGCTTGTTTTTTCGTTTTATTATGCAACTTTTTTATTGCTGCGGCGTTCCATGATATGACGGCCGGGATTCAGTTTCTTCACCACCGCGTAGCAGATGATGGAGATGCTCAGACCACCGATGATATCAGCAAAATAGTGCTGCTTGGTCAGTACCGTGGACATACAGATCAGCATGGCCATAACCAAGGAATACACACGGATACCCTTTGATACCTCTTCGCGTTTGCGAATAGCCAGATAGCAGTAAAGACTGATAAGGCAATGATAGGACGGGAATAGGTTAAATGCCAAAGCACTGCCATCGCTGCTGTATACCGTACCCAACAGGTGATTGAACAGGCCCGGGCGACTGGCGATCTCCAGCAGGCCTTCTGCCGTACGATCCATATAAGTAGGTGCAAACACAAAAATCAGGAAACCGATAATATACGCCGCAGACAGGCCAATAATATAGTTCAGGAAATTTTCCTTCTCTGTCAGCGAGGCAATAATCGGCCCGAAAATCCAGAACACATAGGAAAAAACGTAAATCACAACAAAAATACTGACAACGGGTATATGGTCATCAATAAACGGGAGTTTGGGAATAAATGCCCACGTCACTGTACCGGTTGCATTGGCGATAAAGTTTGCCAGACGGTACATACCGTACTGCAAACCAAAATAAACCACACCGAGGATCCAGCCATAAGCCGGGATTTCTTTGATTCGATTCTTCAAATGATTCAACTCGACACTTCCTTACAATTTTCAGGTTATACATTTTTCATTATACAAAAAAAGCGGAAAAATGCAACCCAGTCAGCAATTATAGGCACAAAAAACCTCCGGCATGGCCGGAGGTTTTTATGTACTCTTATCAGAACTTATTCTTATTGAAGATTTCCAGAATGGCATCAAAAGAACGGTCCACTTCAGCACCGACATTCTTTTCCTCCTCGGTCTGATCCAAGGGCATGGGTGCCACGGGAATTTCGGGCTCGACCGGCTCAGCCGGCTTTTCTTCTTCCACTACCACATTGCCCTCATCGAAACCGGTAGCGATAACGGTCACGCGGATCTCATCGTCCAGAGTTTCATCGAAGGTTGCGCCGAAGATGGTCAATGCATCGGGATGAACTGCCTGCTGCACCAGAGTAGCGGCCTGCTCGACTTCTTCCAAGCCGATATCCACAGAACCGGTCACATTGATCAGTACACCCTTGGCACCATTGATGGACGTTTCCAGCAGAGGACTGGAAATAGCCATACGAGCGGCTTCTTCAGCCTTGCTCTTACCGGCAGCACGACCAACGCCCATGTGGGCAAGACCTGCATCCTGCATGACGGCCGTCACATCGGCAAAGTCCAGATTGATAAAGCCGGTATCGCGAATCAGATCAGAGATAGACTGTACAGCCTGGCGCAGTACATCGTCCGCGATCTCAAAAGCATTGGCAAAAGTAATCTTCTGATCAGTAGCGTACTTCAGGCGCTCGTTAGGAATGATAACCAGAGAGTCGACCTTGCCGCGCAGTTCTTCAATACCCTGCTCAGCAGCGGTCATACGGCGGCGGCCTTCAAAGCCGAAAGGCTTGGTGACCACACCGACTGTCAGCACGCCCAGCTCGCGTGCGATTTCTGCCACCACCGGAGCAGCACCGGTACCGGTGCCACCGCCCATACCGGCAGTAATGAATACCATATCGGTTTCTTCCAAAGCCTTGGAAATCTGATTACGGCTCTCCTCAGCAGCCTTGCGGCCCACATCGGGATTAGAGCCTGCGCCCTTGCCGCCGGTCAGCTTTTCGCCGATCTGGATTTTATAATTCGCGCTGGATGCATTCAGCGCCTGCTTATCTGTATTGATTGCAATAAAGTCTACGCCCTTTGCGCCGGAGCGTACCATGCGGTTGACAACATTATTGCCGCCGCCGCCAACACCCACTACTTTGATGTTGACTACATTTTCGGGACCAGTTTCCAATCCAAAAGCCATGACGGTTCCTCCTGCCATAATTTGTATCAAGTCGACAGATTATCTGTTCGTAAATACTACATAGTGTATTTATCTTATTGTATTACGGAATGTTCTCGCGGTCAAGAGTTCTTCTAATATTTTCCGCCATTTATTTCATTTTTATTTCGGAATGAAGCTTGCCTTGCCCTCCTGGGTCAAATCGATGATTCCCTTTTCGTTATCTTCCAGGCGCTCAACTACAGCCTTGAGGTATTCCATCTTATAATCAAAATCAGCCGTCCAAAGCATTCGTACGTCAAAACGCTTTAAATAACGCAGCGTAATATGTGCATCGTCTTCCAAGTGAATCTCCTGCACATCCTCCAACATACCCTTTTCATGCAGTTTCTGCAATAGGGTCAACAATGTTTCTCGCTTGCCCGCATGCTCGTCATCGGTGGTCATCGTCTGTCCTACCACAGGCTCTTGCAATGTCAAGCCGGTCAGCATCGCATAATTGGCCTTATCCTTTACCGCCACCGTGTCTGCCACCTTACCGTTATAGCACAGCAACCACAATTCACCCTTCTGCTCAACTGCCACTGCATGGCTGCACTCGTCCACCTGAATACAAAGTGTGCTGGGCAGACGGCGATTGATCCGCGCAGACTCCACATACGACAGATTTTGTGTAATGCGGGCAGCCGCCTCATATTTATTGAGGAAAAAGAGGTTTTCTCCTATGTTCACACCGCTGGCATCTACAATTTCCTCGGAGCTGTAACGGGTATTGCCGCTCACCTCTATATGATCCGCCTTGAAAAACAAAGCCAGTGCTGCCGCAATGGCTCCGCAGATGACAACAAAGATCATCAGACGGTAAATAAAGGCAAATCTGCCGCGCGTATTTCTGCGCCGGTACTTGCGTCGTCTGGCCATGTTTTCCTCCTTTCTGATATTTCATTCATATCGAATTGCGGCGCCAAGCTGCGCCAGATTCTCCACCAGATGTGTGTAACCCCGGTGGATATGGTAAATATTGTCTATTCGTGTGATACCGCTGCCCTGCAACCCTGCCACCACAAGCGCAGCGCCGCCTCGCAGATCCGTGGCACGCACGCTGGTGCCGCAAAGTTCCTTTACGCCACACAGCACAGCCACTCGGCCCTCCAGCCGCACATCTGCACCCATGCGTATAAACTCGGGAACATGACGGTAGCGGTTTTCAAATATGTTCTCTACAAATACTGTTGTTCCCCGACTGCGCAGCAGGGCCGCCATCAATATGGCCTGCGCATCAGTAGGAAAGCCGGGATAAGGTGATGTACGTACCGGACTGATGCCCCGTAATGCACCATTACTTTGAAGACAGATCATTCGGTTCTCACTATGGATTCGACAACCGGCCTGCGCCAGCGCCGTAGTCACAGTTGACACGTGCCGGTAATCTACGTCCCGCAGGCAGACTTCGCCGCCGGCAGCAGCAGCCGCAGCCAGATATGTAGACGCCACGATACGATCCGCAATACATTGATGCGTACATCCGTGTAATTCAGTGCCACCCTCCACCGTGATGGTAGAACTCCCTGCGCCGTTGACGCGGGCACCCATCTTCTGCAGAAATTGCTGCAAATCGCAGATTTCCGGCTCACGGGCCGCGTTGGTGATCGTTGTGGTACCCTCTGCACCGCAAGCCGCTAAAATAGCATTTTCCGTGGCACCCACACTGGGGATCGACAACACAATCTCACAGCCGTGTAACTGTACTGCCCGACAGGAAAGGTCTCCGGCACATTCTCGGATATCCGCCCCCAAGGTACGCAGCGCCGCTAAATGCAGGTCTATAGGCCTCGGCCCCAGTTCGCAGCCGCCCGGATAGGACATCTCTGCCCGCCCGCAGCGTACCAGTATGGCGCCTAAAAAGATGACCGAAGAGCGCATCTGGCGCATTAGTTCTTCCGGGATATCATATCGGTCAAGCGTTGTGGTATCTACCACCAAATCGTTTGCTTCCCAGCGTACTTTGCACCCGAGATAGCGAAGAATCTCCGCTGCGTTTTCCACATCGCTCAAGCGAGGGCAATTGTGAATCACACATACATCTTCGCCCAAAATCGTTGCTGCCAATATCGGCAGGACGCTGTTTTTGGCGCTTTGCACCGCAATTTCTCCACAAAGCCTGCGTCCGCCCTCTACAGCGATCATACTCATCTGACCTCCGCCTTTCATCGCGTTTACGCCATACTATGCGGAGGACAAATAGCAAGGTTACTTGCAAATACTCATAACAGTATCATAAATGCGCTCGGTCGCGTCGAGAATACCCAGTTCCGCCATGCCACGGCTCATAGATGCCTGCTGTGCGGGATCGGTCAGGATCTTCTTTGCCGCCTCATACAGTGCATTGCCGTCAGCATCCTTTTCCAGCAGCAGTACAGCACCACCATGCTTTTCCAGAATGCGGGCATTCTTCTCCTGATGATTATTGGTCACGTACGGGGACGGTACAATAATGGTCGGCATAGCCAGCGCCGTGATCTCACTGACGGTAGATGCACCGGCACGGCAAATCACCAGATCGGCAGCTCGCATCACAACGGCCATATCATAGATATACTTACGAATATCCAATGCAGGACAATCGGTCAGACCTTTTTCCCGCAGTTGGGATTCCATCTTGTCCCATCCGCCGGCACCCACCGCATGAATATGGTGGAAAGGCAACCCCTCCGCCTTTTCGCGCAGGAAAAAGTCCAGCATCTGCTGATTCATATTGCTGGCACCCAGACTGCCCCAGAAGGACACGATCAGCGGACGGTCATCGCCCAATGCCAGTTTTTCCCGTGCCTGCTCTTTTGTCAGATCAAAAAAATCACCGCGCACCGGTGTACCGGTAACCATGATCTTCTCCGGGTGCTGATAGTGCTGGCGGCACTCCTCAAAACCGACCATAATACGGTCGGCGTAGTTTTCCAGCATTTTGGTCGTCAGACCCGGCACCATATTGGATTCATGCACCGCCGTCGGAATACCGGCCTGAGCCGCCTGACGCACCACCGGGTAACTGGCATAACCGCCGGTGCCTACAACCAGATCCGGCTTAAAATCTTTCAAGATGGCATTTGCCTGACGGCGGCTGGTTACCATCTTCACCAAAGCATCCGCGTTATGCAATAACTCACGCGGTGCCAAAGAGCGATGAAAATTGGAAATAACCACGCTACGGAAATCATAGCCTGCATTTTTGACAAGGCCGCCTTCCATACCGTCCGGCGTACCCACAAACAAAACTTCCGTGTCGGGGTGCTTTTTTTTCATATAGCCTGCCAGCGCCAACGCGGGGTTTACATGGCCCGCCGTACCGCCGCAGGTAAAAATCACTTTCATTTCGTGTGCTCCTCCTATCCGTTCCTTGGTGCAGGTATCTGGCGCGATACACTGAGCACAATACCCATTTCCACCAATTGCAGTGCCAATGCCGTACCGCCATAAGAGAAGAACGGCAGAGAAATACCGGTGGCAGGGATCAGACCCGTAACCACAGCGATATTCAAAAAGGTCTGCAGCGCCACCTGCGTGGTAATACCTACTACCAGCAGTGCGCCAAAACGGTCACGGGCATGAAGTGCGATCCAGAATCCGCGAATAATCAGCAAGGCAAAGATCAGCATGATGACGCATGCGCCGATCAGGCCCAGTTCCTCGCTGACGATGGCGAAAATACAGTCGTTATGACGCTCCGGCAGATACAAAAATTTCTGACGGCTCTTGCCCAGGCCAACGCCAAGTAAACCACCCGAGCCGATAGCGATCAGACTCTGGCAGATCTGATAACCGGCATCGCCGGCATCGGACCACGGGTCGCGCCACAACAAAATACGGTCAGCGTTATATTTGATAACGCCCGATTCCACCAACTTAATAAACACAACGGAAGCCACACCGACGCCGCCCACGCCGAGGCCAATCAGCCAGCCCTGAATACCGCCTACCGCCATCATCACAGCACCGGTACCAACAATCAGAATAGCGCCGGACAGATGGGGCTCTAACAGCATCAGAGCACCCACAACGCCCAGAATCAATACATAGGGAATTACACCGTGGCGCCATGTCAGCATTTTTTCGCGTTTTCTGGAAATACTGTCGGCGAAGAATACGATAACGCCCAACTTGGCGATTTCAGAAGGCTGGAAAGTCAACAATTCGCCAAAGCCCAGCCAGCGGGTAGCACCGTTAATGGTAATGCCCACATGAGGTATGATAACCATTACCAGTAGCGCTATAGACAATCCTAACAAAATCTTTGCCAGACCGCGCCAACGCTGATAATTCATGCGGGAAATAACGAACATAGCCACAAGGCCCAATACGGCAAAAATCAACTGACGCTTAAAATAATAGGCCGCATCACCCGTTGAATAGTATGCCGCAGGAAAGCTGGCAGAGAACAGCATGACCAGACCAACGCCCGTAAGAAGCAGCGTCAGCAGCAAAAACGGCATATCCATTGCGCCACGTGCCGCCTCGCGGCCTTTTCGTTCCAATTCTCTGGCTTTGCGACGCTGTTCCTTTGTGGCAGTTCGTGCCTTTTTGGCCATACAGTTCCCTCCTTTCTCTTTTATGAATTCAAGTTAAATAGCAAAGCGATTACACACACCCAAGTAGGCCAGCACGCAGAAAATCAGGCTGACAGTCGTAAATACTGCCACCACTTTTTTCTCGTTCCAACCGCACATCTCAAAATGATGGTGGAGCGGTGCCATCTTGAACACGCGCTTACCGTGAGTCAGCTTGAAATATGCCACCTGAATAATATCAGACAAGGTTTCGCAGATGTAAACGATGCCAACCAGCAGCAAAATCAGCGGCATATCATAGGCAAATGCCAGTGCCGCTACCGCGCCGCCCAAAAACAGCGAGCCGGTATCACCCATAAACACCTTGGCGGGATAGTGATTATACAGCAAGAATCCGAACAGACCGCCCACCATGGCACCGGCGAACACGCCCAGTTGTGTATAGCCGCTCCACACGTAGCCGAGAATGGCGAAGAATGCCGCCACGGGCACTGTCACGCTGGAACTCAGACCGTCTACGCCATCGGTGATATTCACCGCATTGACTGTACCCACAATGACAAAGGCCGCAAAAATCAGATACACTACCCAATTCATGACAATATGAGTCTGAAAGAACGGAATATACAGATTCGGGCTGAGCATACCCTCATAGCGCATCAGACACAGGAATACAATCGCCGCTACAAGCTGCAGCAGGAACTTCTGAATAGAGGTCAGTCCCGTGTTCTGATGATGTTTCACTTTCTGATAATCATCTATATAACCGATAACACCGAAAACCAGCGCAAACAGATACACATAGAGGTGTGAAAAGTTACCTTCCAGCATATCCTTCCATCCGAAAATCAGAATGGCAACGCCGATACCGATAATGAACATCAAACCGCCCATTGTCGGAGTACCCTGCTTACTCATATGCCATGTAGGTCCGATTTCCTTGATGCTCTGGCCGGCCTTTAAACGCACCAGTGCCGGAATCAACAGTTTGCCGACGACAGCCGTCACCACAAAACTGACAACCAATGCCAATAAAATCTTCATAAGTAATACGCTCCCTCTTGCCCCGCAGAGGGGCAGTTTCATTTGTTATTATGCAAGTATTCCGCCACGATCTCGCGTTCATCCAAATGACGCTTTTCGTGGCCGATTTCCTGATATGTTTCATGTCCTTTGCCGCACAGCACGATCACATCGCCTGCTTCGGCCTGTGTTAAAGCATAGCGGATCGCCTCCGCACGCTCCGGTACTTCTCGCCAGTATGCCCCATCGGGTATGCCGGCAATGATATCCGCACGGATTGCTCGTGGATCCTCGGTGCGGGGATTATCGTCTGTCACAATGGCAAAATCCGCTATTGCTGCAGCAATTGCTCCCATCTGCGCCCGTTTTCCCCGATCACGGTCGCCGCCGCAGCCAAAAACCGCCACCGTACGGCCTTTAGCAAAGCCCTTGACTGGTGTCAGCACATTTTCCAGTGGGTCCGGTGTGGGAGCATAGTCAATGATAACAGCACAGTCCATACCGGGTGTAGGTACAAGTTCCATGCGGCCTTTTACGCCATGATATGCCCGCAGCGCACGCGCTCCGCTTTGCAAGGGAACACCCAGCACCTTGCAGGCGCTCAGCGCCCCCAAAGTATTATATACGGTAAATGCGCCGGGAATCGGTATCTCCACCGTTACGCATTCACAGTCTTCTACCGCAGTATATCGTGTGTTTTCGGCAGTAATTATCACATTTTCTGCACGCAGCATAGACGTCAGTTCTCTACCGTAAGAGCGACAATTTTTCGGTGCAGAAGTCAAAATATATTCATGCCACGGATCATCAGCGTTGTAAACTGCCACATCACATTGTGTAAATAACTGCGCCTTTGCTGCACAGTAATTCACCATGGTATCGTGAAAATCCAAATGATCCTGCGTCAGATTGGTAAATACGCCCACCGCAAAGTGCAGGCCATACACACGCTCAAGTGCCAGCGCATGAGAGGACACCTCCATGACCACATGGGTGCAGCCCTCATCTGCCATTTTTCGCAGCAAACACTGTATTTGCCAGGCATCCGGTGTAGTACGCGCAGCTTCCTCCGCGTGATCGCCCACCAAGTTTTGTATGGTGCCGATCAAACCCACCTTTGCAGGCAGAGTCGTTTCAAGGATATGCTTGATGAGATATGTCGTGCTCGTCTTGCCATTGGTACCGGTGACGCCAATCAGTATCATACCCGATGCCGGATCGCCGAAATAGTTTCTTGCCATCAGCGCCAAAGTCTGTCGCACGGAATGCACCTGCACATACGGCACATCTTCGCTCGGCACATCAGCACAGACCACACAGCAGGCGCCGTGTGCCATGGCCTCCTCAATATACCGCTTGCCATCTATTTGCGTTCCGGTAATGGCAACAAACACATTACCCGGTTGTATCTTTTGTGAGTCATTACTGACACCGGTGATTTCCTGCGCCAGTTCCGCCGTACAAGTAAGAGGTCTTACCCCCTCCAGCAGATCTTTCAGCCTCACAAAAAACTCCTCTCAATTCAGTTTTAATCTTCTACGCTTGTATCGCTGAGTTGGGCGGTAATAACCGTTCCGGCATCCACCTTACTGCCCGCTTTTTCCGACTGAGAAATGACGCGAATACTGCCGGAGTTACTGTCTGTCATTCCGGAGAATCGCAGCAGCAGATTGGCGTTAGCGATAATGGTATTTGCCTCAGACGGCGTTCTGCCCACAAGGTCAGGCACCGTGCACTGGGTATCCGGTTTCTTCTCGCCGGCGTAGAGCACCACCGTGGACTTACCGGGGATAAACGAACCGCCGAGCGGTGTCTGATCAGTGATCTTATCGCCGCTGCCCACGACGCGGCATTCCAAGCCGCGGTCTTTGATCTTCTGTCTTGCTTCCGCGACTGTCAGTTTCACCACATTCGGCACGCTGGTATCAGCGCCCAACAGTTCCTCTGCCGTATAGGTAGGCTCAATGCCCAGATAGGGCAGGATTTCCGACATGACCTTACCGCAATAAGGTGCTACCATGCCGCCGCCGGATGCACTGGCAATGGACTCGTCAGGAGTATCCATAGTAATCAGCATCATAACTTCCGGATCATCTGCCGGAGCAAAGCACGCAAAGGAAACAACGACCTTGCCGGTCTTTCCCTTATCTGCCGTACCGGTCTTACCGCCGATGCGATATCCCGCTACCTGACCGTTTCTACCGGTACCGTCTGACACAACGTACTCCAGACATTCGCGAACCTTTGCGGAAGTCTTCTCGCTGACCACCTGCCGGATCGGCGTATCATCATGCTGATAGACAACATTGCCGTCATCATCCACAATTTTTTCCACCACATAGGGCTCGTGGAGATAGCCGCCGTTTACGCACGCAGCCTGTGCAGCCACCAGAGCAATCGGCGTTACATTAAAGTTCTGGCCGAAAGCGTAGCAGGCCAGATCCAACTGCGAGAACTTGCCGGCATCCATGAAGATACCCGTTGCCTCGCCGTCCAGATCTATGCCGGAGCCATCCATCAGGCCGAACGCCTTCATGTATTCGTAGAATTTCTCATTACCCAGACGCAGGCCGTAAGTAATGAAAGCAGGGTTGCAGGAGTTCGCCGCCGTTTCCTGCAACGTTTCATGTCCGTGCGTAGCGGTACAATGGATCGTTGCATCGGCCACTCTGATATAGCCCGGGCAGTCAAAGGTGGTATTCGCATCGATGACACCTTCTTCCAGCGCCGCTGACAGCGTCAGGATCTTGAAGGTAGAACCCGGCTCATAAGTATCGTTAAGTGTCTTATTACGCCATTGACGAAGTTGCATATCGCCCAAAGATACTTTCTTTGATGCAATGGCATCTTTCAGTTTCTGATTTTGCACTGTGGCATAATCGTTCAGATCGTAAGTCGGATACGATGCCATTGCCAGCACAGCGCCGGTCTTGGCATTAAGTACCACGCCCGTAGCGCCCTCGAACGCATTATATTTCTGCGCCATTTCGGCAATATTTTTCTCCAGATAATACTGTACTGTGGTATCCAGTGTCAGCACCAGGTCATTGCCGTTCTTTTCCGCAAAATACTGCTCGTATTCCGAGAGCATATCGCGCTCATTGGCCGCCTTCGCTGTTACCACAAGGCCGGTCTGGCCTTCCAGTTCATCTTCGTACTTTGCCTCCAGGCCATATAAGCCAACATTGTCGCTGCCTACAAAGCCGATCACATGAGCCGCCAACGAACTATAGGGATAGTAACGCTTTGTATCCGTCACCATGTATACGCCGCGGATCTCATATTCATTGATCAGTTCGCGCACCTGATTGGCAAGATCTTCATCAGCGCGTTGCTTGATGACTTCATACTGTGAGTCAGTATATTCCATTCTTTTGAGAATGCTGGCCTCATTGATATCCAGTATACGAGCCAGTTCCTTGGCAAGAAATTCCTTCGTCCACTTGGGCGGGTTTTCCTTATCGTTCTGTGCTTCCTCGATCTCCATGGGAGAAAGAAACACCGTTTCTGCTGTAGCAGAGATTGCCATTACGTTGCCGTTACGGTCATAAATCGTACCTCGGCTGGCCGTCACCACGGTACTGCGCATTTGCTGATTGGAAGCTTTAGCCTGCAGCTCATCATGCTGCACAATCTGCAGTTTATACAGTTTAAAGAACAGTATCACAAACAGCAATACGCCCATGATCAGCATCAGCACAAAAGTACGGCTTTGAATCACGCGGTTTGCGCGTCTGACATTTTCAGTTTTTCGCATCGGTTTTTGCGACACGCCATCCGCCTCCCTTTTGTCTAATGTCAAGCAAGGAGCAAGAAGTCACCCTTCTTACTCCTTGCGTGTTTTCACTATATGGCATCGGTCATTTAAAATATTCCACTACCGTACCGATTCCGTCTTTCATCGCGGTAAAAACTCGTGTGAACAAGCTCTCCGACGCTCCCTGATAAACTACAACAGCATCAGAGCCAGAAATGTCTATGTACTCGATCTGGCCGCTACCGGGCTTGCTCATACCTGCCGCCTCAGCGCGTTCTTTCACCGTAGTCATATCAAAAGTCTGTTCATATTTGGTAACCAGTGCAACGTGTTCGTCCTGCACCTGAGCAAGCTCTTCCTTGATTGTCATAACCGCATCAGAGGCTTCCGTCAACTGGACATAACCAATCATCAGTCCCAAGACCATCGCCACCAAGAGCGCCACTGCGCCAACCAGCACCGGAGATGCTTTTGCTTTCGGCTGCTGTACGCTTCTGGTACGAGTCTCGCGGCGCACCTGCTCATGGCGCTGTTCCTCGTCCATTCTGCCGGCCTGGTCAAGGTTATGCTCTCTGACAAGGGCATCCAGATCATAAGCCAGGTTACCATATACAGGTGTATTCGGTTTTCTCTTACGCATATCCGCCATTGTCAGCTATTCCTTTCTTATAGTTTTTCCGCCACGCGGAGTTTCGCGCTACGAGCGCGGGGATTATAGGCAAGTTCCGCATTGCCCGACACGATAGGTTTGCGGGAAACAAGTTTCATCTTCGGTTTCTTACCGCACACACAGACAGGGAAATTCGGCGGGCAGGTACAACCCGTCGCCAACGCCTGCATGGTTTTCTTAATGATGCGATCCTCCAGCGAATGAAAAGAAATGACCGCCAGTCTGCCGCCCACATTCAGTTTGTCCGCCGCTGCTTCCAACATAGGGGGCAAGGCATCTAATTCGCCGTTGACAGCAATGCGGATTGCCTGAAAACTGCGTTTGGCAGGATGCTGCTTTTCCCGCAGCGCCGCCGGCGGCATAGCACCTTTGATAATATCCGTCAGTTGCAGTGTGGTTTCGATAGGAGCCAGTTCACGTTTTTGCACAATATGCTTGGCAATCACCGGAGCATACCGCTCCTCGCCATATTCAAACAAAATCCGGCGCAGTTCCTCATACGACCACTCATTGACCACCTCGCGTGCACTCAATGCCGCCGTGCGATCCATGCGCATATCCAAAGGCGCATCGTGCATATAGGAAAAGCCTCTGTCAGCGTCATCCAGTTGCGGAGAGGATACACCCAGATCGAAAAGCATACCATCTACACCTTCAATGCCGAGTTCCTCTAAAATTTCGCCGACACGGTCGAAATTACTGTGCACCAGCGTCACACGTTCGGCATATTTTGCCAAACGCTCCTGCGCTGCAGCAATAGCCGTTTCATCGCGATCCACGCCGATCAGTCGACCCGTGGTCAGCCGTTTCACAATTTCTAAAGAATGACCAGCTCGGCCCAGCGTACCGTCCAGGTAGATCCCATCGGGTCTGATGTTAAGTGCGTCCAGACATTCATCCAGCAACACCGGCTTATGTCCGTAAGCCTGATCCGCCTCCGCATTACGATCGAATGCCATGGCTTACAACCCCATCTCTTCCATCGCCTGCTCCAAAGAGCCGGAGGCAAATGCCTCGTCCTCCATCTGAGCCCAGCGCTCAGCGTTCCAGATTTCCACGCGGTCAAAACTGCCGATTACGACAACCTCTTTTTTCAGATCCGCATAGCTGCGCAGCTTGGCAGGAATCAGGATACGTCCCTGTGCGTCCGGTTCACAGTCAGCAGCGTTAGCAAACACTGTACGCAACGCTTTAATCTGGCTGTAGGACATGGTCTTCAGACGTTCTTCAAATGCGTGCCAGCTTTCCTCAGAATAGACCGACAAGCAGTGATCCTGACCGATTGTTACATGGAAAGTGGCTCCAAGTTCCTCGCGCAGTTTGGCAGGAATGAACAGCCGGCCCTTCGCGTCGATATTATGCGCGTATTGACCCGTCATGCTGCCACCTCCTTACCGCTCCGGATAAAACGCATTTGCGAATTTCATGGGATTCTCCCCCACAAACAGGGGCACTTACCCCACAATTCACCACTTACACGCTTAGTATACATAATTTTCTCATCAAATGCAAGGAATTTTTTTGAAAAGAAAACTTTGTTTTTCAGACCATTTGCCGGCATTTTTCCATCATTTCACTCTCTATTTGCTCAGTCAACCGGATCTGATGGCAAAAAAACAGGGCCGAGCACTATATATGGTGCTTGGTCCTGCTTTTTATTACAATATATAGTCTGCATTTTTTTAGTCGTTGCAGACACTAATTATTTGGTCATTTTTAACAAAATTTGTCGAAAGAATTCGTCGATATTACTCAGTGATATTCTCTTCTACCTTCTCCGCTGTTTCCTCACGAAGCTGCTCGCGGTCGGCCTGCATCTTCTCTGCAGAGGCGGCGCGGAAACGCACGCGGGACTCCTTGACCTCATCCAATGCAGCCTGAATAGCCTCCTCAGTACGGCGCAGGGCATCCTCGGTGTAGGTATTAGCAACCTGGTACAGTTCCTTAGAGCGTTCTTCTGCACGGCGGATGATATCTGCACTCTTCTGGCGAGCCATCTGCAACGTTTCGCTTTCAGAAACGATAACCTTGGCATCCAGTTCAGCCTGACGCAGCATCTTCTCCACTTCCTTCTTAGCTGAGGACACATACTCGTCGCGTGCATGGATCAGTTCCTGTGCCTTCTTCAGTTCCAGAGGCAGCTTGGCACGGATTTCGTCCAGCATATCCAATGCCTCGTCACGGCTGATCACGCACTTATCGGAACTGAAAGCGGCACTTTTCGCCTCGTCGATCATACCATAGAGCATATCCAATAAACGCTGTACATCTTTCTCTTCCATCAGATTTTACTTCCTTTCTTTCAATTCCTCCGCCACCGGTGCGGGTACATACTTTTCCAAAGGTTGGCCGTAGCGAATCATTTCGCGTACCATAGTGCTGCTGAAATGCACATAAGGCGCACTGGCTGGCAGCAAAACAGTTTCCAGTTCTTCGCAGATTCCCTTGTTGATCAGTGCCTGCTGATACTCAAGATCGAAATCCGTTCCGTTGCGCACACCTTTGACCAGAACGGTCGCGCCTTTGTTTCTGGCATAGGACGCCAGCAAGCCGCTGTGAGCCTCAACTTCTACATTCTCAAGATCCCGCACAGAGGCGCGAACCAGTTCCATGCGCTTATCGGCATCGAACATAGGGTTCTTGGCGCAGTTCGCCATCACGCACACATACACCTTGTCAAAACAGGTGGCGGCACGCTTGATAATGTCTAAATGTCCCAGTGTGATCGGGTCAAAACTACCGGGATAAATGGCAATTTTCATGGATTTATTCCTCGTTTCCGCTGCGATGGTAGACCGTCAGTTTGATCTTGCCGTACTTGTATTCGCGATACAGTTTGTACGGCGGTGCCAACGGTGGCAGTTCCTTATCCGCAGCGCTCTCCGCCACAATTATACCATGCTCGCGGCAAATGTCAAACATTGTAATCTGTTCCAGCGCCTGCTCTAAAAGTCCCGATGCATAGGGGGGATCCAGAAAAATCAGGTCAAACTTCTCACCGGACTTCAAATATGCCATGGAATCGCCATTTTTCACATACGCACGGTCTGTCAGATCGCAAACAGCCAGATTCTCACGGATCAATTTTACTGCATCGGCACGGCGATCGACAAATACCGCCTCTCGCGCACCGCGGCTCAGCGCCTCAATGCCCAACTGCCCCGTACCGGCAAACAGATCCAACACACGGCGTCCCTCAATATCAAACTGTATAATGGAAAACAGACTTTCCTTCACCTTGCCGGTTGTCGGGCGGGTTTCCATGCCTTCCAGTTCTTTCAGTCGTCTGCCTCTGGCAGTCCCCGTAATTACACGCATCGTTTTTATCCTCTCATTCCCCACGCGGGTCAAATTTTTCAAAAATCACCAGACATTTATCCTTTTCCAAGGCCTGCATATCCTGCTTGGAGCGCACCGTCCAGCTTACTTCCTGCACCTTATAGAATTTTCTGCACCAGCGCAGTGACAAATTATTGCGATCCAGATAATTATACGCGATAAAATCCGGTTTTGTCAAAAAATTCATCATAAGATGACTGAGCAAAAACAGCGTCAACTTACTCTGTCCACTACCCTGCCCGTCACGCAGCAGATTACCCGAAAGCTGTCCGCGTAGGATCTCCGGACGGTGCTTCTTCAACCACATCAAACATCTTGGGTCGAAGGACTCAATGCAATAACTGACCTGATAGCGATCCAACATAGTGCAGGTGGCTGCGGTCAGTTCATTGTAATTGCCGCGTTCGGATTTCAGTTCCACAATCAGCGGTGTCTTGTTTTCAAACAGAGCCAGCACTTCTTCCAATAGCGGAATCTGTTCGTCCGTACCCTCCAGACGATACCGCTTCAGTTCCTCTGCCGTCAGATCCTCTACCAGCACATCCACGCCCGCCGTACGCTTCAGGCTGGCATCGTGGATTACCGCCAGATTACCGTCACGCAGTAAATGTACGTCCAGTTCCGCGCCGTAGTGGTGTTCAATGGCACGGCGAAAAGCCGCCATAGAGTTCTCCGGCACCTGCGGCTTATCATGATAGCCACGGTGTGCATAGCGCCACAAGCGCAGAAATTTCCATTGCGGATGGCCTTTTCGGCACTGCAGCAAAATTGTAAACAGTTCGAAAAGGATCAATATAATAAGTAATATAACCAATATATACATCTTTTTACTTAATTATCCATATCTTCCAATGCTTCCAAGCCCTGCTTAGCCACCGGCTTGCTGTCGCCGTGATGTACCATCAGCATCGTCACAAATGCCAGCGCCACGAAGATGGCCGCATAGGGGAACAGAACACGCATACCCATCTTATCCATCAACAAGCCCGACAACATCGGTGTTGCCACCTGTGCCGCCATAGAGGCGCGATAGTAGAATCCTGTATATTTACCTACATTGCCGCCGGAGCACATCTCCACCACCATAGGGAAGGAGTTGACATTGATGGTCGCCCATGCAATGCCCGCCAGTGCGAACATGGCATTCATCAGCATGGTGGGGCTTTCTGCGTTCATGAACCCTGCCACACCAAACGCTACGGTCAGCATCGCTACGCCTGCCAGAATGGTCTTCTTACGGCCCACCTTGGAGGCAATCATGCCCACCGGCAGATAAGCAACAATCGCAGCCGCCTGCGCGATGATCAGCGTCAGATTGTAGTCTTTATGCAGAATATTGCTTGCGTAGACGGAATACTTGGAAGTCACCGCATTGTAGCCAAAGAACCACAGCACGATGGACAACAGCAGGAAAATCAGCGACTTCACTTCCTCCACACTCAGTTTGCGCTCCTCACCACTGACAGTGGTTTCCTCTTCCTCAATGCCATAGTTCACGCTGTCGCGCTGCATTTCTTCTGCCCATTCCACCTCACGGACTGTCAGCATGAATACCACAAGTGCCGCCAGCATAATGGCCGCAATCACGCCGAAGTAGCCGGTATAACTCATCAGCGAGTTACGCACGGCACTGGTAGCGAACACCATGCCCAAGCCCAGCACCAGAATACCGCCGGCACTGCCCATCAGATTGATGATGGCATTGGCTTTAGAGCGTAGGGGTTTCATGGTCACATCGGGCATCAGTGCCACCGCCGGAGAGCGGAAAGTGGCCATAGCGACCAGAATTACCAACAGCATGGCAATAAAAAACACTAACGTGGCAGGACTCTCCGCTGTGGTCTGCCATGCGTAGGCCTGACGGGCAGGTACCACGTAGTTGGTGTAGTCGGGATTGGTAACCGTCTTGTCGCCACTGGCGATCTGGCTTTCAATGGCAGCAAATTCCTCTTGGGTAAACTTCTCGCCTAAGACGAACTTCTGACCACCGGGCGTCAGCAGCGTTTCCTGCTGTTCCTTTTCATAAATAGTGGTCAGTGCTGTGGGATTGTCGATATCCGATACGTCGCGGATATGCTTGAGCTGCGCATTATCCACGAAAGACAAGGCTATCAGCATCACCGCCGCGATCAGCGTACCGATAACAATAAACGGCGTACGGCGTCCGCGCTTGCCTTGGTGTTTGTCCGAGATCGCGCCGAACAGTGGCAGCATGAATAGTGCCAGCACATTATCCAGTGCCATGATGACACCGGACCAGGTCTGGGACATACCAAACTTGTTGGTCAGGATCAGGGGAATCGTGTTGTCGTAGGCCTGCCAGAAGGCACAAATGAGAAAGAATGCAAAGCCTACCAGAATCGTGCGTTTGTAGTTCAGTTTCATATCGTTTCCTCCCATTCGCGGTACATTGTACCAATATCAGGATACACCCAGGTAGGGGTAATATGATAAGTTTCTATATCCGCCTCAGTACCCTCACCCGAGAGCACAAATACGCTGTCGATGCCCGCGTTGACACCGCAGGCAATATCTGTATAAAGGCGGTCACCGATTATGACGGTTTCCTCTTTGGTAAAGCCGGTGCGCTCCAAGGCAAGTTCTACCATGGCACTTTGCGGCTTACCGATTACCACGGGGCGTCGTTTGGTAGCACGGTAGAGCATCTCGCACACGCTGCCGCAATCGGGCACACTGCCGTACCATGTAGGACAGACCCAGTCGGGGTTAGTCGCCACGAATGCCACGCCGCGATTCATCAGAATGCAGGCATCCTCCAGTTTCTGAAAGGTCAGTTCTCGGTCAAAACCGCACAAGAGTACATCAATGTCATCCTCCAGTCGGTCAGTAATAGGAATCCCTGCCGCCGACAACTGCTGCTGGAAAGAGCGGGTGCCAAATACATAGCATTTCTTTCCCGGCAGATTCTCCTGCAAATAGCGTATGGTAGCGTCCACAGAGGTCAGAAAATCCTCTTTCTCGGAGGCAATACCCATGCGCTGCAGTTTTTCTATATAACCCTCCACACCTCGGGAGGAATTATTGGTCAAAAAGAGATAGCGCCCGCCGATTTCTCTGACATGTCGCAGAAACTCTGTTACACCGTCAAATAGTTGCTCGTCCAGATAGATCGTGCCATCCATGTCCAGCAGGAACAGTCGCTTGCTGCGCAAATCGTTCAAAACGCCGCCTCCTTTCCATCTATACTGATACATAATAAGCATAACACAAAGCCGTTTCGCTGGCAAGCAAAACGGCTTTGTCGGATACAATTTTTATGTGTTTTTCCGGCTGATAGGGCGGCGGTGCAGCAGCGCTTTCAAATCCTTGCCATTAAACGGAATCAGCGGATACAGATATCCATAGCCTACCAGCGGTTTCACTGTGGCAATCAACACCACAATACCCGCGACCCCTATCACAAACCCAATCCAGTCGGCGATGAAAATCAGAATCAGCAGTGCCATGCGGCTGAGTTTACTGGCATAACTCAATTCAAAACTATGCTGGGCGTAGTCCGCCACCGCAACAAAAGCCATATATACCAGCACCTCCGGCACAAGCCACCTTGACTGCACGGCAAAGTCACCCAGAATCAGTGCTCCTAACATACTGAAAGCATTGCTCAGTGCATTAGGTGTGTTCAACGAAGCAAGTTTTAAGATATCCACGATAAACTCCACCAGTAAAAGTTGCACGATCAGCGGTACGAAAAACTCCTCGTTAATGCGCAGAAATTGCAGATGTGTGTCCAAACGGCCGGGTACCTTGACCAACAGATACCATAGAGGCGTAATAAATATAGTCAGAAAGTTGACGATCAGTCGTATGATCTGCAGATAGGAGCCTACCAGAGGCGGGAAATAATAATCATTGATATCCTCAGCAAAGCGGAAAATCGTCACCGGCAACAACATTCCCGCCGGTGAATTGTCGATCAGCACCAGTATGTCACCCTCCATGATACTGGCTGTTGCCACATCGGGCCGCTCCGTGTAGCGCACCTTAGGAAACGGGTTGTACCATTGTCTGGGCGCAATAGCCTCGGCAATACTCTCCTGACTCATCGCGATGGAATGCACATCAATCGCCTCCAGTTTTGTGCGCAGTTCCTGCAACAATTTGCGATCCACCCTACTCTCCATATAGCACAGCGCAATATCAGTCTTGGAACCCTCGCTGATTTGCAGCCGTTCCAAGGTCAGGTCTGCATCACGAATACGACGGCGCAACAGCGCAGCATTTTCCATAATGCTTTCCACGAAACCGTCATGACTGCCACGCAGCACTTTGCTGCTGTCAGGTTCCTCCACACTACGACCGGGAAACTGCTTGGCATCCATAACGATACCACCGCCAAGCCCGTCAATAATCAACAGTGTCTTGCCGGAAAATACCGCCGTTACCGCTTTCATCAAGTCGCTCTCTGCGGCGGCCTCACCGGCACTGACATAGCGGTCTGCAAAATCCTGCGCTGATTTGATATCTTTCAGCTCCTCGATTTGCAGCCATACGGCAATCATGCGCTCCAGCATCTGATCCCTCGCATAGCCGTTGACCACCCAAAGTTTTGCCTGGCGTCCGCCAATCCTCAGCGTTCTGCCCACCATATCAAAACTGCGTCCTACACCCAGCAATTCATCTATTGCCGCCGTACGCACCGCAAAATTCCGCCCTTTCATTGCCTGCCTCCTGCTTGTTTTTGTTAGTATGGCAGGTGATTGGCAAAAATATGCGAAAAGCAGGACAAGCCACTGGCTTGTCCTGCTTATTTCAGTGAATACGTCCGGCTAGGGAGTTTACATAATGTTGCATCTCGGCCTTGGATCGGATCTGATGGGTACCGTCGACAAACTGGCGCTGTTCTTCCGGCGACATACCCATAAAGTAATTCATGGCCACCGGGTTATTGGCCAGTGCCATGCCCAATCCCATGGGAAGTTCTTCTAAAAAGCTGTCCATCATCTATCACCTCTCGGCAATAGTTTGTCACACAGCGAACAGTTTATACCTTTTTTTCAAAATAGAAGAACGTGTCATCCTCACCGCTGCGGCGCATGCAAGAGGAGAGCATTTTATATGACGCTTCGTTTTCCTTATAGCATTTTGCCACCACGCGACTCAAGCCCAGTCGGTACAAGGCCCATTCCGCCACAGCAGCAAACGCCTCCGTACCATAGCCATTTCCGGCATACTGAGGGGCAATACGGCAGCCAAGTTCTGCACCGCCGCGCCAATCCGGTGCATAGAGCACCGCTTCACCAATGCACTTACCATGCAGACGTACAGCAAAATTCACCGCACGATGCGCCGCAAAATCTTCCCGCACCACATTGAGGAAATAATCCTCTGTCAGTTCGCCCTGCAGGTCCTTACGGTAATCATAGCCCCACCAGCGGTTACGCTCGTCATCAAGACACAAGGCGTTATAATCCCGCTTGTCCCACTCACGCAGGCCGTCCAACGTCAGGCGTTCGGTCTTGATTGTCGGTTGATGCTGCAGGCGATCTAACTCGCTCTCCACCTCAAAACTCACCTTACTGCCAAGTTCTGCAGGCAAATACTGCAGTTTTGATGTACGCAGGCCCTTATCACCGGCATCGTCCTCACGGTTGACCCACTTGAGTGTCGGGGTAACCTCCATCATACCCTTCACAAACGACTGCACCATCGCGGGATATACACCGGCATAGGAATAAAGTGCTTTTTCAATATGAACGATCAGTGTTTCGCCGCAGATTTCACCAAGGCTCAAGGCTACCAATCGGCCGTTATCTAAAAGACCACCTGCACAGAAGCAGCCGCTATCCAACATGGTGAACAGTTCTTTAGCAAGGGCCAGCTCGCGTCGCGCACCGGCGCTGGCCTTTTGAAATTCCGCCTCGTAGTCAACCCAAAACCGTTCAATCAAAGGCTTGTCCTCAGCAGTCAGTGCAACATACTGCGCCTCCGGATGCTCCTTGCGGAATTTGTTGATATGGTTGCGCTGACCGCTGTAACGGCGGCCGGCAAACAGTTGCAGATCCTCGGCATGGTACAGATAATCCTTCCATGTACGCTCGCTGGAAAAGCGGAAACGCGGATAACGCTGCATAAGAATATGCGCCTTATCCTCCGGCACTACTGACAGAATCAGGCGGTTGCCCGTTTCGGTACACCAATTTTCAATGGCCGCCAGCGCGCTCTCCACATCACCCTCTTCGCTGGGCACAGGGTAATCAAAGCGATAACGTCCTTCAATGCAGTTACGCACAACCAGGCAGCCTGCCACTTCCGCATACTCCGGATGGAGCTGATCTCGCCACATGATTTTTACGCCCGCGCTGTATTCGCACAGACGGTAAGGCGCATTTTTATAGTATTCACGCAATTTTGCCGCATGGAGCGGCGTTACGGGTTCAAAAATCAACATCTTTCACATCTTTTCTATCATATCCCGGGCCTCGGCAATGAATTTGCGAGCCATGGGACGCAGTTCTTTCTTCGGTCTTGCTGCAATGCCCAGTTCACGCACAGCGGGTGGATCCATCGGCACGGCAAGCACATCGTCCTTGCGGCCTTTGAGCACCAGTTCGGACAGAACACTTACGCCAAGGCCATGTTCCACCATGGAAATAATCACACTGTCATTGACCTGCGCTGTACGCACCAGTGGCATAACGCCGTGACGGTTGAGTACACGCATGATATCTAAATCAAATCCCATGGCGGGCATCAGAAATTCCTGCCCGTCAAAGCCGTACACATTGAACGTTTCATGTCCATGCAAGTCAAAATCCGGTGGCAAAATGGCAAGCAGGCGGTCATTACGCAGGTATGTCCACTCCAGCGACTGTGCCTCCTGCCGACTGGCAAAGCACATATCTGCCTTATCCTCACGCACCCAGCGGTATACCTCTTCCACGCTGCCCATCTGAATATCCACATTGACACCCGGATGATCGCGGCGGAATTGCTGAATCACCTCCGGCAGCCAATGCATGGCAATACTGGCATAGGCTGCCACACGGATAGTTTCCTCTTTATCGGTATTGATCATGCGGATTTCCTTTTCCAGCATCTCGCTGGAAGCAAGGCACTCCTGCACCAAGGGGAAAATTCGCTCACCGGCCGGTGTCAGGCGCACACCCGCCCGTCCGCGTACCAATACGGGAAACCCGAAATCTTTTTCCAGACTGTTCATCATGTGTGTCAGGCCCGACTGTGTATAGCCCAGCACTTCTGACGCACGGGTGAAACTGCCAAGTTTTACTGCTGTAACCAGCGCTTCTAACTTTTTCGTATCCATGAGATTTTCTCCATTATGAGATTATTTCATGGTTTTATTATACGCGAATGGGCAAAAAATAGCAAGTTCAATGTTTACCGCATTTTCTCTCTTATGTATGATTTCTATTCATCTATGACATTTCCTAATACTTCCATGAAATTCTGTCGCTTTACAAACGGATGTACATATTGTACTGTATGGACAGTAATTCCTACGACATGAATTGCTTTTCCTTTCTATCCTCAAATC
>JAZLIB010000146.1:0-6122 GCA_045617185.1 Vescimonas sp.
AGCAGGCAGCCTATGATCTGGCACATGCCCGCCCCACTACCGCCAACCGCTACGGTGTCATCACAAACCGTGCTTATGAGCTTGCGGCAGCGGCATTGGCAGCAGGAAAGAATCCCATCGAAGCCATCGTGGCTGATACGATCGATTCTATGAATCGCCGCTACAGCACCATGCAGATCGTGGGCGATAACCTCTGCCAGCTGATTCCTGAGGGCGGTACGATTCTGACCCAGTGTTACGGTGAAACCATCATCGGCACGGTGATCCGCGCCGCCATGAAACAGAATAAGAGCTTCAAGGTGTACTGCGCCGAAACCAGACCGTACCTGCAGGGCGCAAGACTGACATCCAGTTGCTTCGCCCAGATGGGATTTGACACCACGGTGATTTCGGACAACATGGTGGCTTATGCCATGCAGCACGAGGGTATCAGCCTGTTCACATCGGCGGCTGACTCCATCGCGCGCGACGGTCATATTGCCAACAAGGTCGGTACGTTCCAAATTGCCATTCTGGCCAAATATTTCGGTATTCCCTACTATACGACCGGTATTCCGGACACAGATAAGATGAGCAAAGATGACATCGTTATCGAAATGCGCGATCCGGAGCAGGTGCTGAATTATCGCGGTATCCGCAATACGGTGGACGGCGTCAAAGCGATTTATCCGTCTTTTGATGTAGTACCGCCTCATCTGATTTCCGGTATTGTTACAGACAAGGGCGTTTATGTGCCCTATACGCTTAATGAATACTTTACTCAGGACACAATGCAATTTTACTAATACTACTATGGAGGAATCTGAACATGAAAGTCTATGTGCGAGCACCCTATCCCCAGAAGAATCTGGACGAGTTGAAGCAGTGGTTCGACGAAGTTGTATACGAACCCTGGACTTCTACCGGTGAGAGATATTATGAGGATGAAATGCTGGAAAACCTGAAACGTGTGCAGCCCGATGCTTTGATTACGGAGCTGGATCGTGTCACCGAAAAGGTCCTGAATGGCTATGATAAGTTGCAGTTTATCGGCGACTGCCGCGGAACACCCGCCAATATTCAGGTAGATGCCTGCGATAAGGCCAAGCTGCCCATCCTTTGCACACCCGGCCGTAACACCCAGGCTGTTGCCGAAATGGTCGTCACCATGATTCTGGCCTATTACCGCAACCTGATGCCCTCTGTCAAGTGGATGAGCGAAGGTAAGTGGGTACCCGGTCAGACTCCCTACTATCTGTTCATGGGTCATGAGCTGCAGAACAAGAAGGTTGGCTTCGTTGGTTTTGGTGCTATCAGCCATGCTGTTGCCAAGATTCTGGACGGCTTTGATTGCGACATCTCCTTCTATGATCCGTTTATCCCCGGCGATCAGGGTCACTACAAGAAGGCAAGCCTGGAAGACATTTTCGCTCAGAGCGATATCGTAACACTGCATCTGCCCGTGCTGGACAGCACCAGAGGTATGATCACCGAAAAGCTGCTGCGCTCCATGAAGAAGACGGCACTGTTTGTCAACGCCGCTCGTTCTGCCATCGTGGATTACGATGCTTTGGACAAGGCACTGGAGGACGAGGTGTTCGCCGGCGCTATTATCGATGTGTATGACAATGAGCCTCCTCTGGAGAAGGAAATGAAGCTTTGCAATCGTGAGAATGTTATGGCTACACCTCACACCTGCGGTTCCACCTTTGAGGTTACCGATCATCAGGCTGAAATCCTGAACGATCGTATCGGCAAGTGGTTCAAGAAGGAAAACTTGGAAAAGATCGTCTATAACAAAGGCGCTTTGCAATAAGAAAAGGGATATTGGAGGCACAGTATGATAAACTACTTGATGGTAGATCTCGGCACCGGCAACAGCCGCGTGGCATTGGTCTCCTCCACAGGCAAAATCATTGATTTGATTTCTTTTGAAAACACCTATTACCCCGACCCTCTGTATACAGATGCACAGTATTTTGATCCGGAAGAATGGAAGACGCGTATCTTGAGCGCCAGCCGCACGATGCTCGAGCGTCATCGTGATATTTGGGTCAAAGCCGTTTCTGCTGCCGGTGCAAGACAGACGATCGTGCTGATCGACAAGGACGGCAAGGCATTCTACTCCCTGCCCAACATCGACAACCGCGGTCAGGGATATATGGACGAGATTCCGGACCACCAGAACATTTACCGCAAGTCCGGTAAGTGGGTTACTGAGGATTTTGATGCTTCAAAGCTTTACGGCCTGCGCAAAAAGCGTCCTGAACTGTATAACAGAATTGATAAAATCACGAGCCTCAGTGAGTGGATTGGTCATATCTTCACAAATGAAATTTTCTGCGAGCCATCACAGGCATGCGAAACCCAGCTGTATGACATCCATAATCATCGTTGGTCCTCTACTCTGTGCAAGGCCTACGATATCGACATGAATATATTGCCCCAGCTGCGCAATGCCGGCGAGGCAATTCCCATTCTGCCCAAGTATAAGGAAATGCTCCGTATGACCGATGACGCTGTGTTTATCGTCGGCGGTGCTGATACACAGATCGGTGTGATGCAAACCGGCATCTCCAACGGCCAGATCGCCGTTGTATCCGGCACGACTTCTCCCGTCGTGACCATGACTGATACTGCTGTCTATGATGAAAAACAGCGCGTATGGGTAGACTCCGGTTTGGGTGATAAAAATTACGCCATAGAAACAAATCCCGGTGTCACTGGTCTGAATTATCAGAAATTTGTCACTCGCGTTTGCAACAGCATTGGCTATGCCGCTTTGGAAAAAGCCTACGCAGAAAAGACAAGCTTTACCTGCACGGCAGCGTTCTCTTCTCTGCTGTTCCATGAGCAGCGCGGTCTCCGCAAGGGCGGATTCTTCGCACGTTCCCCCATGGGTGATGGCATGGATCTGGTGGATATGGCTTGGGCGGTTCTGGCAGATATTGCCTGCTCCATCCATGAGCAGGCCACTAACCTGCAGGAGCTGACCGGCAACCATCCCAGCGAAATCTATGGCTGCGGCGGCGGTTTCCAGAGTCCCGCACTGTGCCAGATGCTCAGCGATCTGTGCGGTGTGGATGTAGTGCTGCGCGGCGGCTTTGACCAGGCTACACTGATGGGCCTGCTGGCTGTGTGCAACTCTGCTATGGGTGAGCCTCCCTATGAGGCATCTGACAAGCTGATCCGCTATCAGCCTCGCAAGAACCAGCTGATCCATGAGTATCAGCCGGTTTGGAAAGAAAACCGCAACCGTTCCAACGGTGTGCAGGAATAATAATTATATTATCATTACAATTATCAGGAGGATTTTATTATGTTAATGCAGGAAGAGCGCGAACTCGTTGTTGAATACGGCAAGAAAATGAGTGCTGCCCGTTTAAGCACCGGTACCAGCGGCAACATCAGCATTTACAATGCTGAAAAGGGTCTGATGGCTATCAGCCCCTCCGGCATGGATTATTTCAGCACCAAGCCGGAAGATATTGTTATCACCGACCTGGATGCCAACATTGTTGACGGTACCCGCAAGCCCTCCAGCGAGTGGGCTCTGCACACCATCTTCTACAAGAACAAGCCCGATGCACGTGCTGTTGTTCATACCCATTCCATGTACTGCACCACCTTTGCTGTGCTGGGCCAGCCCATTCAGGCTGTCCACTATGTGATCGGTGATGCCAACACCGCTACTGTTCCCTGCGCTCCCTACCACACCTTTGGTACCGTAGAGCTGGCAGAGGAAGCTATCAAGGTCTGCGGCAACAGTGATGCTGTTCTGCTGGGTAACCACGGTCTGGTGGTCTGCGGCAAGGACATCAAGAGTGCTTTCTCTCTGGCTGGCAATATGGAGTACATTGCTGAGCTGCAGTATCGTGCTATGTGCATCGGCACCCCCAACGTGCTGTCCGATGAGCAGATGGCAGTTGTCATGGAGAAGTTCAAGGGTTACGGCCAGCCCGGCGCAAACAAGACCGGTTATTAATTGCCCGGATAGGGAGGTGGTTATTGTGAACGGACAGAAAAAAGTTGCTGTAATCGCGGGTACTCCCGTCGATACACAAATGGGCGCGGATTTTCTTGCAGCCAAAAACAGCGAGCTTGACATTATATGCTGCCCCGTGTCCGCCAATCCCCAGGAACAGACGCTGTTCCAGTTCTCTTCGCAGGCAGAGAAAGAAAAGACCATGCAAGCGATATTTGACAAGTTGGAAGCGCAAGGAGTAAAGGATTATTTCATTTACTGTAACTCCTTGTCCGGCGCCGTTGATTTCGACACCATTGCTGCCCAGCGCGGACTGCACATCCACACGCCTTTGCAGGTTTATACGGATGTGGCCAAGCAATACAGCCGCATTGGCGCTATGGCGGCAAATAACCAGTCGGCCTATGGCATTGAACGCACGGCATTGGCGGCAAATCCCAATGTGCGTGTTGCCGGTGCAGGACTTCTGGAGTTGGTTTGCGATGTGGAAAAACAACGTGATCCCTATGAGATGATGTCCACTCGCGGTATCAAAGAGTTGCTTGCGTTTTTCAAGGCTTACGGAGTGGAATGCCTGATTCTGGGCTGTACTCACTTCCCCTATTTCCGTGAGGCGCTGAATGAACTGACCTCGTTGCCTGTCATTGATCCGGCCGAGGTCATGTACCAGCGACTGATAGACGGCATGAACAGAGCATGACGCAAATTCATTGCTTTTGTCCCATATTTTATAAAGAAGGAGCTTGATTATGAATTCTTTTGATTTTTACAGTCCTACTTACTTTGTTTTCGGTAAGGACAGAGAAGCCGAGTGCGGCAAGTATGTCAAGCGTTTCGGCGGCAATAAGGTTCTGGTAGTATATGATGCATTCATTGCCACCAACACGGTTCTGCTGGATAAGATCCACGGCTCTCTGCAGGCAGAGGGCATGAACTACATGGACTTCAGCGGCGTGCAGTCCAATCCCCGCAGCGGCCTTGTCTATGAAGGCATTGAGCTGTGCCGCAAGGAAGGCATCGATTTCCTGCTGGCAGTTGGCGGTGGCAGCACCATCGACACCTGCAAGGCCATTGCTATCGGCGTGCCTTATGAGGGCGATTTCTGGGACTTCTTCTCCGGCAAGACCCCCGAAAAGTCCTTGGGTGTTGGCGTTGTGCTGACGCTGGCCGCATCCGGCAGTGAGGGTTCCCCCAATGCTATCATCACCAATGAGAAGACTTTGGATAAGACCGCCTGCGAGGGTGACTGCGTCCGTCCTAAGTTCGCTGTGATGGATCCTCAGCTGACCACCACACTGCCTCCTTATCAGACCGCCTGCGGCGTGACGGATATCATCTCCCACTGCCTGGAGCGTTATTTCACCGCTACCGAGAATGTGGAGACCACCGACCGTATGCTGGAGGGTACTGTTATCGCTCTGATGCATGAAGCACGTACGGTAATGGCAGATCCCAACAACTATGACGCACGCGCCAATATCATGTGGGCCGGCATGGTCAGCCACAATGAGATCATGGGTGTCGGCCGTCAGCAAGACTGGACAAGCCACCATCTGGAGCACGTCATGTCCGCCCTCTTTAACTGCGCACACGGCGCAGGCATGGCTGTCATTATGCCCGCATGGATGAGTTACTGCATCGAGCACGGTGATGTCACACGTTTTGTGCAGTTGGCTGTTCGCGTGTTCGGCTGCGACATGGATTACAACGATCCTAAGCGTACCGCACGTCAGGGTGTGGAGCGTTTCAAGGCCTTCCTGCGTGAGATCGGTATGCCCCTGACCTTCCAGGAGATCGGCGCTGATCCCGAAAAGATTCCCCAGTTGGTAGAAATGAACCACGTTGGCGACGGCAAAGTCGGCCAGTTCTGCGGCGGTTTCGATCGTCAGGCACATTTCGATATGTACAACCTGGCTGCCGGTAAATAAAATACCATCATTTGCCTCATCTTGGAAGGCTTACCCATAAATCTTGCTCCCTATTCCATAGTGTCTTGCAAATTGAGAATACTTCCATAAGAGATGCTGCAAATAAAAGAACTGCCCGGCTCAGCCGGGCAGTTCTTTTATTTATTGGTTGTGAAATGATCAAATCAGACCAAAGTATCCAGAACGGACTTCAGATCGGCGATGATATCCTCGGGATCTTCCAGACCGAC
>JAZLIB010000147.1:0-15967 GCA_045617185.1 Vescimonas sp.
CAGGGCTGCTTTGCCCCGGGCGATGCCAAGAACACATACGGCACAGGCTGCTTTTTGCTGATGAATACCGGCGACAAGGCCATCACCTCAAAGCACGGACTCATCACCACCATAGCCATCGGCCTTGACGGCAAGGTGCAGTATGCATTGGAAGGTTCCGTTTTCGTGGGCGGTGCGGTGATCCAGTGGCTGCGTGACGAGATGCACTTTATCCACGAGGCACGCGATGTGGAATACTTTGCCTCCAAGGTGCCCGATACGGGCGGTGTGTATCTGGTGCCGGCCTTTACCGGTCTCGGCGCACCCTACTGGGATATGTACGCCCGCGGCGCTTTGGTGGGTATCACCCGTGGCACCAAGCGAGAGCATATCATTCGCGCAGCACAGGAATCTATTGCCTATCAGTCCATGGACCTGGTGCAGGCCATGGAAAAAGACTCCGGTCAGAGCATTACGGAACTGAAAGTGGACGGCGGCGCCAGCCGTGACCGTTTCCTGATGCAGTTCCAGGCCGATATTCTGGGTAAATCCGTCAGTCGCCCCGTGATCCGCGAAACGACGGCCTTGGGCGCGGCTTATCTGGCAGGTTTAGCCGTGGGCGTGTGGAAGAATACGGACGAGATCCGCCGTCTGTGGCACTGCGATGTGAAGTTTGAAAATCAAATGGACCATGAAAAACGGGAAACGCTATCCCGCGGATGGCATAAAGCGGTCGGCAGAAGTTTGGATTGGGAGGAACACGCATGAGCAAGGTGGATTTATCCCTATGCCCGGTGATTGCGGCAGTGAAAGATGAGGCACAACTCAGCCGGGCGCTGGCAAGCGATATCAGCGTGATTTTTCTGCTGTTTGGCGACATCATGAACATTGCGGAGTTGTGCGAGCGTGTTCATGATGCAGGCAAGCACGCCATCGTGCATTTGGACCTGGTCAACGGCTTATCCCGTCGGGAGATCGCTGCAGATTTTATCGCCAAGACTACCAAAGCCGACGGTGTGATCTCCACCAAACCGGCTGTCCTTCGCCGAGCCAGAGAACTGGAACTTTTCACCGTGCTGCGCGTTTTCGTGATTGACTCCATGGCGTTGGGCAATCTGGAGCATGAAGTGGAAATATGCAACCCCGATGTGGTGGAGATTCTGCCCGGTGTGATGCCGGATGTAATTCATCAGATCTGCCAGAGTTGTCGGACGCCCATCGTGGCAGGTGGCCTGATCTCCACAAAAAAAGATATTCTCTCTGCGCTGAGTGCCGGAGCGGCTGCAGTTTCCACCACCCACGAGGAGAGTTGGACGCTGTAAAACAGAATTGACTAAAACCATAGAAATCACCTCCCATTGGGCATACTACCCGTGGGAGGTGATTATATGTCAAAAGGAAAGCACGGCCTGCCTCGTGATAGCACACCGGATGTGCATCGCTTCCAAGGTCAGCCGGAAAGCTGCTTTGATCTTGTCAACCAATACGGCACCTATAATATCCAGCCCACGTCTGATACGGAGAACTTATTCCCCCTCATCAGCGCGGGTCTGCCGCAGGATTGGAAGAACATGAAACTCGGCAAATATGATTTGGAACAAAATGAGTAAAATAGGACTGCCTTAAGGGCAGCCCTATTTTTCTCTTAAAAAACTGTTTATGAATTTTTGAATGTGGTTTCCGGCGCACGGATCACCACGCGGGTTTCCGGTGATACAGATGCGGTCAGGAAAGCGTTACCGCCTACCACGCTGTTCGCGCCGATAATCGTGTCACCTCCGAGAATGGAGGCGCCGGAGTAGATGGTGGCGCCGCTTTCTACGGTGGGATGGCGTTTGCCGGGCAGGGAGGCGTGACCGGCTCTGGGGGAAAGGGCTCCAAGGGTCACGCCCTGATATAGTTTTACATGATCGCCGATGACGGAGGTTTCGCCCACCACAATGCCTGTGCCGTGATCGATGAAGAAGTAGGCACCGATGGTGGCACCGGGGTGAATATCAATACCCGTGCGGCTGTGGGCGTATTCGGTCATCATGCGGGGAATGATGGGCACATGGCGAAGATACAATTCGTGTGCTACCCGATAGGCAAAGATGGCGAACAGACCCGGATAGGCGAAGACGATTTCCTCCTTGTTCTGCGCGGCAGGGTCACCATCAAAGATAGCCTCCACATCTGTCAGAAGCAAGGCTTGGATGGCAGGAAGCTGTTCGACAACCTGTGCTGCCAACGTTCTGGCGCAGTCAGCTTTCTCCTCCGGCATTGCCAATGCGATCTGTTCAACAAGCTGTTTTTCAATGCGTCCTATCAGCAGTGCGGCGTAGTTTTCCATCTCCAAAGCCATCAGTTCCTCGTCACCGAAGTAAGCAGGGAACATCAGACGACGCAGATCATTGAGAAGTGAAATGATAGCACCGCGACTGGGCAGACGCAGATGCTGCCCGTACATGGGGATTTGCGCATTACGCATATTCTCGGCCAGGGCGTGTGCGGCAGAGCAAATATGATCAGGGTACATACGCGGACTCCTTACTCAGCAAACAGCGGTGTGGAGAGATAGCGCTCGCCGGTGTCGGGCAGCAACACCACAATGTTCTTGCCTCGATTTCCCTCACGCATGGCCAGCTGCTCGGCAGCCCACAGCGCAGCACCGGAGGTAATGCCAACGAGGATGCCTTCGCTCTTGGCCATCAATTTGCCGCTGCGGTAGGCATCTTCTTCCTTCACGCGGATGATCTCGTCTACCACGGTTCGATCGAAATTCTCCGGCACGAAGTTAGCGCCGATACCTTGCAGGCCATGAGGACCTGCGTGGCCCTCGCTGAGCATGGGAGAAGCGTCCGGCTCCACGGCAACGATCTGCACGGAGGGATTCTTCTCCTTGAGATAGCGGCCCACGCCGGACACTGTGCCGCCGGTGCCTACTCCGGCTACAAAAATGTCCACCTGCCCGTCGGTGTCGTCCCAGATTTCCGGGCCGGTCGTACGGTAGTGCGCCAGCGGATTGGCAGGATTGTCAAACTGTCCGGCAATCAGACTGCCCGGCACCGCGGCTGCCAGTTCTTCTGCCTTAGCGATGGCACCTGCCATACCTTCCTTACCCGGTGTCAGCACCAGTTCTGCACCGTACGCCTTCAGAAGCGCACGGCGCTCAGGGCTCATGGAAACAGGCATGGTCAGAATGACGCGGTAGCCCTTTGCGGCGGCAATGGCGGCAAGGCCGATGCCGGTGTTGCCGGAAGTGGGCTCAATAATCGTTGCACCCGGCTGAAGTTGTCCGGCCTCCTCAGCGGAGCGAATCATCTGCAATGCCACGCGGTCTTTTGCAGAGCCGGCGGGGTTGCAGCGCTCCAGTTTTGCATATAAAGCGGCATCAAGGCTGCGCATTTGACGGTAGTTTGCAATCTCCAGCAGGGGGGTACGGCCCACCAGCTGTTCAATAGAGTGATAGATGTTCATAGGTAAATTCCTTTCTGAAAAATAAAAAAAGCAGAGAGTGTGGGTCACACACTCTCTGCTTAGTGATAACAAATAGCCGGCAGGAAATTATTTCCCTATGCCGTCAGCAGAAAACGCATGACAAAATTGCGCACAACAACACATACACATACACTCGGGCATGTGCATCATCATGTTGTTCATGGCGAAACGGTTCATGTGTTTTCTCCTTCAATAATGTTATAGCCAATTATATGCGCTTTTGATAATGAAATCCATTGACAAAATCAATAAATTACCAGTGCATCGGTAGGTTAATTTTACTATAGGCGCACAACAATTCACTTCTCGTGGATAATGAGTTCAGTCACATCGGGACGGGAATAGTGGCCGCAGGCATCGAATTCCATGCGAGCGCGAGCCGTTTCATCGGGATTGATATCAGCATAGATAATGCACTCCTTGTCCCACACCGGTTCAGTTACATAGTGACCGTAGGGATCAATGATGGCGCTGCCGCCGTTGCAGGGTGCTTCAGGCAGATTTTCAATTTCCTGCGCTGCCGGGCCGTGATAGTCGGTGGGATACATATCCTTGGTGAAATACTGGTTGACGTGGAACACATAGCACTTGCCCTCAATGGCGATATGCTTGATGGTATCATGCCATTCGGGGTTGTTGTTGGTGTTGGGGCAGAGATAGAGATTTACGCCCTTCATGTAGAGTGCCACACGGGCAAGGGGCATATAGTTCTCCCAGCAGATCAGCGCGCCCATGTTGCCCCACGGAGTTTCTACCACGGGGAAGTAGTCCTTGTTGGCATCACCCCAGACAATGCGCTCGGCACCGGTGGGCTTCAACTTGCGGTGGTTGCACAACAGTTTGCCGTCCGGCCCGAAGATCATGTTGGAGCAGTACAACGTGCCGTTTTCAACGCCACGCTCGGTGTAACCGATGGACACATAGGCCTTGGCGTCTTTTGCCGCCTCACCGATGCGATCGGTGTCCGCGCTGGGACATACCACGGCGTTGTCGTAGTAGATCTTCCAGTCGTCGCGGCAACTCTCCGTGCGGGAACCCACAGTAAAGCCGTAGGTCAGGCCGTAGGGATAGCAAGGGATCAGGGACTCGGGAAATACGATCAGTTCTGCGCCGTTGCTGCCTGCCTCGCGAATCTGCTGACAGACCTTGTCAATGGTGGCATCTTTGTTGAACATAACGGGCGTGGCCTGAACCAGAGCCACCTTCAAATTTTTGCGGATATCTTTCATAGTATTTTCCTCCTAATCAGTAATCTACTTTCATCAAGCACAAACCCTCCGGCGGTGCGGTAGGTCCTGCCTGCTTACGGTCTTTTGCCTCTAAAATCTCAATTACCTGCTCCGGCTCCCATCGGCCACGGCCCACTTCCAGCAGCGTGCCTACTAAAATACGCACCATGTTCTGTAAAAAACCGGTGCCGTGGAAGGTGAAGGTAATACGGTCGCGGTTGCGCTCAATGCGGATAGTGTCCACCTTGCGGACGGTGGATTTCTTCATGCGTGGATTGCCGCAGAAACTGGCGAAATCGTGCTCGCCCTGTAAGTACGCGGCAGCCTGCTGCATCTTTTCGATATCCGGTTGAAAATCGAGGATCGTCACATATTTGCGATCAAAAACCGGCTTCACCGGCCCATCAAAGCAGGTATAGCGGTAGGTCTTGCCGATGGCCTTGTAGCGCGCGTGGAATCGCTCGGCGCAGGGTTTGACCTCCCGCACGGCGATGGCATCGGGCAGATAGCGATTCATGTAGTCGCGGATCTCATCCGGTGTCTTGTTCACATCCAGCACCGCGTTTGCCACCATGGCTCGGGCGTGCACACCGGCATCGGTGCGTCCGGCGCCGATCACATCTACGGCGTAGCCCTGCAACTTTTCCAGTACGCTCTCCAACTTACCCTGAACGGTATCTCGATCCGGCTGATGTTCCCAACCGAAAAAACGGGTACCGTCATAGGCGATGGTCAGCTTGTAGTTTTGTTTCATGGATACAACCTCATTTCTATTGAGGCCAGTATAACAGATATTTCCTTACTTGAACAGAGAAAATTCGCCGTCATAGACGGCGAATTTCGTTTTTTACAGCCAACCCATCAGTTTGATGAAGCTGTACAGCAGCTTGCAGCCGTAGAAGATGATAAACGCACCGCAGACCTTGTTGATGATGGTGAGGACCTTCTCGTTGATCTTGCTGCCCAGCAGGGATACGGCCGTACCGAGGAAGTTGAACCACAGCACGGAAGCGGAGGCGAAGCCGCAGATGAAAAATGCATCTGTGCCCTCAGGCAGTGTAGCGCGTGCCGCACCCAGCATCATGGTGCCGTCAATGATGGCCTGAGGATTGAACCAGGTCACCACGCAGGCAGTAGCCGCAGCCTTCCACAGCGACACATTGACATCTTTGCCGCCCTCCAAGGACGCCTTGGAGCGCACCAGACCGATACCAATGTAGATCACCAACGCACTGCCGACGCCGAGAATGATTTTCTGCAGCCACGGCAAAGCCTCCATCAGCGCACCTGCGCCAAGGAAGCAGGCCAGACCCAAGGTGACATCGAAGAAAATGACGATGAAAATAATGGGGTAGAGGCGCTTGCGCTTTTGCGTCAGAGCGGTATCTATAACAAACAGATTTTGCATGCCGATGGGCGCGCAGTAGGACAGACCCAGCAGCAGGCCTTGCAGGTAAATGTTCATTTTGCGTATTTACTCCTTTTTCCTTATCTGCTATAATCATAGCACAAATTCTCATAAACGCAAGAGCGCAGATTATTATGAGCAGGTTAGGAGGAACTTACCGTGTCTGATCATCATTACGACTGTCCCTGCATGGAAAAATGTCCCCTGCATTATGCCATGACGTTGATTGGCGGCAAGTGGAAGGTGCAGATACTGTGCGCGGTGAATAACGGCGGCACGCTGCGCTATAATGCCCTGCGTGCCAAATTGGACGGCATCAGCAATACGGTGCTGGCCAGCGCGCTGAAGGAACTGGAGCGTGACGGCCTGATCGAACGCCATGAGTATCTGGAGGTGCCTGTGCGCGTGGAGTATTGCCCCACAGACAGTTGTCGCAAACTGCTGCCGATTCTGGAATCTCTGAGCGACTGGGCAGAGGAACAGATGGTATAAAAATGACCGGAGATTTTCTCCGGTCATTTTCGTGTATTTGCTGACTTACGTGGGCAATATGTGTCATTACAAGTGCTACAGTCTTCTTTATAAAAACAACACATCATATAATTACATTCATCACAGCAACACTCCAACCGATTTCCATCAGCATCATAATGCTTTCCGTTGCCCATGCAATCAACACCTTTATTTCCGGGCGTTAAGTAAATTCCGGTTATATCGAGAATCATGATTTTCACCCATCTCCTTATGTATAGACTGATAAATTATATAATGTAAAAGTCTATATGTAAAGGGGAGAAAATGGATATTATCTCATTAAAACATAGATGATGAGGAAATATCTTATGATTAAATTAGATGTGTTGCGCCTTTTAGAAGAAAACGGCAAGACGAAATATTGGCTCTATAAACAACTGGGTATGAGCTATCAGAATTTCAGCAAGATGATAAACAATCAGACCAAGTCCATACGCTACGAAAATATTGAAACGATGTGCCTACTATTGCACTGCACACCCAATGATTTGTTTCAGATTACCGAAGAATAAAAATGACCGGAGATTTTTCTCCGGTCATTTACTTTATCCGATTTTCTTCTTGAAGCAGCGACGGCGCTTGTGCTGCTCGATATCAAAGGTTTTCCATTGTGCCAGCACTTTGTCGTTCAACTCCAGCGTGGGGCCGGTTTCGGCGCGGACAATGCCCATCTTTCTGCAGCCCTGCAGAATTTTGTTCATCACGATGGCATTGACACCCTTACTTTGCAAATCAGGTCGTACCGCAATCAGCAGCAGGTCAATGGTGTCGTTCTTCAAGAAGGCGTGCAGCAACCCTGCCCAACCAAAGGGGAAGATGCGGCCGCGGGATTTTTTCAGCGCCTTGGCAATAGACGGTGCTGCCACGCCCAAAGCCACCAGATTATCATCTTCATCCATCACAAAGCAGGTCAGGTTAGGGTTGACCAGCGGGGCAAACTTGGCGGCGTAGCGGCTGATCTGCTCATCGGACAGTTCCACCGTGCCGTAGAGGGGGGCATAGGCCACATTGATCAACTCAAAGAATTTCTTGAGAATAGGGCCGTAGGACAGGCGGGACTTGGCATTGAAAATATGCAGCTTGTTGCGCTTGAGTACATAGTTGGATAGCTTATCCCACTTGGCATATACGGCGGGGTCAGTGGGAATGGTGATGAGATTCTCAATCCAGTCCACATCTTTGACGTATCCCAAGCGAGTCAGATGTTCCAGATAGTAGGGGTGATTGTAGTAGGTAAAGAAACAGCTCTGGCGGTCAAAGCCCTCAACCAGCAGACCCTCTCGATCCAGATCCGTGAACCCCAAGGGGCCGTGTACTTCATCGCAGCCCAACTGTCTTGCCCATTCTTCTACCGTGGCAAACAGCGCATCGACAACCTCTGCGTCGTCGATAAAGTCCACCTGTGTAAAGCGCAGACGGTGGGTGCCCCACTTCTCGTTGGATTTCCTGCTCAGAATGGCACCGATACGCCCCACGATTTCCTCGCCGCGCATAGCCAGCCAGCAGCGGGCATCGCAGTAGGCAAAAGCGGGGTTTTTCTTCTTGTCCCAGTCGCCCATGTCATCATCATAGGTGGCAGGTACGAATTGAGGTACATCTTTATATAATTCATTGGGATAATCAACAAAGCGCCGCAGTTGGGCCTTCGTTGTCACTTCAACAATAGTAACCATTGTAATCCTCCTAATAACTACGAAAGCAGTTTACTCCATATTTCGACAAAAAGCAAGTGGAAGGTTTTCCTTGAAGATTTATGCGAAAAGCAGTAGAAAAATGATTGGAAGTTGTGATATACTCTTGGCAAAAGGAGGAATGAACATGGAATTGTTTTGGTATAATATTCGCGAAATGGATGATACGGCCTATATGCAGGCTCTTTCTCTGCTGAGTGCGGAGCGCCGCAAGCAGGTATCAAGCCTTGCCATGGAGCAGGATCGCAAGCGCACGGTAGCAGGTGAACTGTTGGTGCGCCGTGCTTTGGGTGAAAAGATGGGCGTCGAGCCGAAAGATGTGCCGTTGTTGCGCGATGCCGACGGCAAGCCTTATGTAGAGGGTGCGCCGGTGCATTTCAGCGTGAGCCACTCCGGACTGTATGTGGTCTGCGCCGTAGATGAACGACCCATCGGTGTAGATGTGGAAGTGGTGCGCGGCGCGGAGGAAAAATTCATGCGCCGTGTCTGCACGGATAAAGAATGGGCTTATGTCCGCCCCTATGACGATGGCGGGTATGAGCGCTTCTGGGAAGTCTGGACAGCAAAGGAAGCATTGTTCAAACTGACCGGTAAGGGGCCGCTGCTGGGACTGAGCTGCTTTGCATTGCCGGAAGACGTCGCCTTGGAGCATTTGCGGCTGCACGGCTGTACCGTTACAGCGGCTTTCCGCCTGAAATAATAAAAAATCATGCCTTTTTCATAAAAAAGGGATTCCCACCGGGAAAAGAATTTGATATAATAGAAAAAATGTATTTAGGAATTAAGATCTTTGTTTAGAGGAGGACCCATTTATGATCAAAGTTGGTGTCATTGGCTGCGGAAAGATCGCACAGGTGCGTCATCTGCCTGAATACGCGACAAATCCCAATGTGCAGTTGGTGGGCTACTATGACAAAAAACTGGCCCGTGCTCAGGAGATGGCAGATAAATACGGCGGAACAGCATACGAAAACTATTTCGATCTGCTGAAAAATCCCGAGATTGACGCGGTATCCATTTGCGTGGAAAACCGCAGTCATGCCGAAATTTCAACGGCTGCCTTGTATAGCGGCAAGCACGTACTCTGCGAAAAGCCTATGGCTGTCACATTGGCAGAGTGTGAGTCCATGGTGGCTGCCGCCGAGCGCAACGGCAAATATCTGATGATTGGTCATAATATGCGTTTCGATCCCGTCCACCGCAAGGCAAAGGAACTGTTGGAAGCCGGTGTCATCGGTGATATCATCACCTTCCGCACCATTTTGGGCGATGCCGGTCCCGAGGGCTGGTCCGTGGACGACGAATCCTGGTATTTTGATAAGAACAAGGCCGCCATGGGCGCACTGTCCCATCAGGGCATCCATAAGATCGACCTGCTGCAATATCTGACTGGTCAGACAGTTATTGAGGCAACCGCCAAGGTGGTGACTCTGAATAAGCGCGACTATGCCGGTGATCTCGTCGGCGTAGACGATAATGCACTGTGCATTCTGCGTATGTCCGGCGGCGCTCTGGGTACGATGGCTGCCAGTTGGACGGTCTACGGTCACGAGTGCAACTCCACCTGCCTTTACGGCACTAAGGGTATCATGCTGATTTACAATGATCCCGGTACACCCATCGTGGTGCGCGATCTGAGCAACACCAGCACCGCCTACAGCTTTGACCCCACTACACGCTCCGGCGTGATCGACGAGTTCGTGGATGCGCTGGTCAACGATCGTGAGCCGGAGATCAACGGCAAAAAAGCACTGACCACCATGCGCGCCATCTTTGCCTGCATCAAGTCCTCCGAGGTGAGCAAGACGGTGGCCGTCAACAGCTCTTTTGTTTCTCACTTCTGATACTTTAAAACAGCAAACGGAGCAGGCTTTTACCTGCTCCGTTTTTCATGTGCGAAATTTTCAAAAGAAAAGGCTCCCGGAAATTCCGGGAGCCTTTTTATATCATGTTGTATGTCAACAATCAAGTGCTTAGCACTTCTCGAACACGGTAGCAACGCCCATGCCGCCGCCGATGCACAGAGTAGCCAGACCGTGCTTAGCGTCAGCGCGCTTCTGCATCTCGTGCAGCAGGGTGACGATGATACGAGCGCCGGAAGCACCAACAGGGTGACCCAGGGAGATAGCGCCACCGTTGACGTTGACCTTAGCCATATCGAAGTGCAGCTCGCGAGCCACAGCGATGGACTGAGCGGCAAATGCCTCGTTAGCCTCGACCAGATCGATATCGTCGATGGTCAGACCGGCCTTCTTCAGAGCAGCGCGGGAAGCGGGAACGGGGCCAACACCCATGATCTTGGGATCAACACCGCCCTGGCCCCAGCCGATCAGCTTAGCCATGGGCTTCAGACCGTACTTAGCAACAGCCTCACCGGAAGCCAGAACGATAGCGGCAGCACCATCGTTGATACCGGAAGCGTTAGCAGCGGTAACGCGCTGCTGGCCCTTGTCGGCGGCATCCTGAGCGCCGGTCACTTCGAAGGTGTGAACGACTTCGGGATTGGGGGATTCAGGACCAACGGGGAAAGCGCCACGCAGCTTGGCAATACCTTCCTTGGTAACGCCGGCCTTGGGGAACTCGTCCTTAGCGAAGGGAACCATTTCCTTCTTGACCTTGATCATGACGGGAACAATCTCGTCATCGAACTTACCGGCAGCCTGAGCAGCCTCGACCTTCTGCTGGGAAGCGGCAGCGAAAGCATCCTGCTCTTCGCGGGTGATGCCCCAGATGTCGTTGATGTTCTCAGCGGTGGTGCCCATGTGATAGTTGTTATAAGCGTCCCACAGACCGTCCTTGATCATGGTGTCGACCATCTTCTTGTCGCCCATGCGAGCGCCCCAGCGGGCATCAGGCATAGCGTAAGGAGCAGCACTCATGTTCTCGGTACCGCCGCAGACGACGATGTCGGAGTCACCGGCCAGAATGGAGCGAGCGCCCTCAATCAGGGACTTCATACCGGAACCGCAGACCATACCGACGGTGTAAGCGGGGACGGAATAGGGAATACCGGCCTTGATAGAAACCTGACGTGCGACGTTCTGACCCTGAGCAGCGGTCAGGATGCAGCCGAACATCAGCTCGTCAACGTTCTCGGGAGCGACATTAGCGCGCTTCAGAGCTTCCTTGACGACGATAGCGCCCATCTCAGCGGCGGGAGTGTTCTTCAGGGAGCCGCCGAAAGAACCAATAGCGGTTCTGCAGCAATTGACAACATACAAATCTTTCATGAATATGTCCTCCTATAAAATATTAGAAAATACGCTTTCCTTAAGATGATTTAATAATAGTCAATTTTTTAACAATAGTCAACTGGCAATTCTTCCAAAAAGGGGGTGAAATGCAAAAATCGTGAATCCGGGCATGAAATAGCCTCAATTTCCGTCACTTTGACGAAAAATTCACAAATCAATTGCTGCTTTCTGCGGACTCATCTGCAGTGAATGTGGCAGCCAGATCCTGACGTGCCTGCAGCAGGTCAGTGTAAAACTGTCCCACATCTACTTTACTATACACGGCATTGTTGTATTTGACATTGGCATCAGCAATTGCCGTTTCCATGGTCTGGGTAAACATACGATCTGCCACGGTGAACAGATCCAGCGGCATACGGATTGCCACGTAGAAGCCGTTTTCACCCTCAATCAAACCGCTGACAGCACCCTCGTCCAGTGCGGCAACAGCGTCTGTCAAAGCCTTTTCTGCCTCGGATACAGCAAAGGTCTGACCGCCTTCGCTGACTTCCAGACCCAACTCGGCGGCAAACTGTGCATACAACTCGTCAATGTTGTCGGCATCTTTCAGTTTGTCGGCGTATCCCTGCGCCAGACTGCGGCGCTGGGCTATGTCGTCTTCGCTCAATTCGTCGGTGGAGATAAACAGCAACTTGGCAGTCATCAGGTCGTTTTCCGTTGCAAAGGCAGACAGCTCCTCATCGCTGGGGCGAAGAGAACCGGTGCAGTAAGCCTCCTGCACGCGGGAGTAGAGATAGTACATGGAGTTAATGGAGTTAAAGGTTTCCTCGCTGACGCCCAGCAGCTTAACCTGCTGCAGATAGCCTTCCTCGCCACCATAGTAGTCGACGTACTGCTGACGCTGTGCAGCCAATGCATCGGTGTCGTCATCGGTCAAAGTTACATTGTTCTTTTTTGCCATTTGACGAACGATGGCGTAGGTCTTCATGGTATCGGTGACCTCGTCCTTGACATAGTCACCATAGGTCATATCGCCGGTCACGACCTCATTCCAGTCCAAAGAACCTGCGTAAGAAGACAGATACTCGCAGTCATAAGCCAACCAGTAAAGATATTCCTCTGCGCTGATCTTTTCGTCGCCGATGGTCATGATGGTGGCATCAGGGTGGATTCCGCTGGCCTGATAGTATAATCCGTCTTTGCGTCTGCCGCTGCCGCCGTCAATAAAAGCAACACAGCCTACCAGTAAAATTGAGGCGATTAAGCCTGCTATAAATCGTTTCATAATGCTTCTCCTTCTGTGGGCTTTTGCCCTTGATTTTTCTCTTGTTGCAATCGCAGATCCTCCACCAGCTTGGCGGCGGAAGACAGCGCATTTTCCTTTGGCTTAAGATGCAGCGTCAGATGGGGACGTTCGCCTGCCGACAAAAGCAGGCGGCTTCGATAGCCCGCCATGGCGCAAACACTCATCAGAGCCGTCACATCAATCTGTTCTCCGAAACGGAAGATGATTTGCGTACCCTTTTGTGAAATGTCACAGATGCCAACCTGCGCCGCATCGGCACGCAGCAGTGCGATGTCGAGCAGCGCTGTCACGCTGCGGGGCGTATCACCGAAGCGGTCCAGCATCTCGTCAAGAATCTCTGCGGCATCGTCGCTCGTGCGTATGGCGGCAATGCGGCGGTAAAGATCCATGCGCTGCTCGGCAGAGGATACATACTTTTCGGGGATGTGTGCCGAAACCGTGAGGTCGGCAGTGCATTCCGTGCGGATTTCCTTTGCCTTGCCCTGCTGCTCCAGAACGGCATCGTTTAGGAGTTTTAGATACATATCGTAGCCCACGCTCATCATGTAGCCCGACTGTTCAGCGCCTAAAAGATTACCTGCACCGCGAATCTCCAGATCACGCATGGCAATCTTGAAACCGCTGCCGAATTCCACATATTCGCGGATGGCGCTAAGGCGCTTGCTTGCTACTTCGCTGAGGATTTTGCCCGTGCGATAGGTGAGATAGGCATAGGCGCGGCGGCTTGAACGCCCGATGCGCCCGCGGATCTGATGCAGCTGGGACAGACCCATGCGGTCAGCGTCTTCAATGATCAGCGTGTTCACATTGGGAATGTCGATGCCTGTTTCAATGATGGTGGTGCAGACTAAGATCTGTATTTCGCCGTCTGCCATCTGCTGCATCACGCGGCTTAAATCCCGCTCGGACATCTTGCCGTGTGCAATACCGATGGTGACCTCATCACCCAGCATCTGCCGCAGCCGTCCTACGGTGGATTCAATGTTTTCCACACGGTTGTGCAGGTAGTAGACCTGCCCGCCTCGCCCGATTTCGCGGCGGATAGCATCAATAATGGGTGGCCACTCGTGCTCTAAGACATAGGTTTGCACGCACTGTCTGTCCTGCGGCGGCTGCTCGATGGTGGACATATCCCGAATACCCGAAAGCGCCATGTTCAGCGTGCGGGGGATAGGCGTAGCGGACAGCGTCAGCGTATCGACCTGCTTGGCCCGTTCGCGCAGCGCCTCCTTGTGGCTCACGCCAAATCGCTGTTCTTCGTCGATGACCAGCAGACCCAGATCCTTGAACGCAAGGTTCTTTTGCAGCAGTTTGTGTGTGCCGATGAGCAGGTCGATGCGCCCCTCTTTGGTACGCTCTAAAATGTCCTTTACCTGCTTGGGAGTACGGAATCGGCTCAACACCTCGATGGTTACGGGGAAAGAGCGGAATCGGTTCATGGCGGTGGCATAGTGCTGCTGGGCCAGAACGGTGGTGGGCACTAAGATGGCGGCCTGCTTGCCGTCCAAAATACACTTCATCACCGCCCGCAGCGCCACTTCCGTCTTGCCGTATCCTACATCGCCGCACAAAAGACGGTCCATAGGAATGGAGCGTTCCATATCGTGCTTGATATCGCGGATGGCGCGGAGCTGATCGTCCGTTTCCTCGTAGTCAAAAGCCTCCTCAAACTCCTGCTGCCACGGGGAGTCGGGGGAAAAAGCAAAGCCGTCCAGACGCTGCCGCTCGGCATATAGTTTGATCAGTCCGTCTGCTAAGTCGCGGGCGGCGGCCTTGGCGCGGTGCGTGGCCTTTGCCCATTCTGTGCCGCCTAATTTGTTCAGCCGTGTGTGCTCGTTGTCCTCGCCGCCACCGATATACTTGCTGACCAGATCCAGCTGCGTGGCGGGGACGTACAGGCAGTCGCTTCCGGCGTAGGAAATCTTGATATAGTCCTTTTCCACACCGTCTACCGTCATGCGGCAGATACCCACAAAGCGCCCGATACCGTGGTGGGTGTGCACCACCAGATCACCGGGAGTGAGGTCGGTGTAGGATTGCAGTTTTTGCCGATTGGGGTCTTTGACCTGCCGTTGTTTTTTCGCTTGTTTACCGGATAGGGGAGCGGTCAGTTGTCCCTCAGTGAGAATCGCCAGCTTGCAGCCGGGATATTCGCTGCCGGCAGACAGCGCACCCACGGAAATGAGTACCGTACCGGCTTCGCTTACCTTGTCGCCGCTCAAATCCAAAGCGGCGGGAATTTTTTTCTCCGACAAAAGTCGCTGCATATTTTTGGCGCGCACTTCGCCGCCGCACAGCACCATCACCCGATAGCCGGTGGTCATGTAATGGACAATGTCCAAAGCGGCGGTTTCCAATGAGCCACCGTAGGTACTCAATTGCTTGGCGGAAATCTGCCACAGTTCTTTCGGCGGCAGCAATGCCCGCGAAGTGGGCAGGCTCTCCATCTGACAGACGGAGAACGCAGACAGTTTAGCTGTCAGTTCACTTTCCGTCAAAGCCAGTGCCGCAAATTCGCCGCACATAGTACCGTTTTCCAAGTGGAGCGCAATGTCTTCTTTTAATTGCCATAGCCACCCCCGCAAGGCCTCCTGCACATGACCGCTTTCGCTGATACAGATCACGCAGTCTTGGGGCAGATAGTCCATGGCGCAGATTTTTTCTTCGTATACCGCCGCCAGGTAGCGGTCGATGCCGTTTGGCACAATGCTTTGCCGCAGATTATCTGCATCGGTCTGCAAGGTACGGCGGATGGCCTCGGTGTTTTCCTTGCGGGCAAGTTTTTTCGCGGCCTGCTCCATGCGCTGTGCCACTTTTTCGGCATCGCGCAGAGGCAGCACCTCGCCGGCAGGGAGCAGCGTCGCTTCGTCACAGTTATAAATGCGTCGTTGGGTACTGACATCAAAAACACCCAACGAATCAATTTCGTCATCAAAAAATTCGCAGCGCACCGCATTTTCAGCATTAGGGGAAAACACATCTAAAATGCCGCCGCGCAGAGCGAACTGACCGGCACCCTCCACCTGCTCGGCTCGGGTGTAGCCGGCAGCAACCAGGTGAGATACCAGCGCGGCGAGATTATACTGTCCGCCAACGCGCAGGGTCAGTGCACTCTCGCGCAGTACTTCCGGCGCGCAGCAGCGTTG
>JAZLIB010000148.1:0-2820 GCA_045617185.1 Vescimonas sp.
ATTTTTTTACTGTGTTTCTGCTGCTGATCCCAACAGCTGCACCGATAGTTTTATAACTGGGATAGCACTCGGGCGTGTTACGATTCTCCAGATAGAGGGGGTAGGCATAGACTGCCAGTTCACCGGCAGAGAGATTCAACGAAAAGATCTCATTTGGCAGCGTGAAGTAATGCGTGCGTGTGTTCGGCTTGTTCCAACTATTGCGTGACATGAAAAATACACCTCCTTGCTGCTTCTATTATGCAGCAAAGAGGTGTACGAAAGTACGGACAGAAAAGTGTATTTTTTGATGTTTACAAAGCTGACCTTAAATGCTATGATAAGGTATATTCGACAGGGAGGTGAGCCATATGACAAAGAAAATGCGCTTTGGTGCTGTTATTCTGGCGCTGATGGTTGTTTTTGTCATGCTCTCCTCCGTCAGCTATATTGCGGCCGAATCCCATCACGACTGTGTCGGCGATGACTGCGCAATCTGCTATCATATTAATGTCTGCGAAAATGCACTGAAAGCTGCCGGATACGCTGTTTCTTTCAGCATGGGTGCTGTTGCGCTGTGTTGTTTTGCTGCCGCAGTTGTGTCCATCTTCAACAAGGTCAGCGATAACACAACGCTTGTATCGCTTAAGGTGAAGCTCTCCAATTAAATAAGAATCAGTAACAAGGGAGCAGTCTATCTATACGGATAGGCTTATTGGCGTTTGCCGCTTCCTTGTATTTTTGCACCCTTTTTTAGATTCTTATTGTTAATTGGAGGTTTATTTTTATGAAAAAACTGATTTCTATCCTGCTTGCTGTCATGATGCTGGCCGGTGTGCTCTCCGGCTGCGGCACCGTCTCCAACGACAACAGTGATACGCTGTCCGTTGTGACCACCATCTTCCCGGAATATGACTGGGTTGCCAATATTCTGGGTGATAATCCTGCTCAGGCTGATGTTACCATGCTGCTCGATAACGGCGTGGATCTGCACAGCTATCAGCCCACCGCCGATGATCTTATCAAGGTTTCGAAGTGTGATCTGTTCATCTATGTGGGCGGTGAGTCCGACGAATGGGTGGAGGATGCGCTGCAAGAAACTGCCAACAAGGATATGATCGTCATCAATCTTCTTGATGTGCTTGGCGATGCCGTCAAGGAAGAGGAAGTTGTTGAAGGTATGGAGGCTGAGGAAGAGGAGGCTGAAGAAGCCGAGGAAGAGGAAGAAGTGGAATACGATGAGCATGTGTGGTTGTCCCTCAAGAATGCCGCTACTTTCGTCGGCGCCATTAAGGATGCCCTCGTCAAGCTGGATGCAGATCACGCGGACACCTACACCGCAAATGCAGACGCCTATGTCGAACAGCTGAATACGTTGGACCGTGCCTACCAGTTTATGGCCGACAATGCCAAGAATAAAACCGTTCTGTTCGGTGATCGTTTCCCCTTCCGCTATCTCACTGATGACTACGGCCTGACCTATTATGCCGCATTCGTAGGCTGTTCCGCCGAGAGTGAGGCAAGCTTTGAAACCATTGCATTCCTCGCAGACAAGGTGGACGAGCTGGGCCTGCCTGTCGTACTGACACTGGAAGGCACCGAGCATAAGATCGCAGAAACCGTGGTTGCCACCACGAAGGCGAAGGATGCACAGATTCTGGCAATGGATTCTATGCAGTCTACCACATCGGAAGATGTGAAGAATGGCGCCGGCTATCTGTCCATCATGGAAAAGAATCTGGACGTATTAAATAGCGCACTGCAATAAGGAGGAATTGGCAATGGCTCTGCTCACTTGTCAGAATCTTTGCCTCGGATACGAGGGCAAGGTAATTCTGCGCGATTTGAATTTTGAAATTGAATCAGGAGAATATCTCTGCATCGTAGGTGAAAACGGCTCCGGCAAATCCACGCTGATGCGGACACTTTTGGCACTGCAACCGCCGATGTCCGGCAAGGTACTGACAGGTGATGGGCTGTTGCCTAATGAGATTGGCTATCTGCCACAGCAGACGGTTGTGCAGAAGGATTTTCCTGCCACAGTGTGGGAAATCGTTCTGTCCGGCTGTCAGGGTCAGTGTGGTTTGCGCCCGTTCTACACCAAGGAACAAAAACAGTTGGCTGCTGACAATATTGAAAAGATGGGGATAACACACCTGACCAAACGCTGCTACCGTGAACTTTCCGGCGGTCAGCAGCAGCGTGTACTGCTTGCCCGCGCTCTTTGTGCTACGAAAAAGATACTGCTTCTGGACGAACCAGTTTCGGGTTTGGACCCCAAGGTTACGGCGGAAATGTATCAGCTGATCGCAAGCCTGAACCGTGACGGCATCACGGTCATCATGATTTCCCACGATATGCAGGCGGCGCTGACATATGCCAGCCACATTCTGCATGTTGGCCCTACGGTGTTTTATGGCACAAAGGAAGCCTACATGGAAAGTACTATGCCGAAAGGCTTCGGCAAGAAAGGCGGTGATGAGTGATGGCGCTGCTTGAAAGACTACCCCTCTATTTTTCCTATCCCTTCGTGCGCTATGCGCTGATCGTGGGCGTATTGATTTCACTTTGTTCGTCTTTGTTGGGCGTAACGCTGGTGTTGAAACGGTTTTCATTTATCGGTGACGGCCTTTCCCATGTGGCATTCGGCGCCATGGCCATTGCTGCTGTGGTGGGCCTGACCAATGATATGCTACTGGTACTGCCCATCACAATTATCAGCGCTGTATTGCTGCTGCGTACCGGGCAAAACGCCAAGATCAAGGGCGATGCGGCGATTGCTATGATCTCTGTGGGTGCGCTGGCCATCGGATACCTGCTGATGAATATTTTCTCCACCTC
>JAZLIB010000149.1:0-8074 GCA_045617185.1 Vescimonas sp.
CTGCGTTTCATGCCGCCGGACAGTTCCGCAGGGCAGGCATCCAGCACCTCGCCTAAGCCTAATCGCGTCAGCATAGTGCGCGCGGTTGCCTCATCGGCGAACAGGACCACGTTCTCCTTTACCGTCTTCCACGGCAGCAGGCGGTCTTCCTGAAACACCGCAGAAAAGCGCAGCCCCTCGCAACCCGTGATGCTTCCTTTGCTTGGTTTTTCCAATCCCATCAAAAGCCGCAGCACCGTGGTCTTTCCGCCGCCGGAGGGCGAGTAAAGCCAAACCCGTGCGCCATCGGGAACGGTCAGATTGAAATTTTGCAGCACATTCTTCCCTAAACCGTAGCCAAAAGATACGCCATCAAACCGAATCACGGCGCGTACCTCCCTTCATTAGGCGCTTAGCCAGCGCTTGCAGTGCAGCACTGCACAACACGATGACCAGCGTCAGAGCAAATACCTCATCGTAGTCTACCGCGTTCTTCCCCGCCCACAACAAGTTACCCAACGAATTCTCGCTGCGGCAGATGACCTCCGCCGCCACACCGGATTTCCACGCAAAGCCTAATCCGGAAGCGGAAGCGGCGCTGAAATAGGGGCGCAGACTGGGCAAGGTAATCTGACGGAAAATCTGACTGCCTTTCATACCGAACACTTTGGCCATTTCAGAGAGCGAGCCGTCCAATGAACGGATACCGCTTTCGATATTCGCCCATACCAAAGGGTACACGGTCAGAAACACCACGCAACTGGGCAGGCTCTCCCGTCTGACCCACAGAAACAGCAAAATCGTAAAACTGGCCACGGGAATGGCACGGATCAATTGCAGCAAAGGCGCCGTCAGCGTGGCAAACAGTTGGGAGCGTGTACTTAGAACAGCGCTGAGCGCACCGATCACGAGCGCCAGCACAAAACCGATGGCAATACGCAGCAGCGATGTGCCAACCGTGAGGTAGAAGCTCCCCTGCCCTAACAGTCGGATCAGCGATTGCAGGGTGGTAATAGGTGTAGGGATCGGCAGCAACAATGTGCGGTTGGCCACCATGGCACCCACCTGCCACGCAAGAAGCCAAAACAGCACCGCAAAACCGTTTTTCAAATGCTTATGCGCCATAGTAGAAATCATCGGCAGGCAGTGCACCGCCCACGCTCTTGGGGTTGGCATCGAACATCACCTGCAGATAGCCACCCAACTGCGCTTTCATCTCGCTGCCAGTCACATAGGTCAGACCGCACTGCGGGATAGCCTTCTCCGCCAGTGTTGCCTTGGGGATAAGACCATACTGCTCGCACAGTGCAGCGGTGGTGGACACATCGTTCTGTGCCGCCTCGATGGATGCCGCATACTCACGCAGGAAGGTATCCACCGCGCCCTTATGCTCGGCTAAAAAGGCGTTGCGCACGATGACACAGCCCATCATCAAGGCACTCTCGCCATCCGATACCTTGTTCCACTCCTCGGTCATATCCATTACCTTGCGACTACCCTCATGCTTCATCAGAATGGTAGTGGCCACGGGCTGAGGTGCCATGATGACAGCGTTTGGCTCACTCTGCCATACACTCACCAGTTCGCTGCCCTCGCCCACAAAGCGAATGGTCACATCGGTATCGGGATTGAGGCCGTTCTTCTGCAGCACATAGCGCAGAATGTATTCGGGATTGGCACCCTGACCGGGTGCGTAGATGGTCTTGCCCTTCAAGTCGGCAATAGACGCAATCTCCTCTCCGTTACTCAGCAGGCTCAGCACACCCAAAGTGTTGACCGCCAACACCGTCACGCCGCCTTCGGTCTTGTTATAAAGGGTCGCCGCCATGTTGGTGGCAACGGCGGCAATATCCGCCTCGCCCTTGGCAATGGCCGCCACCACCTCATCGTTGGCAGCAGGCATGGTAAAATGGTAGGTATTGGCGGTTTCACCGGCATCGCTCTTTGCCCACAGATTCATGGCACCCACGCCCGTGGGGCCAGCAAGCACATACACGTTCATCTCCGTCGTCTCTTCCTTACTCTGAGCGCAGGCAGTCAAGGAGAAAATCATGGCCAAAGCCAGCAACAAACTCAAAAATCTTTTCATCGTATCACACGCACCTTCCCGTCCTTACGGACAATTAAATGTTTCTCGGTAAGTTCGTCCAACGCACGGTACAGACTGGTGCGGCCCATGTGCAGCGCAGCCGCCAGACGGGTCATGGACAGTTTCGGCATCTCACCATTATCATCACAGTTACTGCTCAGCCAACTATACAGTTTGCCCGACGCGCCGTCGCAGGTATATACGGCGATTTTACCGTTCAGAAAACGCACGCGGTCGGTGAGAAATCTGATATAGTTCAGCGAAATCTCCGGATAGGACATGAACCACTCTTGCAGCAGCGATTCCGGCAGGAACTGTACACGGCAATCGGTGGTAGCGCGGATATGGGACACGTATTCTCTATCGCCAAACAGCGCCGCCGCACCGAATACGCCACCTGCGCCAAAGGTAGTCAACACTGCCTTTTCGCTCTTGACAGACACTGCCTCCGCCCTGCCTCGCAGCACCACACCCAGTGCCTTGCGGTATTCGTTGGGCACATAGATATCCTCCCCGCGACGAAAGTCCACCGGTGGCGGCAGTTGTTGCAAATCAGGCAGATGGGTCAGATTCTGAAAGAGGAACAGTTCCTCTAAAATTCGTCTTTCTCCCATTATTATGCTCCTGTTTTTGTTCCGTTTGGAACAGTTTTTGAGATTATACATCTTTTTTACGCGCTCGTCAACATGAAAAAAACGACCGAAGCCTTTGCTTCGGTCGTTTTTGTGTATGGGTTCAATAAGATGAAAATCAGCAGTAGCGATCCCATTCTACGGATTTCAGGAATTTCTGGCGCATACCGACTTGGGTTGCCACCTGAACTGCACTTACCATGGGATGGCCGTTACCCTCAATGACCTGCCAGCCCTTATCTTTGGACAGGACAATGTCCCATCCCACACAACGCAGGCCGGGACGGACTCGTGCCAACGCATCGGCGGTTTCCTTTAACTTATCCCAATCCTTGATCTGGAAGCCTTTGAACACAAATCCGGTATCGGGGTGCGCTGTATAGGAATTATTATTCTCATCACGGGCATCGGTCGCAATAATGCCGGTTTCTTCATCCACAGCCGCCATAATGCCGCCGGTACTGACATTGTCAATCACTCCGTTGCCGCGGCCGGAGCGCAGGAAGACATTGATAATGTGAACTTTTTCCCCATCAAAATAAGTGTTCACACGCAGAGAATTGACGGATTGCGGGTGGATAGCACTCAGAGAATCATCCGCAATAATCAGTTCCTCGCAGACAAGGGGCATTTCCTCATGATATTTCTGGCAGAAATCAGTCAACGATGCAAAATCGGCAATGTTTAAGATTTCCACGCCGGAACCGACGGAGCCACGCAGCGGCTTTTTGATAAAGCGGGGATGCTTGGCGCAGAATTCCTTCAGTTTCTCCAGATCGTTCAGTCCGTCGATCTTGATGACATCGCGCTTGTAAAAATCTTTATACTGCTCGTAGGCTCTCATCTTGTTGTTCAGGATATTCAATCCCTCGCGTTCATTGAGTTTATCATAGATATAGTCAATACGTCCCTGCGGCAGGAATTCGCAGCGCTCGGCAATCGTTTTATCTTGCAGACCGTAGGAAAAATACTCCCACACGCGGAAGCCCAGTACGTTTCTGGTATACACGATATCGCCGATCAGCTTACGGTTCTTTTGAATATCCAGCTTATCCACGTGCAGATAACGCTTGGCCACTCTGACAGCCGTGGTAACACTCTCGCCGGTGGGATATCTGTCGACCATATAATTGCCATACAGTTCACGGAACGCATCCGTCAAACGGAACTCGTCCAGTAACTTACGCTGAATACCGGTCGACTCCTTCGGCTTGAAGGGATAGAGCATATCTTCGTCTTCCGTGACAGGCACCAGGTAGCAAAGATTTTCCGGCTCATCAAAGCGGCGGCTCTTATAGATCCCCTCGCCCATGATGCTGCGGATAAACTCAGTCTGCTCGCGCTTGATCTCCTTCACGCTGTCCGGCAAACGGTTGGTCAGCGGTACGGGAACATATTTCATGCCCTCATATTCGCTGAAGGTATAGAACGGAATATAGTGGATCTCGCAAGACACCGCACCGGCCGCGTTCTTTTTCAGCAACAGTTCCAGCACCACACTGCTCTTGCGGGGAACCTGCTCGAAATGAGACATCAGATTACCAATGGAATAGGCAACCGGTACTTTCCGGCCGTCTGCTGCTGTCACAACACTATAAGGCTGCAGAACATGGGGGTGAGAGCCGGCAATCAGATCCACGCCTGCATCTGCCAGTTCCTTTGCACGCTGTCTTTGCTTGCTGGTAGTAGAATGGACGAGTTCGGTTCCCCAGTGCATACAGCAGATAATATACTCCGCACCGTTTTCGCGCAGTTCCGCAACGGCCTTTTTCGCCTTTTCCAGCGAATAAAAATCCATTGTTTCCTTGGCGGCTTTGTCCGTGATATACGTCTTCATATCGAAGTTGCTGAACACGAAATAATTGATTACACCGATCTTAATGCCATTGACATCCACCAAAGACCAATGCTTTTCCTCGGGATCAATATAAGTGCCGGTGTGGATCATCTGCAATTGATCCAGATATTCATAGGTGCGATACAGGCCGCGCAAGCCGGTATCCAGTGTGTGGTTATTGGCTGTGGTCAGCAGATCAAAGCCGCATTGCTTCAGCGCAGCCAGGAAATGCGGGGGTGCATTGCGGTTATAGTATCTGCCCAAAAACAGTTCCTCATTGGAATAGGGAGCCTCAGGGTGAGTAACTGCTTCCAGATTGCCGATGGCAAAGTCTGCCGCCTTGATTACTTCCGCGCAGTGGATCATGGACGGATAGAAATCGTAATTCTCCGGCGATGTGCTTGTTTTCCACGCCTCAATAAAACGCTCCTGACACATAAGGTCACCGGCGATCATAACCAATGCCTCATTTGTCTTTTGCGCATTCGGATTCTCCCAGATATTCCCGCACTTGGTAAACCGTGCAGGCTGCGGATCCTGTACCGGTGCAGCATTCCGCACCTTGTCCTGATATTTCCAGTTTCCTATTTCCTTTTGGGCAATGTCGTTATATGTATAGCGCATATTCAATCATCTCCTACATTGTCAACTTTTTATATCATAAAGGAATTCACGCAGGATTTTACTGTTTTCATTAAAATCGACTGCAAAAAGACTGCGACCGTCCATACCGATCATGCCGCCGTAGGTTCCCTCCGCCGGAATGGTCATCTGCTCAAAGGTCACACCGCGGAATTTGGGTGCCATCAGCAACAGTCCCGTAATCTCACCGTTGGTCAGATTCGTCTGAACCAGCGGCAGCACATCGTTCAGCAGTTTATTCATCTCGCTGATACTCAGATTCTTCGTCTGGTTGATGGCTGCCTGCACCACCGTACGCTGGCGCTCAATACGGTGCCAGTCGCTGTCAATCTTACGGCAGCGTGCATAGGTGATTGCCTGATAACCGTCCAAATGATTCTCACCTGCTGTGACAGTATTGCCGCCATAGCGGAGCATCTTCTGATTAATATAATCTGCTTCAGCCTGTGTCAGTTTTACATCGACACCACCGATAGCGGCAATACCTTTTTGGAAGGTATTGAAATTCACACGAACATAATGGGTCACATCGACTTTCAGACACTCACGGACTTCTTTCATCATCAAGTCCGCGCCGCCGTAGCGGAAAGTATGTGTCAACCAGTCATACTGTCCGGCATACTGACCTTCCAAAATCGGGAATCCCATGCCGCGTTCCAAACTGACCAGTTTGGCCTCTCCGGTCTTCTTATTAAGTGACAGAATCATGCAACTATCGCCGCGGGCATTGGTACTGAAGTGGTCGGCGCGTTCATCCGTACCGATCAGCATGATATTCAGCACATCTTTATCCACATAGATCTCGCCATCGGCAGAAACCGCGTTGCGCCACTCCAGATTGGCCAGCGCCTCCTCCATGGCCAGTTCATCGTCCATTACATCCGCATCACTGCTGTCAATGCTGCCTCCGTCACCGGAACTGCCGCGCTGCAGCAGGCCGAGTTTTGAGAGATAAAATCCACCCAGAACTAATATCAGGACAACGACAACCGCCAGAATAATCAGCGCAGTTTTTTTCTTTTTCATTGCTTTATCCTCACCCGACATTGATTTTCGTCCTTATTTTTTCTCCTCGGCTGCTTTACTGTCACTGATGGATGTGACTATTTTGACGAAAACTTTACGAAAATATTTCTGCCACTCGATTTCAGAATAGGTATCATTCATGATATCCGTAACCAATGCGATAAAATGCTTTTTATTGCAAAGATTGATACTGATTCCGTTATTCTTGTAGATCCACTCGACGATCTCCTCGTCATAGTAGTCTTTCAATCGTCTGGCAGCTGCCTGCACCTCGGGCCGAATATAGATGAAATCATATTTAGCCATCAGTTTTTCCCGCTTGCACTTGCCCTTGATGTAACGCAGCAGTATATCGTAATACTCCAGACCGCTCACATCAAAATAAAGAACAAGCAGGTAATGGTGCAGCGCTTGTACCGGATAGTCAGCCTCTTCATACAGTCTGGCGATATCAAAATGCAGGCGTCGAACCGCTTCAAAATCATCTTTCGCCTTGTATTCCTCTTCCTTTTCGCGCAAAAGTTCGATCATGAGCAATTCAAAACTCTTTTGGGGTTTTAATGCTTTCCTTGCCGCATAGTCCTGGATATTTACATAGAGATTTCCCAGTTCAAAGAATCGGGCGAAATCCTCATTTTCCCGCAATACATCCATGCCGCTCTTCGTGAGGACGAGTTTTTCATCTTTTTGCGCTACATACCCGTTTTTTATCAGTTTTTTGACTAATTTAGTACTGTCTGATATCTGCAATTCCTCTTTCAGGTACGTTGGGTAGTCACAGTTTATATCTACCGGCCGCCTATTGATATAGTCCAAAAAGACAACTTCAGCATATTGTTTCTGTAAATTACTTGTATTCAATGCGTTTTCTCCTCGGCCACATTTATCTTATTCGTTCTCTTCGTCCTGAAGCGAAATATAGGGTCTGAAATATTTGCCGTGGCTTTCTTCTTTCCGCTTCCATCTCGTATACTTTACCATTACCGCAACGCATACCAGCACGCTGACTGCTGCCACAGCCAATGCGGCTATGGTCATCGTTGACATGGTATTGGTATTCTTCGGCTGAGGCAGTTCTGTCGTTCCGGTGGGATTGATGCTGAATTCCAATGCACCGGTTTTGGAGTTATAGAGGTAATAGCCGCTCTCTCCATCGACACTGCCATACATCATATCTGATTGACTGCCGATCAAAATAAATGTATTGCCATCTTTCTTTGTCAGTTGAACCGGTACAAATGATTGGTTTTTCATATCCACGCGATACCACAATCTGGTTCCGGCTTCATCGGCAAACTGTGTCAGCAGCAGGCTTCCGTCCTGGCTTTTTGCCACATTGATTGCCTCGCCGTCTTCAAAAGCAGTCTGCGCTTTCTCAAATCCCTTCGGCAGGGCTTTCAGGTCTAATTCCTGAGGAATCGTACACAATGATCCTTTCAAAAGCAATTCTGTGCTCTTTAAAATATGGATTTTGACAACATACTTTGCTGACTGATCCGCCAGAGATACCGACACGGTTTTTTCAATATCCTTCTTGTCCCAATTGGACGGGCCGGATACCTCCACCGATGCCTCAGCATTGGCTGCCACCGCCGTTACAGTGGCCTCTTTTTCTTTCTGATCACGGGACACATAAACCGTATACTCGTGTACATCAGGCGCAAAGTCCGGATACAGTTTTCCACAGGAAACACTCAATGCCGTCAGCAATACATCTTCTGGCAAGGCAGACGGTGTTTTTTCTTCTGTTTCCTCATCTGTCGGCTCTGTGGGATTTACGGGTGTCGGCGTCGTCGGCGTCGTCGGCGTCGTCGGCGTCGTCGGCGTTGTCGGTGTCGTCGGCGTAGGCGTCGGCGTAGGCGTCGGCGT
>JAZLIB010000150.1:0-6234 GCA_045617185.1 Vescimonas sp.
GCCGGGGGAAAGTGTGATGTGTGTCATGTTAATTCAACCAATCTCGTAATTCACGAAGTTCCATGGAGAGAATCGTGCAATCGCCGATGGCGTGGGGCACCACAAGGTGCATTTTGCCGCCGCCGATTTTCTTATCCGCCATGCTGGCTTCAAAAAGCGCCTCGGCGGGATAGTTGCAGGTGGTGGGCAGACCGTACATTTGCAATACGGCAAGCAGCCGTGTGCAGTCTTTTTCCGCGCACATACTGCGCTTTACAGCGCCCTGCATGACCATAGCCATGCCGATGGCCACCGCATCACCGTGGGTGATGTCGTAGTTACTGCACTTTTCCACCGCGTGACCGATGGTGTGGCCTAAATTCAGAAGGCGGCGCTTGCCGGTGTCAAATTCGTCCTCCTGCACGGTGTCGCGTTTCATTTCGACACAGTGGGCGATGACTTCCTCCTCCTGCTGACGGATAGGGGTTTTTGCCAGCGTATCAAAGAATGCAGCATCGCCTAAGACGCCGTATTTGATGACCTCAGCGCAGCCACAGCGATACTCTTCCTCGCTGAGCGTTTGCAGCGTATCCATATCGCAAAAGACCGCCTTGGGCTGATAGAAACAACCCACCTGATTCTTTGCCTCGGGCAAATTGACGGCGGTCTTGCCGCCTACGGAAGAATCCACCGCCGCTAAAAGTGTGGTGGGAATCTGCACAAAGGCAATGCCACGCTGATAGGTGGCGGCGGCAAAGCCTGCCAAATCACCCGTTACACCGCCGCCGAGAGCAAAGATGGCATCGGAGCGGCTGAAATGATGGGCGCAGAGAAAACTCTGCAATTCTGAGAACACGGCAAGGCTCTTGGAATCCTCGCCGCCATTGTGGAAAAAGCGGAACACTTCAAAGCCTGCCTGCTCCAGCGATGTCTGCACCGTATCGCCGTAGAGAGCAAAAATCTTCTCCTCCGACACGATGACGGCCTTGCAGGGCTTCATCAGTTGGGCAGACTCCGCCCCTACGCGCTGCAAAAGACCGCGCTCGATGATGACATCATAGTTCTCGCTGGCGGCAATGTGTATACGGCTCATCGTCCGTCGACCTCCTCTTTGCGCCGCTTGCCCTCGTCAAGAAGAGCAATCAGCGTATCCATATCGTCCTGCTCAATGGCATCGCGGTATTTGGCAAGGTTATCCATATACAGCATCAGTTCATCGAGGACGAAATCCTTGTTTTCCATAAAAAGTTCTGCCCACAACCGGGGATTGAGCCATGCCACACGGGTGAGATCCTTGTAACTGCCCGCGGAAAAGCCCTTGTGCTTGCCTGCCGCGGGACTTTTGATAAAGGCATTGGAGAGAATGTGGGGCATCTGAGAGGTGAAAGCGATCATCTCGTCATGCTCTTCCGCCGTGGTGACAGAGTATTTGCCAAAGCCCACGGGAGAGAGCAGCGTCTGCACCTTGTCCAGCAGTTCGACATCATCAAAACGGGCGGGGACAAGCACCATCGGTGCGCCGTGGAACAAATTGGCGCGGGCGTACTTGAAACCGGAATACTGGGTGCCTGCCATAGGGTGGCCGCCGACATAGGTAAAGCCGTATTTTTCCGCAATGGGAATACAGAGTTGGCATACCTTACGTTTGGTGCCGCAGGTATCGATCACGATAGGCTTTTTACCGATATAAGGCGCCATTTCCTCCAAGTAACCCGCGGCTGCCTCGGGGTAGATGGCCACAATAACGATGTCGCACTGTCCGATATTTTCTTTTGTCAGTTCCTTATCTACCGCACCGCTGAGCATGGCAAAGTCCAATGTGGTACGGTCACAGTCATAGGCGAACACCTCAACGCCTGCGGCGTGATACGCCTTGGCAAAGGAGCCGCCGATCAGACCCAATCCTACGATTCCTGCGATCATTTGCCAGTCACCTCGCGTACTGCCTTGACCTCGCGGGCCAGTTTGTCGAAATCCTCGGGCAGCAGGGACTGTGCGCCGTCACACAGCGCGTGCATGGGATCGTTATGTACCTCGATCATCAGGCCGTCTGCGCCGCAGGCGGCTGCTGCCAATGCCATGGGACGCACCAGTTTGGCCACACCGGTGGCGTGACTGGGGTCAACAATCACGGGCAGGTGGGTCAGTTCGTGGAGTACGGGAACGACTGCGAGGTCGAGAGTATTGCGGGTGTAGTCATCAAAGGTGCGGATACCGCGCTCGCAGAGGATCACCTGCTCGTTGCCGCCGGCCATGATGTATTCGGCGCTCATCAGCAGTTCTTTCACGGTATTGGCAAGGCCGCGCTTTAAAAGAACGGGCTTGCGCAGTTTGCCCACCTCGCGCAGCAAATCGAAGTTCTGCATATTGCGGGCGCCGATCTGGATCACATCCACGTCATCGAAAAGGGGCAGGTCGTTGACCGCCATCACCTCGGACACGATGGGCAGGCCGGTTTCGGCGCGGGCGATCTTCAGAAGTTCCAGACCCGTGGCCTTGAGGCCCTGAAAATCGTAGGGAGAAGTTCTGGGCTTGAAAGCACCGCCACGCAGCAGTTGTGCGCCCGATGCCTTGACGGCGCGTGCCACCGCCACGATCTGATCCTCGGTTTCCACGGAGCAGGGACCGGCGATCATACAGAAGTTGCCGCCGCCGATTTTGACATTGCCCACCTCCACAACGGTATCATCGGGGTGGAACTTGCGGTTGCAGCATTTGAACGGATCGGTGACGGCCTTGACGGAATCCACCATATCAAGACTTGCCACAAGATCCTTGTCGATTTTCGTGGTATCACCGATCAAACCCAGTACGGTCTGGTATTCGCCCTGAGAAATATGAACATCGACCCCCTGACCTTTCAGCCAGCCGATCAGTTGAGCGCGTTTTTCTTCGTTTGTGTTGTGCTTTAAAATGACTATCATTTTGCTCTATCCTCCAAATCAAAAAATGCGGCACAGGCTAATCCTGTGCCGCATGGGAATTCATCAGTTAACCATCCCGTTTTGCGCATCAAAATTAAGCCTTACTATATCTCATAGCAAAGTAATAACGATATGCGCCATATACGATCTTCTTCATGATGATAACCTCGGGATTGAAACTCTTTTACGATTTGAAGTATAGCAGGGGTGCCCGAAAATGTCAACCGCTGAGGGGCACTATTTTTCTGTGAAAAGTGTGAAAAACAGAGAAATAGATTGAATTTTTGCCATGTATCATATATAATAACATATTGTACTGGCATGTGGCTGTATTAAAAAATGGTTTTTGCCGGAATAAATGAAAAATAAGAAAGGCGGCAATCATTATGGCTGACTTAAACGAAACCTTTAACGAATTCAACAACACCGAGGACACCACTTCTCAGTTTGACCCCAACGATATTCAGCAGAACAAGGTGATGGCAGTTCTGGCCTACCTGTCCTGGCTGGTGCTCATTCCCCTCATCGGCGCCCAGAACTCCCCCTTTGCACGCTTCCACGCCAATCAGGGCCTGGCTCTGGCTATTTCCGAGATCGTGTGCGCACTGATTCTGCGCATCCTTGCCAAGCTGCCGCTGATCGGCTGGGTGTTCTCCATCGCAGGCGGCCTGCTGGGTCTGGTATGTCTGATCTTTGCCATCATCGGCATCGTCAATGCTGCTAACGGCCGCGCCAAGGAACTGCCTATCGTCGGCAAGTTCCGTATCCTGAAGTAATTTACGTTTCACATAAAAAGCTCCCTCCGCCGGAGGGAGCTTTTTATGTGATGCGCGTTGACATAGCACGAAAAAAGGTATAGAATGCGCGGGTGAAAAAGTACGAGGAAAGAAGCCTTAATATAATGAGTGAAGTCAAGAACAGAGAATTATTTGAGAATATGCCCGTGGCGCGTGCGGTCGGCAAGATGGCGATTCCTGCCATTATCGGTCAGTTGATCGTTCTGATCTATAACATGGCCGACACGTTTTTTATCGGACGCACCAATGATCCTTTCATGGTGGCCAGCGCATCATTGATCCTGCCCGTATTCAACATCACCATCTCCATTGCCTGCGTAGCAGGCGTGGGCGGCGGTGCGCTGATTTCACGACTCCTTGGCGAGTATCAGTACGACGAGGCGAAAAAGGTGTGCAGTTTCAGCATCTACTTCTCCGCTGCGCTGGCGATTCTGTTCTCTATTGGTGTACTGCTGTTTATGCGGCCGCTGCTGGGCGTATTGGGTGCCGATGAGGACACCTTTGCCTTTGCACGTGCCTACGCCATCTGCGTTATTGTCATCGGCGGATTGCCTACTATCACGACCAATGTGCTTGCCAATCTTGTGCGCAGTATCGGCGAATCGGGCAAGTCGGGTTTCGGCGTGACCTTAGGTGGCGTGATCAATATTGCGCTTGATCCCTTGTTCATGTTCGTGCTGCTGCCTAAGGGGCAGGAAATCATTGGCGCAGGTATCGCCACCTGTCTTTCTAACTGCATTTCGTGCCTGTACTTTATCATCGTGATCAAGCGCTTGGGCGGTCAGTCGGTTCTGGGTCTGCTCCCCGTGACTAAGCTGCCGAAAAAGAGCAGTATCGGCAAGATCTTTTCCGTAGGTGTGCCGACCGCGGTAGCCACGCTGCTGTTCGATGTGGACTACATCGTGCTGGATAAACTGATGTCGGGATACGACAACATCGCGCTGGCGGCGGTGGGTATCGTGCTGAAAGCCGAGCGTTTGCCGCTGAATGTGGGTATCGGTCTTTGTCAGGGTATGGTGCCTATTGTGGCCTATAACTATGCCGCCAAGGACTATAAGCGCATGAAGAGCGTATCACGTTTTTCGCTCCTCTGCGGTATCGGTTTTGCCCTTTTGAGCATTACACTATACGAAATTTTTGCCCCCTATATCATGCGCTTTTTCATTGCCGATGCGCAGACTGTCCTTTTGGGCACGAAGTTTTTGCGGATCCGCAGTCTGGCAACTGTCCTGATGTTCGCCAGTTTTTACCACGTGCATCTGTTCAACAGTTACGGCAAGGGAAAGTATGCACTGCTGCTGGGCGTGGCACGATGGGCGGTATTCAATATCCCCATGCTGTTCATTATGAATGCCGCTGTGGGTATGTACGGCCTTGTGTGGTCGCAGTTGATGGCGGATATTCTGACCGTGGCGCTGTCTGTCATCGTACATCAGCGGTTTACAAAAAAGAATTTTCCGCGTATCGGGCAGTCATAATATAAAAACGGTGCAGGTTTCAGCCTGCACCGTTTTTTGTTATTCTTCCTTATTTTTCTTCTGTGCCAGATCGTTGGTGTCCTTGCTGTCGCGGTAGACAACAAAGTTATCCCACAGATACTCGAGGGACAGATTCAGCACCATGTTAATGGCCAACACCACATATTCGTTCCAGCCGTTTACATCGGCGAGAATATGCTCCAGCCAGATGGAGAACGGCGCAAAGGGAATATAGAACACGAACACCAGCAGCATGGCACGGGGCACATTGGCGGCCGACTGGAAAGTGAAGCGGCGGTTGAAGGTGAAATTCCACAGCACGCTCAATACCAGCGCGATGGTGTAGCAGACATAGTGGCCGGGAATCTTGATGACCTCCTCGCAGAGGATCATGGCCAGCGTTTCAATGATGCCTGCCGAGGCGGAGAAGAGGGCGAATTTAATCGTGCGAATCAGTTCCTTGTTTTTCATGCGTCTACCTCCTGAATGGATTTGTAGAGTTTCTGATTGGCTTTATAGAGCTTTTTAAAGGTCTGATAATAGGGTTCATAGCGCCGATGATTTTCAGCGCTCGGCTCGTATGTATGCGCGGCGGGGATAAAGTCCTGCACGCAGTCGAGGTTGGGGATAATACCAAGACCCACCGCCGTCACGGCGGCAGCACCTACGCTGCCTACATTCTGCGGAGAGGCAACGGTTTCGATGCGGCGGCCTAAAATATCGGCGAGCATCTGGCAGGATACCGGCGAGAGTGCACCGCCGCCCACAAAACGAATGGGATCGGAGGTTTTGAGTTTCTTATCCTGACACTCCAGCATCCACCGCAGGTGGTAGAACACGCCCTCCAGCACCGCGTGGATCAGTTCGGTCTTGCCGGTTTCCAGTTTGACACCGAAAAACATACCCGTGGCGTGGGGGTCCACAAAAGGACGGCGGTTGGCGTGGAGCCACGGCGTGAAGACCACACCGCTGCTGCCGGGCGGCACGTCCTTCACCGTATCGGTGAGGTAGGAATAAAGGCTGGTATAGGTGGCCTCGTAGCCGTCAGGCACGGTA
>JAZLIB010000151.1:0-2257 GCA_045617185.1 Vescimonas sp.
GCGCCGTCCAAGGTGGACACCTCGCCGCGCAGACGCTCACTCTCCACATCGTTCTCGCGCACCGCATCAGCGCAGCGCTCACTGACGGCATAGACCTCGTCCAAGGCTGCCTGCGCACGCTCCTTATCCTCCACGGCGGCGGTAAAGTCGCTCTCTAATTTGAGGGCAGCGGTTTTCAGATTCTGCAGGTTTTCCAGCCAAACGGAGATCTCCAACACACGCAGTTCATCACGCAGTACCAGATATTTCTTCGCCGTTTCCGCCTGCTCACGCAGAGGCTCTACCTGCAATTCCAGTTCTGCGATCTTGTCGTTGATACGCACCAGATTCTCCTCGGTGCGCTGCAGTTTGCGCTCGGACTCTTCCTTGCGGTGGCGGTACTTGGAGATACCTGCCGCCTCCTCGAAAATCTCGCGGCGCTCACCGCTCTTGACAGACAGAATCTCATCGATCTTGCCCTGACCGATGATGGAATAACCCTCGCGGCCCATACCCGTGTCCATAAAGAGTTCGTTCACGTCCTTGAGGCGCACGGACTGCTTGTTGATATAATACTCCGATTCACCGCTGCGGTAATAGCGGCGGGTCACCGCCACCTCCGCCTCATCGCGGTCGAAAATATGCTCGGTATTGTCAATGACCAGCGTTACCTGGGCAAACCCCATCTGGTTGCGCTTTTCCGTACCGCCGAAGATGACATCTTCCATCTTGGCACCGCGGAGCTGGCGGCTGTTCTGCTCACCCATGACCCAGCGAATGGCATCGGAGATGTTGGACTTACCGCTGCCGTTAGGGCCGACAATGGCAGTGATATCCTCGCCGAAGTTCAATACCGTTTTATCGGGAAAAGACTTGAAGCCTTGAATTTCCAACGCTTTCAGGTACACACAATTCACCTCATTTTATATGGCATACTATAACTAATTTAGTATACCAAGTAAGTACGTTTTTTTCAAGGAAAAAACGGCAGTTTTCTTCCAAAAACCGCCGTTTTATTTTACTGTCGCTCCTCATTCTGCTGTTTTTTTCGGTGTTCGATCATGTCGTAGAGACAGGAAAGTGCCTCATGCAGCGTACCGATCCGATCAATAATTCCCAGTTCCACCGCCTGCTCGCCGTAAACCACGCTGCCCACATCGTTAGCCATGTCCTCATGGGATAGCATCAGCTCGCGGAACTTATCCTCGCCGATACGGCTGTTCCCTGCCACGAATTTGACGATGCGCTCCTGCAATCGGTCAAAATAGTGGTAGGTCTGCGGCGCGGCGATCACCGTGCCCGTCATGCGCACGGGGTGAATCGTCATAGACGCCGAAGGCACGATCATGGTCACCTGCCCCGATACGGCAAGCGGCACACCGATAGAGTGTCCGCCGCCCAAAACAAGAGTCACAGTGGGCGTTTTCATGCCTGCGATCATCTCGGCAATACCGAGGCCTGCCTCGATGTCACCGCCCACAGTGTTGAGAAGCAGCAGTAAACCGTCAATGTCGTCCGACTCCTCAATGGACGCCAAAAGAGGCATCACATGCTCATACTTGGTGCTTTTGGTGTTATTGGGCAGTACCATGTGTCCCTCAATCTGTCCGATGATAGTCAGGCAGTGGACAGTGCCATGCTGATTGGTCACCACGGACGAACCCATGTCCACGATCTGCTGCTGCGGTGTGTCGCAATTGCGCTCCTGCTCGTCCATGGAATTGGTTGGTTTGGTCTGTTCTGTCATAGTCATCCTCCCTTTTCCCATAGGGTGCGCAGAACGAGCGCAAACATACACCTATATATTGCTTTTCTTGCGGCGCATTGTTATACTGATATGGTTAACACAGTTCAAGGAGGACAGGCTTATGGAAGATTTTACCTTCATTACCGAGGAAATACAAAATAAGGAAACGCTGTGCAAGGCGCGGCGCCCCCTCTCTGCCCTATCCCGTTTTTATCAGGTTTCTCTGTACCTCGCGGGCACGATTTTTATCGTCTGCGGTATCATCTATCTTTTCATGTGGCAGATCATCGTGGTGGGGCTGCTTGCCATCATATTGGGTATCTTCCTCTACTTCACCTCACCGCTGAAAAGGCGGCAGCAGTTCAAACAGCTGCGGCAGTACCAGAACGCCGATGAGTGGCAGCAGCGTATCTGCTTTGGTGACAGGATACAGGTCACCTCCGGCAAGCAGACAATAACCTTTGACTATAACCAGTTCGGCAAGCTCGTCGAAACCGAGGACGCTTTCTATCTGTTCATGGAAAAAAGCAG
>JAZLIB010000152.1:0-16171 GCA_045617185.1 Vescimonas sp.
TCACCGGCACATACTGCCAGAAAACCGTAGCGCTTTTCGGGTGCGGCAACAGCCTCGCCGCTTTCCAGTTCTTCCTCAATAGCGTCCAGATCATCGGCACTCTGTGCTTTCTTACCTGCTGCCACTTCTTCATGCTGGGTACGCATATTCTCAATCTTTGCCAGTTCCAGTGTGCCATATTTCTGGGATTCGGTAATAGCGTCGCCCGGCGTATCGGTATGGACGTGTACTTTAAAGGCATCGTCATCTTCACCGATCACAAGGCAGTCACCGATGCTGCTCAGGTAGGCACGCAGCGGCTCGAGGGAAATATCCGAGGTCTTGCGAACGATAAAGACGGTGTCATAGGTGAAGGTGATCTCCTCGTCAGCAATCATGCCGAAATCGGCCTTCTCCTGCTCGGGCTCATCATTTACTTCCGGCACAGCCTCGCCCTGCAGAGCGCGCAGCATACCTTCTAAAATGATGAGGTAACCCTTACCGCCGGCATCTACCACACCGGCCTTCTTCAGCACGGGATTCATCTCGATGGTCTCATCCAGCGTCACATAGCCAGCCTTAATGGCCTCTGCCAGCACATATTCGGCACTGTTGTTCTCGCTTGCAGCCTCTACAGCACGTGCGGCAGCCAGACGGCTGACGGTCAGCACCGTACCCTCGGCAGGTTTCATCACGGCACCGTAAGCGGTAGTCACACCATCGGTCAGGGCAGCAGCCAGCTGAGCGCCGTCCATTTCCTTGAGGTTCTTGCAGGACTTGGACATACCGCGAAACAGCAGCGACAGAATGACACCGGAGTTACCGCGTGCACCGCGCAGCAGCGCCGATGCAGTGATCTTGGCAGCCTCGCCCACGGTAGCAGGCTCGCTCTTGCGCAGTTCAGCGGCAGCGGTCTGAATGGTCAGGCTCATGTTCGTTCCGGTATCACCGTCAGGAACGGGGAAAACATTCAGGTCGTTGATTGCCTGCTTTTGCGCTGTAATACAAGCGGCACCGAAAAGCACCATCTGCTTGAAGGCGCCGCCGTTGATTCTCTCTATCATTTCTACGTTTCTCCTTTGAATGGCGTATCTCACACCGTGATGGAATCCACACAGACGTTCACGTCACGGACTTCCACGCCGGTGTTCTGGTTTACCATGTATTTGACCTCACTCATGATAGAGCGGCAAACCGTGGCAATATTGACGCCGTTCTCCACGATAATGTGCAGTTCAATGGAAACGGTATTATCGTCATTATAGATAACCTTCACGCCCTTGCTCATGCTCTCAGGACGCAGCAGGTGCACAAGACCGTCAGTCATACTGCGGTAGGCCATGCCCTTGACGCCGAAACAATTGGTGGCAGCGGCACCGGTGATGGTGGTAAACACAGCGTTACTGATACTGATCTCGCCTTGATCGGTACAGACTTTTATCATAGTTCATTTCCTTTCTTAAAGAAGATGATTGTTTTTATCCCATAATTAGTAATTTATTATATACTATTTTTCACCGGATAACAAGTATAAAAATAAAGGATCGGACTTTTGTCCGATCCTTTATGGCTTACAGCATGAATTACTTTACGCAGATTGCCTCGATCTCTACCAGAGCGCCCTTGGGCAGTTTTGCCACTTCCACAGCGCTGCGGGCAGGATAGCTACCCTCGGTGAAGAACTCAGCGTACACAGCGTTCATGGCAGCGAAATCACCCATGTTCTGCAGGAACACGGTGGTCTTGATCACGTTGTCCATAGTCAGGCCGGCCTCAGTCAGAATAGCCTTGACATTGGTCAGGGACTGACGGGTCTGCTCAGTAATACCACCGGGTACGAATTCACCGGTTGCAGGATCGATAGGCACCTGGCCGGAAGTGATCAGGATGGAACCGCCATCGACAGCCTGAGAATAGGGACCGATAGCACCGGGAGCATTGGTGGTAGCAATAATCTTCTTCATATTATTATCCTCCTATAAATTGTTGGTACGATTTTAAAAAATCGATATTTCTAAGTGTGTTATACCATATTTTTCATGTATTGGCAAGGATATATAGCGTCATTTTTTCATTGTCAGTATTTTTTGTGGATTATGTCATTTATTTACCGCACAAGTTCTCTCAATATTTATGCTCTAATTACACAATTAATCGGTATTCACATTCCGTTTTCCAGTAATAAAGATTTTATTTCTACCAGACTTCCACTTTACTGCCATCACTAAAATTGCCTCCGGTTACAATCCCTTCCTCGTATACAAAAAGCGGGAGCCTCGGCTCCCGCTTTTTTATACTCAATATTGACGAATGACTGCTGTGACCTTACCCAGTATCTGCGCCTCGCGTCCGTCAATGGGACTGTACGCCTCGTTTTCCGGCAGAAGCCACACTTCACCGCCGCGGCGCGACAAACGTTTCACCGTTGCCTCATCGCCCAATAGCGCCACAACGATCTCGCCGTTGTGCGCCGTCTGCTGTTGATGGACAACCACCAGATCATCAGGCAGAATACCCGCATTGAGCATGGACTCGCCGCGCACACGCAGCGCAAAGTATTCGCCGCTACGATAACCGGTATCGTAAGTCAGATAGTCCTCAATACACTCCTGTGCCAGAATGGGTGTACCGGCCGCCACCGTACCCACAATGGGAATCTTGTTGACGGGCATATCTTCCACCACTTCACGCACTTCCTGCGCAGGCTTTTCCTGCACCTTTGGCGGTTGAGTCAATGTCAAGGCGCGCCCCTTTCCGGCACCCTTGCTAATCACACCTGCCTCCTCCATGTGCTTGAGGTGGAAATGCACGGTAGACGGTGATTTCAAGCCCACCGCATCACCGATTTCACGAACAGAAGGCGGATAACCCTGCGCTTGAATTGTCTCGGCGATATAATCATAAATCTGCTGCTGCATCTTCGTCAACTTTGCCATGATGTCCTCCTTTTCATGTTAGACATAACCATGTTACCGGTATTATATCACCTTTTATCTTAAATTGCAACATTTGTTCTATATTTTTTTGTATTTTTCTTTCGTCGTGTGTACAAAAAACAATAGTTCACTCTTGAAATTCTTTATCCGCTGTGTTAAAATACTTAGGAATCTGATAATATGCGTTTTCGCATGAATATATGGGGAGGAAATCCGTTATGATGATTTTTGTTACGATTCTGCAGCTGTTGGCCGCTTTGATTTTGGTGACCGTCGTTCTGTTCCAGTCCGGTAAGAGCCAGGGTTTGTCCGGTGCGATCGGCGGTATCGCTGATTCTTATATGTCCAAGGGCAAGGCTAAGTCCATCGATGCCAAGCTGGCAAAGGCCACTAAGTGGATTGCCGCTGTGTTTGTGGTGTTGACTTTGGTTCTTGACTGTATGGTCGCCGGCGGCGCTATCAAGTAAATTACATATAATCAAAAAGGCGTAGAGCAATGGCTCTACGCCTTTTATTTTGCCATTCGGTATAACTTACCGCAGGTCGGTGTCACGCCCTTGCAAACAAACAATTCCTGCACCGTCATAAATCTGACGTCCTGCTGCTGCAAATGGTCTATGGCCTGCAACGCCGCATCCACGCTGGCAGCATACTGATCGTGCATGAGGATAATGGCACCGTCCGTATAGTCGCGGTAGATGATATCCAGAATCTTTCCCACATTCTTGGATTTCCAATCCAGCGTATCCACTGACCACGAAATGAGCGGCGCAGATACCGCACAGCAGGTTTCCTCACCGATAAAACCATAGGGTGGCCTCACCCAATATTCACCTTCGCCTAATACCTGCCGCAGCACCTCATCACCGTGGGCAATGTCTGCTAAGGCCGTGGCGCAGGTCATCTCTGTGAGTTTGGCATGGTCGTAGGAGTGGTTTCCGATCTGATGACCTTCTGCCTTCATGCGCTGCACCAGTTCTTCATTGCCCTCTACCAAATTGCCGATAAGGAAAAACGTGGCGTGAACGCCGCGCTCTTTTAATCCGTCCAACAGTTTCGCTGTATATTGGGTCGATGGGCCATCATCGAAGGTCAGCGCCACATAGCATGGGCGCTCCACTTCTTCCTCTTTTGCCGTAAACTGTATCGGCTCATTGCAAGCCGTACAACCACACAGTAGTGTCAGCACCAGTAGTGCAATTACTATCCGCTTCATATTATCACCGATAGCATTGTATGAAGATTTCCATTAAAAAAGCACGGGATCCCCCGTGCTTTTTCGTTTATTCCATTTCCATATCTCCGGTCCAAAGACTTATCCAGTTGTCATCGCCATATGACATATCAACTGATTCGGCGTACTGGTAATCGTCCCCCACATAGAAGGTCATAATGCATCGGTCATCAGTAAAAACATATGTATCCGGTTCTGCATCGCGGTATTGATTATCCTGATCATAGTAGTATAGCACAGCGTCACGTACTTCTGCCGCATTTTCCAAAATGACGGTCGCCACATCATCCTGCACTGTGTACTCTGCAATGTAAGGTTCATCATCGCTGGGCTCGCTGTCTTCCGGTCCCGCATCGACCCACAAACTTCGCCAGCTATCACCAAATGTCACATCGACAGACTCCGCATACTGGAAATCCTCATCTAAATGAAACACCATCTTGCACTGCTCGTCAAAGATATCGATACTCGTCATATCTACGGTACAGTATTCGTTATCCTGATCATAGTAGCAAAGCATACCGCTCTCCACATCTGAGGCATTCTCTAAATAAGCAGTCGCTATGTCATCTTCAACGGTAAACTGTACGAGTTGCGGCTCATCATAGTCCACATCATACCATGACCCGCTGCAGGATCTCATTAAATTACTAAAAATAGCAAGCACGATCAGAAGACAGGCAACGACAATAAATGTGGAAGTGGGATTGTTGCTCTTTTTTGCATTACGCTGCTTCTCATTCTGATTCAATAGTGGCGCAACAACGAACGGTCCTTTTTTATTATGGATCTTATCCTCATAGCACACTTTCTTCTCGTGGCATTCCTTCTCTTCGAAGCATACCTTTTCGCTATGCGCCTTCGCCTGCTTGTGCGGTTTATCTATATAATCATTGTCCGTCATGTGGTAGATCGTGCCGTCAACGTTAACCTGCTCACGGCGCGGCGGACGGTTGTAAGCGCCGCACTCGGGGCAGCAACCCTCTGTTTCGTAGCGATACGCCTTGCCGCAATTTTTGCATTTAATGCGTGGCATAGCTCTCCCTCCTCTTTTCTTTGTAACTCTATTCTAACACTTTATCAATAAATGTCTATCAACTTAAAGTTGCACCGGCAATTTTTGATGGGCAACCTGAAGTTGCTTTTTCTTTAGTGTATCATGATGTCCCAAAAAAGACAAGGATTCCCCGCCGTTTTGACCGACTCCGATCTACTTCCGTCAAATACTATTCCTCGTTGCATTGAACGCAAAAGGAAAACACCCTTTCCTATGATTAAATCATAGGAAAGGGTGTTTTAGCTGATTGAATAGGTTTTCTTATTTCACCAATTCGATGATAGCGGTCTCAGCAGCATCACCACGGCGAACGCCGGTGCGGATAATGCGGGTATAACCGCCGTTGCGCTCAGCATACTCAGGAGCGATCTCCTTGAACAGCTTGTTAGCAACATCTTCTCTGGTAATAAAGCTCAGAGCCTGACGATATGCTGCCAGATCACCCTTCTTGCCCAGGGTAATCATCTTTTCAGCCAGGGGCTTGATCTCCTTGGCACGGGTAATGGTAGTTTCCATACGGCCGTAATCCAGGAAATCGGTGACCTGCTGACGGAGCATCGCCATGCGCTGATCGGTAGTCTTACCGAGCTTACGAGTTCCGGGCATTTCAGTTTCCTCCTTGTAAGGATATTCCGCGCGAAGCGCGAAGCAGTTAGTTGTTTTCTTCGTCGGCCAGGGACAGACCCATCATGGCCAACTTGTTGATGACTTCCTCCAGGGACTTGCGGCCCAGGTTACGCACCTTCATCATCTCGTCCTCGGTCTTGGAGATCAAGTCCTCGACGGTATTGATGTTAGCACGCTTGAGGCAGTTGAAGCTGCGGACCGACAGATCCAGTTCCTCGATGGTCAGTTCCAACACCTTGTCACGCTGATCGGTGGCCTTCTCGACGACGGTGGACTTATCGCCCAGGGTGTCGCTCAGGTCGGTGAACAGGGCAAAGTGGTCGCAGAGGATCTTTGCACCCAGGGACACGGCATCACGAGCCGAAATAGTGGAGTCTGTCCAGACCTCCAGCGTCAGCTTGTCGAAGTCAGACATGTTGCCGACGCGGGTATTTTCCACCGTGTAGTTTACTTTGTACACAGGGGTATAGATGGAGTCAACATGGATGAGCCCAATCACGCCACCATTCAGGGACTTGTTGCGGTCAGCGGACACATAGCCGCGGCCGTGGCTCAAGCTGATCTCCATGCTCAGCGTAGCGCCCACATCAAGGGTAGCCAGGTGCAGCTCGGGATTGAGAATCTCGACTTCACCGTCGCTCTTGATGTCGCCTGCTGTCACTTCACAAGGACCGGTGGCCTCAATAAAGACGGTCTTGGTACCTTCGCAATACAGCTTGGCCAGCAGGCTCTTAACGTTCAGAACAATCTCTGTCACGTCCTCTTTCACACCGGGAATGGTGGAAAACTCGTGCTGGACACCGGCGATCTTGATGCTGGTGGCAGCTGTACCGGGCAGGGACGAGAGCATAATGCGACGCAGCGCATTGCCCAAGGTCGTTCCGTAACCGCGCTCCAGGGGTTCGATCACATATTTACCATAGGAAGCATCATCGGGCGTTTCAATGCACTCGATCTGGGGCTTCTCAATTTCAATCATGCAGTACCCTCCTTCATTCTCGTTACAGCGCAAATATATATGCGCTCAATATGATTCGTTCGTTTTGTGAGGGTTCCAACCCTATTACTTGGAGTACAACTCGACGATGAGGTGCTCTTCGATGGGCATATCAATGTCCTCACGGGCGGGCATCTTGGCGACAGTACCCTTCAGGGCGTTCTTGTCGCGCTCCAGCCACTGGGGAACGTTGACCACGGGAGCATCCTCAGCCATCAGACGCTTGAAGCAAGCGGCGCTGCGGCTGCCTTCCTTGACCTCGATCACATCACCGACGCGAACCAGGTAAGAAGGAATGTTGACCTTCTGACCGTTGACGGTGAAGTGAGCGTGGTTGACCAGCTGACGAGCCTCACGGCGGGTCATAGCGAAGCCCAGACGATACACAACGTTGTCCAGACGACGCTCAACCAAGGTCAGCAGGTTCTCACCGGTCTTGCCGGGCATGGCGGAAGCCTTCTCATAGTACATATGGAACTGCTTCTCCAGAATACCATACACGAACTTAACCTTCTGCTTTTCATTCAACTGAATGGCGTACTCGCTCTTTTTCTTTCTCATCTGGCCGCCGGGGTTGCGCTTGGTCTCCTTCTTGGAGTAACCCATGACGGTAGGAGAAATGCCCAGCGCCTTGCAGCGCTTAGCGATAGGCTGCATATTCTTAGCCATAATCTACTTATCCTCCTTGTTCCGATTACACACGACGACGCTTGGGGGGACGGCAACCATTGTGAGGAATGGGGGTGACGTCCTTGATCATCGTTACTTCCAGACCAACAGCCTGCAGGGCGCGGATCGCAGCTTCACGACCCTGGCCAGGACCTCTGACGAAAACTTCGACGGTCTTCAGGCCATGCTCCATAGCAGCCTTGGCAGCGGTTTCAGCTGCGCTCTGGGCGGCAAAGGGAGTAGACTTCTTGCTGCCACGGAAACCCAGACCACCGGAAGAAGCCCAAGACAGAGCATTGCCCTGGGTATCGGTGACGGTCACCATGGTGTTATTGAAGGAAGAACGGATATGGACCTGACCCTTTTCGATGTTCTTCTTCTCGCGACGGCGGCGGATAACCTTCTTGCCGTTCTTTACGTTAGCCATATTATTCTCCCCTCCTTACTTCTTCTTGTTAGCAATGGTCTTCTTGGGACCCTTGCGGGTACGTGCGTTGGTCTTGCTGCGCTGACCGCGAACGGGCAGGCCACGACGGTGGCGCATGCCGCGATAGCAGCCGATTTCAGTCAGACGCTTGATGTCAAGCGCTACCTGACGACGCAGATCACCCTCGACCACGTAGCTCTGATCAATAGCCTCACGGAGCTTAGCTTCCTCGGCCTCAGTCAGATCCTTAACGCGTGTGTCAGGGTTGATGCCTGTCTGTGCCAGGATGTCCTGAGCACTCTTTCTTCCAATACCATAGATATAAGTCAAACCGATTTCGATTCGCTTATCCTTGGGCAGGTCAATACCGGCAATACGTGCCATACTTTAAAGCACCTCCACTTTCTACTTAGCCCTGTCTCTGCTTATGCTTGGGATTCTCGCAAATGACCATAACACGGCCTTTACGACGAATAACCTTGCACTTCTCGCACATGGGCTTCACGGACGGTCTTACTTTCATTTTGATAAACCTCCTACTTACTACGCCAGGTAATCCGGCCACGGGTCAGATCATAAGGGGACATTTCAACAGTCACCTTGTCGCCGGGCAGAATCCTGATGAAATTCATTCTGAGTTTTCCGGAAATATGCGCTAAGATGGTATGTCCATTTCCAATGTCTACTTGGAATGTGGTGTTGGGCAGGGATTCGACCACTACGCCCTCGACTTCGATCATATCGGATTTTGCCAAGTTGTTATCCCTCCTGGTCTTGATTACCGCCGCTGATTGCGGCTATGGCTTTACGAAGCTCACTATTTGTGATTTTTTCGCCGCTTCTGATCTTCTCGGCAACTAGACTGTGGCTTTCGCCCACCAGTTCGACATGTTTTTGTCGTTTCCGTTTGGGGCTTTCCACGCGTCTTGATTTACCGTCAGCCAGCAGGAGGAAATCTCCCTGCGTTTCAAGAACGAAGAAGAATTTCCCTGCGTCCCTGCCGGCGGTAGATTTTACGATGTTCGATTTAGCAATGTCCATATCTTACACCAACGATCCCTCGGCAACCGTCAGAAGCTCCGGCTCTCCGGCGGTGATCAATACGGTGTTTTCATAGTGGGCGGCATACTTCCCGTCGGCGGTTTTCACCGTCCAGCCATCCGGCATCTGCAGGATGGCGGCGCTGCCGGCGTTGACCATAGGTTCCACGGCAATGGTCATACCGCGCAGCAGGCGCGGCCCGTGACCGGGCTTACCGTAGTTAGGAACCTCAGGTGCCTCATGCATATTGCGTCCGATGCCGTGACCGACATACTCGCGCACCACGCTGAAGCCGTTAGCCTCCACATACTTTTGCACAGCTGCGGAAATATCCGACAGGCGGTAGCCCTCGCGGGCGTACTTGATGCCTTCAAAGAAACTCTCCTGCGTCACACGAATGAGGCGCATGGCTTCGTCGGAGACTTCGCCGCAGGGATAGGTTCCGGCGCAATCGCCGTGGAACCCACCGATGTAGGCACCCACATCCACGCTGACGATGTCGCCTTCCTTCAGCACCCGCTTACCGGGAATGCCGTGGATGATTTCATCGTTTACGCTGACACATACGCTGGCAGGATAGCCGTTGTAGTGCAGGAAGGATGGGGTTGCACCCTGTGACTTAATGAACTGGAACACTGCTTTGTCAATTTGTTGGGTTGTTACGCCGGGTTTTACCATATCCCGTGCTAAGGCACGGGCAGCCGCGGTAATCTTTCCCGCCCGACGCATCAATTCGATCTCGTGGTTCGACTTGAGAGTAATCATTTGTTATCTCCCCAGTGCTGCCATGATCGCATCCGTGGTAGCCTTCAAAGAAGGCTGATCGTCCACGGTTTTCAGAATCCCACGGGCCTCGTAAAAACCCTTGAGGGGTTCTGTGGTTGTATGATACTCCACCAAACGGCTCTTGACCGTTTCGGGGTTATCATCTTTACGCTGCACCAGCTTGCCGCCGCACACATCGCACACACCCTCGGTCTTGGGGGGGACGTTCACAATGTGGTAGCTTGCACCGCAAGCCTCGCAGACGCGGCGGCCGCCCATGCGGTTGATGATCTTCTCATCAGGCACTTCGATGGCGACAACAGCGTCGAAACTAATACCCGCCTGCTCCATGGCCTCAGCCTGAGCGATCGTGCGAGGCACGCCGTCAAGGATGTAACCATTGGCGCAATCGGCCTCCTGCAGTCGCTCATTGATGATGCCGATAATGACTTCATCGGGTACCAGCTTACCGGCATCCATATACTCCTTGGCCTTCAGGCCGGTGGGAGTACCGTTCTTCACAGCGGCACGCAGAATGTTGCCGGTGGAGATAGTGGGGATACCCAGCTTGTTCTTGATGATCTCTGCCTGGGTGCCTTTACCTGCACCCGGAGCACCTAAAAGGATCAGTTTCATAATCAATTACCTCTTATTCCAAGAAGCCCTTATACTGACGCATCAGCATTTGGGATTCCAAAGCCTGAACGGTTTCCAAAGCAACACCGACAACGATGATGACAGAAGTACCACCGATGGACAGTGCGGACTGACCGACAATCTTACCAATCAGCAGAGGCAGGATCGCGACGATACCCAGATAGATCGCACCGAACAAGGTAACCTTGTTGAGGACCTTGTGAATGAAGTCAGCGGTGGGCTTACCGGGACGGAAGCCGGGAATGAAACCGCCGTTCTTCTTCAGGTTGTTGGAGATCTCAATGGGATTAAACTGAATGGTAGCATAGAAGTAGCTGAACGCAATGATCATCAGGAAGTAGACGATCATATACACCACGGACTTGCTGTCCACGGCGTTGACCAGCCAATAACCAAAGGTACCTTCCTTAGGAGCGGGCAGGAAAGCTGCCACAGTAGGAATGATCATGGCGATAGACTGAGCGAAGATGATGGGCAGAACGCCGGACATATTGACCTTCATGGGAAGGGTAGATGCCTGGCCACCGTACATCTTGCGGCCCACCTGACGCTTGGCGTACTGCACGGGGATACGGCGCTCAGCACCGTTGACCCAGGTGATCAGAACGACCAGAGCCAGGATACCAATCACTACCAGCAGAGCCATCCACCACTTCAGGGTGCCTGCCGTGATACCGGAAATCATGGAAGAAACCATGTTGGGTACGCGGCTGAGGATACCTGCGAACAGGATGATGGAGATACCGTTGCCCACACCGAATTCGGTGATCTGCTCGCCCATCCACATGACGAAAGCGGAGCCTGCGATGAAGGACACGATGATAACCAGAGCAGCCCAGATACCGGTCTGCGTCAAGATACCGTAGCGGTTCATCAGCATGTAATAGCCCCAGCCCTGCAGGATTGCGATAGCAATAGTAGCATAGCGGGTAATGGACTGGATCTTCTTCTTGCCTTCTTCGCCACCCTCGCGAGCCATACGCTCCAGAGCGGGGATCGCGATGGTCAGCAGCTGGATAATAATGGAGCTGTTGATGTAGGGCTGAACACCCAAGGCGAAGATAGTTGCATCAGCGAAAGCACCACCGGACATGACATTGTACAGGCCCAGAATGGTAGTGCTCATCTGATTGATATAGGTTGCCATCAGACCCGTATCCACATAGGGAACGGGGATGGCGTTGCCGATACGGAAAATCAGCAGGATGAGTGCGGTGAAGATGATTTTTTTGCGAAGTTCAGGGATACCCCATGCCTTGCGAATAGTTTGAATCACCTTACATCACCTCTGCCTTTCCACCAGCTGCTTCGATCGCTTCCTTAGCAGCCTGGGAGAAAGCAGCGGCCTGCACGGTCACCTTCTTGGTAACGCTACCGTTACCGAGGACCTTGTAGCCGTACTCGCACTTGCTCAGGATACCCTTAGCAAGCAGGGCTTCAGCGGTGACGATCTCGCCGTCCTCAAACTTATTGAGGGCACTCAGGTTGATGATTTCCAGGGGCTTAGCAAAAATGTTATTAAAACCGCGCTTGGGGATGCGGCGTGCCAGAGGCATCTGGCCGCCCTCGAAGCCGATTCTGGTGCCGCCGCCGGAGCGAGCCTTCTGGCCCTTGTGACCGCGGCCTGCAGTCTTGCCGTTGCCGGAGCCGTGACCACGGCCCTTGCGATAGGCTTCCTTGGTGGAGCCAACTGCGGGAGACAGTTCATTCAGTTTCATTCTCTCGCACCTCCTTATTCTACTTCGGTGACCTGGAGCAGATAACCGATCTTTGCGATCTTGCCCTTGGTCTGTGCGTTGTCGGGCTGAACGGTGGTATCACCGATCTTACGCAGGCCCAGAGAGTTGGCAGTGGCGATGTGCTTTTCCAGTCTGCCGTTAAGGCTCTTAACGAGCTTGATGTTCAGATTAGCCATTGTTCACGCCCTCCTTAGCCTACGATCTCGTCTACGCTCTTACCGCGGATACGAGCGACCTCTTCCGGAGTACGCAGAGCCTTCAGGCCCTCGAAGGTAGCGGCCACGACGTTAACTGCGGTGTTGGAACGCAGGCACTTGGTACGAATATCCTTGATACCGGCGGCTTCGCAGATGATACGCACAGGACCGCCGGCGATCACGCCGGTACCGGGAGCTGCGGGCTTCATCAGCACGCGACCTGCACCAGCCTCACCGATGATCTCGTGAGGAATAGTGCTGCCGGACAGGGAAATGTTGATCATGTTCTTCTTGGCGTCCTCAATACCCTTGCGGATAGCTTCGGGAACTTCAGCAGCCTTGCCCAGGCCGAAACCGACCTTGCCCTTGCCGTCGCCGACGACCATCAGAGCGGAGAACTTCATGACACGACCGCCCTTGACCGTCTTGGATACGCGGTTAGTAGCTACGACTCTTTCGATATATTCGCTTTGTTCTCTTTCAAATCTTGCCATTGTCAGTTATCCTCCTCTCTTAGAATTCCAGGCCGCCCTCGCGGGCGCCTTCGGCCAGCTCAGCAACACGACCGTGATACAGATAGCCACCGCGGTCAAACACGACGGTATCAATACCCTTGGCCTTGCAGCGCTCAGCAACCAGCTTACCAACAGCGCGAGCAGCAACCTTGTTGCCGCCGTTGCCTTCGATTTCCTTATCCAGAGAGGAAGCGGAAACCAGAGTGTTGCCGGCTACATCGTCGATAACCTGAGCATAGATGTTCTTCTCACTGCGGAAGACGTTCAGACGGGGGCGCTCGGTAGTGCCGAACACCTTGGAGCGAACTCTCTTATGACGCTTCAAACGCTGTGCGTTTGTATTGGGTCTCTTAATCATTTACGGCACACCTCCTTACTTCTTAGCGCCAGTCTTACCAACCTTGCGGCGGATGACTTCATCAACATACTTGATACCCTTGCCCTTATAAGGTTCGGGAGGACGCTTTTCGCGGACTTCAGCTGCGTACTGGCCGACCTTCTGCTTATCGGGACCGGAAATCACGATCTTGTTCTGAGCAGGAACGTCGATGGTGATGCCGTCGATCTCCTCGACGATAACCTGATGGGAATAACCCAGGTTCATGACCAGCTTGTTACCTTCCTTAGCGGCACGGTAACCAACACCATTGATCTCCAGCTCCTTCTTGAAGCCTTCGCTGACGCCGACGATCATGTTGTTCAGCAGGGCACGAGTCATGCCGTGCAGAGCACAATGAGCTTTGTCGTCGGAGGGACGCTTAACAGTAATGACGTTGCCTTCCTGCTCCAGAATCATGTCGGAGCACAGGGCCTGAGTCAGGGTGCCCTTGCTGCCCTTTACGGTGACAACGTTGCCCTCAGCGATGGAAACTTCCACGCCTGCGGGGACGGTAATGGGCATTCTACCAATTCTAGACATTGTTCAAATACCTCCTTACCAAATGAATGCCAGGACTTCGCCACCAACGTGAGCTGCGCGAGCAGCCTTGTCGGTCATGACGCCCTTGGAAGTGGAAACGATTGCGATACCGAGGCCGCGCAGAACCTTGGGCAGCTCATCGGCGCCCACGTATACGCGCAGGCCGGGCTTGGACACGCGACGCAGACCGGAGATAACCTTCTCCTTGCCGGCGTTGTACTTCAGGGTGATACGGATGATGCCCTGGGTACCGTCGTCCACGATCTGGAAGGCCTTGATGTAACCCTCGTCCAGCAGGATCTGAGCGATGCTCTTCTTCATGTTGGAAGCGGGAACGTCAACGGTCTCATGCTTTGCGTTGTTTGCGTTGCGGATACGAGTGAGCATATCAGCAACAGGGTCAGTGATGTGCATAATGTTTTCCTCCTAATTTAGAGTTACAGACGATTGTCTGTTTAGGCAGCGAGGTATCACTGGAAATTTAGTCCACCGTCCGTTGATACGGTGTTTAATTACCAGTGACCTTTCGCCATCCTTTTATATCAAGAGGCTTTGCCTCTTTGATACGGTAGTGCTGTTTTACCAGGAAGCCTTGCGGACACCGGGAATCTCGCCCTTGTAAGCCAGCGTACGGAAACAGATACGGCAGACACCGTAGTCACGCAGATAAGCGTGGGGACGGCCGCAGATCTTGCAACGGTTGTACTTACGGGTGGAGAACTTGGCCGGAGCCTGCTGCTTCAGCTTCATAGACGTTTTTGCCATGATTCAATTCCTCCTAATCAGCGTTCAAAGGGAGCGCCGACCAGGGTCAGCAGCTCGCGTGCTTCTTCATCGGTCTGAGCGGTGGTGCAGATGACGATATCCATACCGCGGATCTTGTCGATCTTATCGTACTCGATCTCGGGGAAGATCAGCTGCTCCTTGATGCCCAGGGCATAGTTGCCGCGACCGTCGAAAGCGTTGGCGCTGATGCCGCGGAAGTCGCGGACACGAGGCAGAGCCACGTTGAACAGACGATCCAGGAACTCCCACATCTTTTCGCCGCGCAGGGTGACCTTTGCGCCGACGGGCATACCTTCACGCAGTTTGAAGTTAGCGACGGACTTCTTAGCCAGGGTGATCACGGCCTTCTGACCAGTGATGTCGCCCAGATCCTTAGCAACAGCGTCCAGGACCTTGGGGTTTTCCTTAGCTTCACCGCAGCCCACGTTCACGACGACCTTGTCGATCTTGGGGACCTGCATGGTGCTCTTGTAACCGAACTTCTTAAAGAGAGCAGGAGCCACTTCTTCAGTGTACTTAACTTTCAGTCTAGCCATTTCTTACTCTCTCCTTTCTTACAGCTCAGCGCCGCACTTCTTGCAAATGCGGACCTTCTTGCCGTCAACGATCTTGTAAGCCACGCGGGTGCCCTTGTCGCACTTGGGGCAGACAACCTGCACCTTGCTGGCGTAGATAGCAGCCTCGCGCTTGACGATACCGCCCTCTTCGCCCTGTCTGCGGGGCTTGATGTGGCAGGTCACCATGTTGATGCCCTCAACCACGACTTTGGCTTCGCTGGGGATAGTGCCGAGCACCTTGCCCTGCTTGCCCTTGTCCTTACCGGACAGAACGACGACCTTGTCGTTCTTCTTAATCTTCAGATTATTCATTTCTCAGGCCCCTCCTTAAATAACTTCGGGAGCGAGGGACAGGATCTTCATGTAATCCTTGTCGCGCAGCTCACGAGCAACGGGCCCAAAGATACGGGTACCTCTGGGGTTCTTGTCGTCCTTGATCAGAACAGCAGCGTTGTCGTCGAAACGAACATAGGTACCGTCGGCACGACGGATGCCCTTGGAGCTGCGGACGATAACGGCCTTGACGACCTCGCCCTTCTTGACCTGACCACCGGGAGCGCTCTTACGGACGGAAGCGACGATCACATCACCGATGTTGCCGTACTTCACCTTGGAGCCGCCCAGAACGCGGATGCACTTAATTTCCTTGGCGCCGGTATTATCGGCAACCTTCAGATAAGACTCTTGCTGAATCATACTACGGCTACCTCCTTACTTCGCCTTTTCGATGATCTCGACCACGCGCCAACGCTTATCCTTGGACAGGGGACGAGTCTCCATCACTTTAACAATATCACCTACGCCGCAGGTATTCTCTTCGTCGTGGGCCTTCAGCTTATAGGTCCGGCCGACGATCTTCTTGTACAGAGGATGAGCGACACGGTCTTCGATAGCAACGACCACGGTCTTGTCCATCTTGTCGGACACAACCTTACCAACTCTGGTCTTGCGGGAGGAAATTCTCTTCTCTTCCATTTTACTTCTCCTCCTTTTCACGGATAACGGTCTTAACGCGGGCGATATCACGCTTGGTTTCAGCGATCTTGAGAGGATTGTCCAGCTGGTTGGT
>JAZLIB010000153.1:0-6102 GCA_045617185.1 Vescimonas sp.
CCTTGGCTCACAGAACGACATGGCTACGATCCGACTTCAATACCGGGTTTACGTAGGAACTGGCCCAATTCATGCTCCAGTTCCAAATGCATATCCAGCGTACCGTTCAGAAAACGGGAGCCGGAGCAGCCGGTGCCGTACTGTTCCAAGGCCTTGATAGCAGCCTCCACGATTTCGGGATGGATTGTCAAGCCCAGATAATTGTTGGAGCCAAGCATAATGCGGCGCTTGCCCTCCATCACAACTTCCACATCCTGGCGTGACTGCAGCGCATGGAAATAGGGATAGATTCCCTGCTCCTTCAACTCATCCGCCAACGAATGCTGATAACATTTTTCAAAAATATCCATATATTCTCCTCGCCAGATACTTTTTCGTTGTTTATTATCAGTTTATTATAGCGCAGTTTGTGAGGTGTTGTCAAATTGTTGCCGGTAAAGATTTGATTAAGACTTAGTGCTCCAGTCTGTCAACCAGACGCATGAATCCCTTTGTCAGAGTGGCCACCCCACATAGTGTAAATACTGTTGTCAAAACTGTCATTGCTTTGTCCTCCTTTTTCTTATTGAGGACAGTCTAACATTTTATGAGTCCCGAAAAGCGGACAGAAAAAATCGCCGCAGAAAAAATCTGCGGCGATTTCATTGTATCTGTTCTTACTTGGCAGCCTTAGCAGCCTCACGGCCTGCGCGGAATGCCTTTAGATTCAGTTCCTTGACCTTAGCGGGAACGGTCTCGGCAACGATCTCTTCCCAATCGATATCGGGGCAGCCCAGGCTATCGCACATAGCGCCGAACAGCACCACGTTCATGCACTTGGCATTGCCCAGTTCGATGGCGATCTCACCGGCCTTGACAGCGATGGTCTTGAAGTTCTTCTCCATAGCCTCAATGCAGCCTTCGGGATATTCCTCAGCGCCGGAAGCAATAGTGGTGGACTTCATGGCATAGTCATTGATGACAGCCACGCCGTCGGGCTTCAGGAATTCAGCATAGCGGACAGCTTCCATCTTCTCCAGTGCGACCATGATATCAGCCTCGCCCTTACCGAACACGGGACCGTAAACCTTATCACCCCAGCGAACCTGAGTGGACACAGATCCGCCACGCTGAGCCATACCGTGGACTTCGCTCTGCTTGACATCGTAACCGGCCTTCATAAAGCCATTGGTCATGATCTTGGAGATCAGAATAGCACCCTGGCCGCCAACACCGACCAGCAGACAACTTTTCACATTAGACATGATTACTTCTCCTCCTTCTCGATAGCATCGAACGGGCAAGCCTGTGCGCAAACGGTGCAGCCCACGCACTGGGTGCGATCGATAGCTGCCTTACCATTCTCGAAAGAAACAGCGGGGCAGCCAACCTTCAGGCAGCTCTTGCAGCTCTTGCACTTGTCAACATTGACCTTGCACATGCCCAGGTCGTGCTTAGCACGCTTCAGCAGCAGGCAGGGACGGCGGGTCACGATAGCGGGATGCTCGCCATTGTTCAGAGCGGCAACAGCATCGTCAACAGCCTTCTTCATGGCGGTCAGATCCTGAGGATCGACGGTAATGACGGGAGCATAACCGTAAGCGGTCAGAATGTTCTCGATATTCAGCATAGCGGTGGGGTCACCCTGCAGGGTGTAACCGGAACCGGGGTTATCCTGATGGCCGGTCATACCGGTGATACGGTTATCCAGCACGCAGGGAATCATCTTACCGTTATTGTAGATGATCTCGGCAGCGCCGGTCATGCCGCTGTGGAAGAAGGTAGAGTCGCCCATGACGCCGAAGACCACCTTATCGGTGACACCTTCACGCTCGAAGGACTTGGCCATGCCCATACCGGCGGAGAAACCGCCGCCCATGCAGATGCACACGTCCATGCAGTTCAGAGGAGCAGCAAAGCCTAAAGTGTAGCAGCCGATATCACCGGTGACCACATAGTTCTTGTTCTTGGACAGCGTATAGAAGAAGCCACGGTGGGGGCAGCCTGCGCACAGTGCGGGAGGACGCTTTGCAGGAGCCACATCCACGGTCTTGTACTCAGCCTTCTGGCCCAGCACGCGCTCGCGCACCAACTGGGTATTCAGCTCGTACATATTACCGGTCAGTTCCTTACCGACGCACTCGATGCCGGCGGCCTTGATCTGCTCTTCCATGAAGGGATCCAGCTCTTCGATGACATACAGCTTCTCCACCTTGGAAGCGAAGTCACGGATCAGGTTCATGGGCAGAGGATAAGTCAGACCCAGCTTCAGGAAAGAAGTACCCTCGGGGAAAACTTCCTTGGCATACTGATAGGAAATGGAAGCAGTGATAACGCCGACCTTGCCGTCGCCGATCTCAACCTTGTTCAGGCCGTTCTCCACAGCGGTGGTGCAGCCGTACTCTTCCAGCTTGACCAAACGCTCCTCAACCAAAGGATGGTTCAGATAAGCGTTAGCGGGAGCGCAGATGTACTTGCGGGTGTTACGTGCATAGGCGGGAGCCACATGCTCCACACGCTCACCGAACTCCACCAGGCCCTTGGAATGGCAGACACGAGTGGTAGTGCGGAACAGCACGGGGGTATCGAACATCTCGGAGATCTCGCAAGCGTACTTCACATAGTCCTTGGACTCCTGAGGATCGCTGGGCTCGACCATGGCGATCTTAGCAGCGCGGGCATAGTGGCGGTTATCCTGCTCGTTCTGAGAGGAATGGCAACTGGGGTCATCAGCGGTGACAACGATGAATGCACCGTTCACGCCCATGTAGCCTGCGGTGAACAGGGGGTCAGCAGCCACGTTCAGTCCGACCATCTTCATGGTGCAGAAGCTGCGGGAGCCTGCCACGGAAGCGCCGTATGCCACTTCGGTAGCGACCTTCTCATTGGGTGCCCACTCGCAATAGACATCGCCCTTATACTGGGGCATGTTCTCCAGGATTTCCGTGCTGGGAGTTCCGGGGTAAGCGGAACAGACCTTGATACCGGCTTCGTAGACGCCACGTGCAGTAGCTTCGTTACCGGACATCAGATGTTTCATAATGTTTTCCACCTTTCCTTTTTTATTATTTCTCCTAAATATGATCAACTAATTGAAAAAACTTAATAAATCGCAGCTTCCTGCTCACCGTGCAGCACACGCAGAGCACCTTCTGCCAAAGAGCGCATCTCCTCTTCGCCCGGCAGGCGGATGATGGGAGCGATCTTGCTCACATAGGCGCTGATATCATCGCAGAAGAACTGCTCATAAGCCATACCGGCCGTATAGACGATAGCGTCCACATCAAAATGCAGTACAGCAGCCATGGCACCGATATCCTTTGCCAGCTGATAAACCAGAGCGCGATAGGGCTCGACAAACTTGGGATCACCTTCCACGACCTTGGCGCAGATGACGCGGAAGTCAGTAGTGCCTACATAGGACAGCATACCGCTGCGGCGGCCCATGGTCTTTTTTACCTCAGCCTTGGACTTGCCGGAATAGCAGTAGTCGATGAGCTGATTGACGGGCAGAGCACCGCCGCGATCGAGGCCCATGGCGCCTTCGTCCTTGACGTTGAACACGTCCACCACACGGCCGTGATCGTGGGCTGCCACGCTGACGCCGCCACCCAGATGGCAGACGATCAGATTGCAGTCCTCATACTTTTTACCCAGTTTTTCGGCAGCCTTGCGGCCGGTAGCCTTCTGATTCAGCGCATGGAACAGACTCAGACGCTTGAATTCAGCAAAGCCGGAGTAATGGGCCAGATCGGTCATCTCATCTACGCAGACGGGATCTACAAAGAAAGCGGGGATACCCACCATGTCACCGATCTTCTTGGAGAGATAGGCGCCCAGATTAGAGGGATGCTCACCGTAGGGAGCGTTCTCCACGTCTGCCATCACCTTGTCATTGACAGCATATGTACCGGAGGGAATGGGACGATACAGACCGCCGCGACCGCAGACAGCGTCGAAATCCTTCAGTTGGAAACCGGCATCGGCAATGGCTGCCAGAATAGCATCTTTGCGGTAATCCGCCTGATCGATCACGCGGTCAAACTGATCCAGTTCCTCAGCGGAATGGTCAATACCCAGTTTGAAAAGCTGCTCCTCTTCCTCGAAAATAGCAATTTTCGTAGAAGTTGCGCCGGGATTGATAATCAATACTTTCATGGTGTTCTCCTTTCCTTTTGCAGAAAATTTCACCGAATAATTTAATGAACAATTTTATTATCGCAGGGAGTAAACCTTTTGTCAAGTGATTTTCGGATTTCTCAAAAAGTTGTAAATGCCCACAAAAAAAGCAGTTCCTGACTGTCAAAAACATCAGAAACTGCCTTTCTTTTATTTTGTCTGATAACCGCGCAGCAGAACATTTGCCATGTCCCGGCCTCGGGCCACCACGTCAAAGGCGTGCTCATAGATCCGCCACTCAAACAGCATCCCGCGGTGCAGCACAACCAACTGCTCTACAACCTCATCTGTGTCATAATCTGCGGCAATACTTCCCTCACTCTGGCAGGCGCTGACCAACTCACGCAGCAAGCGGAAATACACGCGTTTTTCGCCCTTTTTCAGTACGCCCTGCTCAGGATATTTCAATCCGTGGATAAAGCTCTTGTACAAAACCTGTTCCTGTGTACTGATCCGCAAAGACTGCCCCACAAAATCAATCAGTTTATCTTTTGCCGGTGTGGTTTCGTCTGCCAGATAGGTCTGCTCCAGTTCCAGGTACGCCGCATCCACAGAACTTGTTACTTGAATCGCCAGTTCATCTTTACTTTTAAAATAATGGTAGATGTTACCTACAGAGCAGCCTGCACTTTGGGCGATCTCCTCCACAGACACATTTTCAAAACCTTCTTTGTCAAATAAATCCAACGCAGCGCTTTGGATGCGGCTGCGCATCTCCATCGCCTGCTTTTTTCTTGCGGTCATTCGTTCAGCCATTTGGTAAACCTCACGTTTAATCATTGTTAATATTATAACGCAGCAAGTAGAAAAGTCAATAATGAATTATTTAAAGCGTCAAAGTGCAACATGAAAAAGCAAAGGGAACGAACGGTTCCCTTTGCTCGCTTATTCCATCTCTTCCTGAACGGCAAAACCGCCCAGACCGAAGTCCTCTGCCGCGCTGCCGTTGTCACGGCGCAACATGGTTTCCATCACGCGAATATCACTGTCGATGTCCATGGCATCGGCGTGATACAACTCGTCCAACTGACGTTCAAACCCGGCTACCACATTGTCCATGGTCTGTTCGATCTTGGCCTTGGCCTGAGTCAGATTTTCACCGCTGACTCCGGCTTCGTCAAACTCTGCGTAGGCGTCCAGCAGTTTCTGCGTTGTGGGCAGATAGTAATTGAGGAACGTACTGGCCTTTTCCTTTTTAGCAGGTTCCTTTTCAATGATCCGGAAGATTTTGCCCGCCACATCTTCTAAGCGTGTGATTTTCGCCGTCAACACCGGATCGGCAATGCGGTCATTGGCGCGGCGGATCTTGCGCAGTATACCGGAGTAGCCCTCTTCGGTTTCCTCCGGTGCCGCAACCGTCGGTTTCTGCTGACTCTGAAAGTATTCTGCAGCGGCAGCCTGCGAACGGAATACCATACCGTGACCGATGTCCACATAGGCATCTTCGCCCCACAGACCTTTCTCCATCATAATCTCCAGGTCTTTTTCCGTTTTGCGCTCAGATACTTCAGCAGCCTTGGCGAGCCAACTGATAGGAATCGCTTCGCGCTTTCCGGCCACAGCCAGATATTTGCCAAAACGGCGGTTGCGTTTTGTCATGCCCCGACCGCCCAACAGTACCGCGATACCGCCGGCCATCATACCGGTAGGGAAGAACATCTTCTCAATCAAATCCCACCAATAGCCATATTCGATATACCATGCGTTTTCTGACAAAGTACCAATCATGGCCAATGCGCCAATAATTGCCAACACGGCACCGACAATCTTCATGGTCTTGGTACCCTTGGCGGAGTACTGGGGCGTCTTTGTAACAGTTGCTGCTTTCTGCTGAACAGACTTGCTTGCCGTTGTTGTCTTGTTTACCGTCGATATGCGCGTCTTGCTGGTAGATGCAGTCTGTTTCTTACTGCCGTCGGACAGTTTGGAAATCAGGAAAAACAA
>JAZLIB010000154.1:0-3896 GCA_045617185.1 Vescimonas sp.
CTTGGCAAGTGATATAAACGCGGCGATATCTTGCTTGTCAAGTGCTTTCGCTTTACTGCCTCGGGGATTGCGTGTGAAGAACTGAAAAGTGTTGGCGCCGATGGATAGCGCCGTTTCGCCCATGGCGAGAAAGCCGCCCGAAGAAGATAGATGACAACCGATGGTAAACATAGTAAATCTCTCCTTATGCCAAGCGGTAGGTGGCGCATTGGCAGGTATCGTCATTGATGGTGATGACGCCGTAGGTGGGCGTATTCCGGTCGCCCACGCTGCCGGGGTTCATGGTCCACAGCGCGCCGTCATAGTCCACCAGCGCGTGGTGGGTATGACCGAACAGCAGAATGTCCGCACCATACTCGCGGGCGGCATAGGTGGCGTTCATCAGGGTATATTTCACATTGCGTGTGTGGCCGTGCATCATCAATATGCGCTTGCCCCGTAATTCAATGAGCCGTTCCGGCTCATCCGTGCTGCCCCAGTCGCAGTTGCCGGGGACGGTGGTCATAGGGATATCGGGAAATTCGCGCTGCAGTTTATCCGCATCGGGTAAGCAGTCACCCAAAAACAGAATATGCTGCGGCTCTGTCAGTTCCACGGCCTGACGCATACGAAAAACGCCGCCGTGGGAGTCGGATAATACTAAAATTCTCATAGTGGCCTCGTTACAGTTTGATACTTTGGATTATACTATGAAATGCTTGAAAGTGCAATTCATTTCCCGTACAATAGAGAGGATAAGGAGGGGTGCTGTATGAAAATTGCACAAATCCAGATGTCTGTGAGCAGCGACAAGACCGAAAATATCCGCCACGCCTGCGCGCTGATTCGCCAGGCGGTTGAGAGCGGTATCGACATGGCGATTCTGCCGGAGATGTTCTGCTGTCCCTACGATAACGCGTGCTTCCGCGCTTACGGCGAGGCGGTGGGCGGAGAGGCGCAGCAGGCACTGTCGGCTTTGGCCAAGGAGCTGGGTATCTACATCGTGGGTGGCTCGGTGCCGGAACTTTGTGACGGAAAAGTCTATAACACCAGTTTCGTTTTTGACCCCGAGGGTAACACCGTGGCGCGGCATCGGAAGATGCACCTTTTTGACATCGACGTCAAGGGTGGCCAGCGGTTTATGGAGTCGGACACGCTGACGGCAGGGGACGATATTACCATGTTTTCCACTCCGTGGGGATTGATGGGACTTTGCATCTGCTTTGACCTGCGATTTGAAGAACTGGCAAGGATAATGACTTTACAGGGCGCTAAGGTGCTGATCGTACCGGCGGCGTTCAATATGACCACCGGCCCTGCCCATTGGGAACTGCTGTTCCGCCAGCGGGCAGTGGATAATCAGGTATTCACCGTGGGGACTTCTCCGGCACGGAATACGGCGGCAAGTTATGTGGCCTACGGCAACTCCATCGTGTGCGACCCGTGGGGTAGTGTCGTCAGCCGCTGCGGCGGGGAGGAAACGGTGGCCATTACGGAAATTGACCTTGGCCGCGTGGACGAGGTGCGTCATCAGTTGCCGATTTTATCCGCCAGACGCACCGATATTTACCAGTGTCGGGGGTTGTAATTTATTGGTATCTGTGGTAAAATTCGTTATTAAAAGTGAAACAGAAAAGAGGTTGTTTTCATGAAATACACAGAAATGACTTTGCAGCAGCGTCAGGCTGAGTATGCCGCCGTGAAGGCCGACTATGAAAAGCAGAAGGCTTTGGGTCTGAAACTGAACATGGCACGCGGTAAGCCGGGCAAGGATCAGTTGGATATGGTAACTGAAATGTGCAATATACTGGTCAATCCGGCAGACTTTATCTCCGACGGTATCGAGAGCCGCAACTACGGTGAGTGCGCCGGACTGCCTGCTGCCAAGCGTCTGTTTGCCGAGATCCTCGGCTGCAAGGCAGAGCAGTGCTTCGTGGGCGGCAACGCCAGTTTGCAGTTGATGTACGATGCCATCTCCAAGGCTTATACCCACGGCCTGAAAAACAGTCCCGTGCCTTGGAGCAAACTGGACGAGGTCAAGTGGATCTGCCCCGCTCCCGGTTATGACCGTCACTTCAAGGTCAGCCAGAGCTTTGGCATGAAGATGATCACCGTGCCTATGACCGCCACCGGCCCTGACATGGACATGGTGGAGGAACTCATCAAGGATCCCACCGTCAAGGGTATGTGGAACGTGCCTAAGTACTCCAACCCCGAGGGCGTGGTATACAGCGACGAAACCATCGCACGTATCGCCAAGATGAAACCTGCTGCACCCGATTTCATGCTGATGTGGGATAACGCTTACTGCATCCACGAGTTCGATAGTGAGTTCGTGCCTTTTGCCGATATCATCAGTCTGTGCGCTGAAAACGGCAACGCCGATATGCCCTATGAGTTCGCCTCTACCTCTAAGGTCACTTTCCCCGGTGCAGGCGTGGGCGTGATGGCCTCCAGCGAGGAGAACATCGCCTACCTGACCAAACTCATTAACATTCAGACCATCGGTTTTGATAAGATCAATCAGCTGCGCCATGTGAAGTATCTGAAGGATAAGGAAAATACGCTGAAGCTGATGAAGCGCCACGCCGAGATTCTGCGCCCCAAGTTCCACGCTGTGCTGAATGCGTTGGATAAGGAGATCGCTCCTTTGGCCATTGCCGACTGGAAGCGTCCTGTGGGTGGCTACTTCGTGTCTTTGGACGCTATGAACGGTACGGCAAAGCGCACGCTGGCTCTTTGCAAGGAGGCCGGTGTCACCATGACCGGCGCCGGTGCTACCTTCCCCTATGGCATTGACCCCAACGATTCCAATATCCGTATTGCACCCACCCTGCCTCCCGTGGCAGAGCTGGAGCAGGCCATTGCCATCTTCTGCAACTGCCTGAAGATGTCTGCGCTGGAAAAACTGGGTATCTGATTTCATATTTGGACAGAATAAAACCGCTCCCATCACACGATGGGAGCGGTTTTTTTGCGTATTTGCAGTTTTTGATCCCGTTCGGGGACATACTTTTACCGACAGCGGAGGCATCTAAGGGATAATTACCCTCAACCTCTCAGCAACTTCACCCGCTCCCTGTAGTCCGGCATCACCTTTGCCACCTCCGCATAAAAGGCGGGGGAGTGATTCTTCTGCCGAATATGCGCCAATTCATGCACCACCACATAGTCGATGGCGCGGTCAGGATAAGTCATGAGATAGAGGGAAAAGCACAGGCTGTTCTTACTCGAACAACTGCCGAATCGTGTCTTGGCGGAGGTGATCTTAATGCCCGTGGGCGATACACCCATCAAGGCGGCGTAGTGCGCCACGCGATCGGGCAGTAGTTCTTTTGCCTTTTGCCGCAGGGCGGCGATTTCCGCCTCGCTGAGCGGGGGGTGATTTTCGGCGCGTTGCTGCTGCTTTTGCAGATGCGTGACGATCCAGTCGGCGTGAGATGCCACAAAGCGGTCAATGACCGATTGCGGTGTACGCTGCGGCGCGCGGACAATTAAACGGCCGTCACGGGTGATCTCCAGCGCCATGGTGCGGCGGCGGGAGCGAATGAGGGTATAATCCATGTCTTACTCTCCTATATAAATAAAGCGCGGGCCGTGATAATCCTCACGGTCTACCATTTCATTCCACATGGCGGCGGGCCGAACCCACAGTCCCTGCTCGCCGTAAAGCGCCTGATAGACCACCATATCCTCCAGCGTTTCAGAATGTTTTGCCATGCCGATGACACGGTATTCATTACCTTTAAAATGGCGGTAGCGTCCGCATTTGATCTCTTCCATGGTTCGTCCCTCCTTATTTTCAAAGGTATTATAGCATAGACGGTGGCATTTGTGCAAAAAATGTGCTACAATAGCCTAAAAGGAGGGAGCAACATGATCAATTCCACACTTTGCTACATCGAAAATCCGCAGGG
>JAZLIB010000155.1:0-4409 GCA_045617185.1 Vescimonas sp.
CACTTTATTTCTCAGAAACCGAATGTGGCATTCTGTCATTGTTGCGGACGATTTTTTGTCCCCAAAACAAAAAAGAAAACACTGTACTGTGATCGAATCTTATCAGGCAATAAAACTTGCAAGGATATGGCGCCTTACCTGAAACACAAGAAAACCGCAGAAAATGTAAAAGTCATCCAAGAATTTGACCGTGCAAAGCAGAGAATGTATCGCAGGTACGAAAGGACCGGCTGTGAAAAGACCGAATCTAATATTGATTTGACTTACAAGGAATATTACGATTGGCTCGATGAAGCTACCAAAGCAAGGGATCAATTTCTTTCTGGCGAAATATCCGAAGCGATTGCTCTGGCAAAAATCATCGTTCCATAACCCCCCTCCACCTTGGCGATACATGCCGTCAAGGTGGGATTTTTTCTTCCAGAGACACTTGCTCTCAAGCAAAAAACAAAGCCGACAAATCGGCACCAGTGGCGTCAGTTTGTCGGCTTTGCAATTTTTATCATGTCTGACAGTTGAAAAGCAGATTTCGATGTGCTATCACCCAGACTTTGCAGAGAAATACTGCTATATATTTAAATGTTTGTTTCTCGCTTTAAAAACCCTCCCCAAGGTAACATCACCTTTAGGTTCCAGTGGGTGACCGTGTGGGTTCGAGTCCCACTACCCGTACCACGTCGGAGCAAGTTCTGTATCGCTTGCTCCGACTTTTTTCAAAAGTCAGAGTTCACCCGCTTCCTTGCTTCTCCTCCCCAAATCGATTCCGCTTCGCCGGGTTTCGATTTGGTTAATAAAAAACAATGTGCGAAGTCGCTTGTAAATACCTATACAATAAAAAGGCAATCTTCTCTAAGAAGATTGCCTTTTTATTATTTCCCGATGAGGATCAGTCCAACGACGCACACCGCCATGCCGATAATCTGTCGCAAAGAGAGCACTTCTTTGTATAGCAGCACACCTACCACCAGTAAGATCACTGCCAACGCGATATTGGCTACCAGCGACGCCGCGCTGACCTTCCAGCCCACGCGGTAAATATTGAGATATCCAAACTCCAGCGCTACAATGCTGATGCCGAAGATCAGCGATGTCCAGTTCATTTTTGCGAGTTCATGACCAATATTTTTATCCGTTGCCGTAGCAAAAAACAGCACAAAGGACGCAATCATCGCCACAAAATAAGTAACGCCCAATGAGGCAAAGGCATTGAGCCCCTCCGGTGTCTGCTTAGCGCAGATGTGATAAAATGTGTTGGCGGCCACAACCACCATAATGGGCCATAAAGTTTGCATAATCGACTTCCTCCTGATAAAAAATCGACAGTAAGACTTCATCAGCCTTACTGTCGGTAGGTGCTCACCCGTAATATGGATTGTAGCACATGATATCAGGAATTGCAACCGCTCTTTGTATTCCGGTTATCACCGTTCGCCGTTCCGCCGCCGCACAACACCTACGCACAGCGCCGCCAGTCCTACGCACGCCATCACCGGCACCGGCCACCAAAGCATACCGGTCTGTGGCAGCCGCGGCTCCTCCGGTGTCGTTGGCTTTTCGTCGGGTATGCCTGCCTTGGGCGCGGCATCCACCGCATAATCCCAGACTTCGGCATCGGCATCACGCTGCGGCAAGCAAACCACAAAGGGTTTGCAGGTATAGGTCACTCTTCCTACTTGGATAGCATTTCCCGCCACCAGATAAAGACCCGGTTTTAACTCCTTAAAAGCACATACGCCTTTGCCGTCAACTTTTCCGCTGGCAGTCGGTTTGATATTCTCAGCATAGGTAAGCATTTTTTCTGCCAAGCAATCCCATGCCTTCGTATCATCTAATTCGTTGATTTGCTCCGAAAATCCCGCAAATTCACCGCAGGCTGTAAATTTCGCATATTCCGTGGTATCTGCCACTCGGTAGATGTCAAACCGGGCCCCGCTCATCACTTTTCCGTCCTGCTGATAGTGTACCGTCAGCGTTACGTCACGATCCAGTTCTATTGGGTCGATGGCATAAGCCTGCCATGGCAATATCGTGAATAGCAGCAGGCACAGCCACACAGCGGATAATACTCTCTTCGATTTTTTCATGTCATATTACCTCCGTTTTTAGGGAAGTGATTGCCTTTCGGCTTTTTCATTGCAAATAACAGTAAGGCCAGCAACATCGGCACAGCCAGCATAGGCGCCACTAAAAGCGGCTCAACGATGATAGCATCTGCCGTCACATTTCCCTCCTCCGCCGTTGCTACCCGATGACCACGCACCAGCAAGCGATGCGTGTTGATTCCGTAAGGTGTGCAGGTGACCAAGGTGCAGTAATCCTTGCCCTTTTCCACTGCAAGATCCTTGGTAACATTCGGCTTAACGATACGGATCTGATCCACCTGATAGGTCAGCATCTCATTGAGCACATGCAATGAAAAGGTATCTCCTTCACGCAGTTGATCCAGATCGGTAAATAATTTGGCACTGGGCAATCCGCGATGTCCCGACAGCACACAGTGCGTACTGTCACCGCCCACGGGCAGACTGGACCAGTCAATATGACCCGCCGCCACCTGAAGCACCGATTCCTCCGTGCCATGGTAAATAGGAAGATTGACACGCAATTTTTCAATCTCGACATAACCCATGACCCCCGTACCCGTTACATTCAGCAGCGATTCATACTGCGCGCGGTCAGATTCACTCAGTTCCGTGGTGACATAGCCACCTGCATGAGCAGTGTTATACGCCACCGCATCCAAGTACATCTGCGCGTATGTCTGCGCGTTCAAATCTGCCACCTTTTCGGTATAACCGGCAATTGCCTGCGTGGCGTGTCTGGCGTTCCAATAGTCGGATATGCCCGGATACAGCAGCAAGGACAGTCCTGCCAGAAAGGCCAGCAGCAGGATCACATTCATTCTCTTTTGTTTCTTTTTCACAGAACTCTCCTCAATGCTGCAGGCAAGGGAGGGAGATACCCTCCCTTGCCATGGATTCATATATCTTCCTTGCGTTTACTTCTCTGCGTCCATGCGTTTTCTGGTCACGAACAGCACCGCTGCTGCCACCACCAGAACGCCGCCCAACGCATAGAAGACGGTGGTGCCGATACCGCCGGTGGAGGGCAGTTCCACACCGGAGAAGTTAGCCACGTCCAGATAGAACACTTCGCTCTCGTCGCTCACATCGTCATCGCCCATGTCAACCAGACTCAGCGCCTGCGTCTTGCCGTTCATTGTCACCGTACCGACCCAAATGGGATTGGTCTGATTCTCCATAGTGGGATCATTCCACTTGATGGTAACCGTGAAGTCGTCAATTTTATTAAAGCCCGCAGGCACCTTGGTCTCAGACACGGTATAGGTGCCTTCACCCAGACCGGTAAAAATCACCATACCGTCATCATTCACCGCGGCAGACACTTCCTTGTTCCCCTTGTTAGTCAGCACTTCCCACTTGCCGCTCAGCGCATACTTGGTTGTCGTATCGGCATAGGCGTCCACATTGCTCTTATTCAGGACGTACAGCGCCACATCGCCGTTCAGTTCAGCCTTGGTTGCCGGACGATACACCACGCCACCGATGGAGACAGCGCCCTCGCCGGTATAGCCTGCCTCAGCCACCACATAACCGCCGTTATTGCGGTCATAGTCTGCGCTGACGGGATCCATGGTGTCGTTCATCTTGGGTGCCGTGGTGGTATAAGTACCGTTCGTCAGCTTCCAGTATGTACCGTTTTGGTTAGCGGCAAAGGTTTCCACATAGTGCAGAACGGTATTGACGGATTCGCCCTTGATGGTGAATTCCGCGCCCTTGAGGGGGTTACCGTTCTCACCGTCGATCTTCATGAACTTGATACCGGTCACATAGGTCACCGTGCGGTCCTCGGGGGTTTTTCCGGTAGGCACATCTTTATCGGAATTGGGATAACCGGGGATTCTATCGTCATCTGGCCGATAGTCGTAGTTGGGATGAGTAGAATAGGTCACGTCAACCACATTGGGGTTGCCGGCAACGCCGATGATGGCATCGGTATCCAGCACGGCGTTATAGAAAACCTCCACAGTTGCGCCTGCATGCGCCTTGGCATCGATCAAAGCCACATCAAAGTGCTGGCCGTCCTCACTGATAATCAGAGAATAGTCTCGATCCTTAATAGCTTCCGCGCCGCCGATATAGACCTTGATGGACTCCTCGTTCAGCATAAGACCGTCGCTCAGCGTATCGCCAACGATAAAGTACATGTACTTATAACCGCCTGCATTGGCAGGAATTTTGCTTCTGATGTCAAAGGGCACGGTATCACCGATAGCCGCCTCGTTTGCGTTCTTCCAGTTATAGCAGCTCTTGTCATGGATATGCGTGGGATCGTCCTTCTTATCGCACTTGAGATACCCATCATCGCTGACCTGCTTTTCAACGATA
>JAZLIB010000156.1:0-3236 GCA_045617185.1 Vescimonas sp.
GGCGCCGCCGCCATGGATCTGTGCGCCTGCATTGATGCGCCCATTACGCTTGCCCCCTCTCAGCGCACGCTGGTACCCACCGGTATTGCCATTGCTCTGCCCTCGGCGGAGTATGTGGCGCTGGTCTTTGCCCGCAGCGGTCTGGGCATCAAGAAGGGCATCTGCCTCTCCAACGGCGTGGGTGTTATCGACAGTGACTATCGCGGCGAAGTGGGCGTGGGACTTGTGAACCTCTCTGAGGAGAGTTATACCATTCAACCCGGCGACCGCATTGCCCAGTTGATGGTTGTCCCCGTGGTACAGCCCCAGATCACCATGGCTGACACGCTGGATGAAACCGAGCGCGGTGCAGGCGGCTTTGGCTCCACGGGCAGGTGAGTAAGATGGCAAAGATCGTACTGGCCTCCTCATCACCCCGCCGGCAGGAACTGTTGCAGCGCATCGGCATTACCGATTTCACCATTCGCGTACCGCAGGTGGAGGAATGGTATCCCGATGATCTCAGTCCCGCTGAGATCGTATCCTATATCTCCCGCGAAAAATCTCAGGCCGTGCCGTCTGACGCTGACGAGATCGTCATCACCGCCGACACCATGGTCTTTTTAGACGACAAGCGCCTCGGCAAGCCTGCAGATACGGAGGATGCACTCCGTATGCTCACCGCTCTTGCCGGCCGCCGTCACACGGTCTGCACCGGTGTCACTGTGCGGCAGGGCGAGCGTACCATGACGCGCAGCGCCTCCACCGATGTCTATTTCCGCCCTGCCGCAGAAGAAGAACTGCGCGCCTACATTCAAGGCGGTGAGCCTATGGATAAGGCAGGCGCCTACGGCGTGCAGGGTCAGGGCGCTCTGCTGGTGGAACGCATTGACGGTGACTTTTTCAACGTGATGGGTCTGCCGGTCCTGCTTTTAAGCCGTATGCTGCAGGAGTTCGGTGTCACACTTTTATCTTTATCGTAAGGAATCTGAATCATGAAAAAATTCTTCTCCAACAACGGAATCCTGGTTTTGGCCGCTGTCACGCTGATTGCGGTCATCATGTGCATCGTATCTGCCTTCAGCGGCGGCACGGGCTTTCTGCACAATGCTGCAGGCGTGGTGGCATCGCCGTTCCGTGCCGCAGGTGCTGCCATATCGCGATGGACGGGCGATGTTTTTGATCACTTTGAGTCCGTAGATGAACTGAAGAAGGAAAACTCCGAACTGCGCCGTCAGGTCGCCTCTCTGGAGCAGAGTGTACGTCAGGCCAAGACGGACAGCGAGGAAAATGAGCGTTTACGCACGCTGCTTGACCTGCGTCAGCAGCGCCGCGATTTCGCCTTTGAATCTGCCTTTATCACCGAACACAGCACCTCCAACTGGGCCTCCACGCTGACCTTAGGCAAGGGCACTTCCTGTGGCATTGCGCAGGGCAACTGTGTGGTGGACAGCGAGGGTTACCTTGTGGGTATCGTCACGGATGCGGGATTGAACTGGTGCACGGTTTCCACCGTACTGGACACCGATTCTCAGATCGGTGCCAAGATTTTCCGTACCGGTGAAACCACGGTCGCCGCAGGTGATCTGAGTCTGATGGGCCGCAACCGTCTGAAACTGAACTATCTGGAGAGCGAGAGCAGCCTCATTAACGGTGATCTGGTGGTCACGTCGGGCCTCGGCGGGTACTATCCCTCGGGTCTGGTCATCGGCTCAGTGGAGGAGATCCTCACCGACGACGGCGGTCTGACCAAATACGCCATTCTCGCACCGCAGGTGGATCTTGACGACCTGACGGAGGTCTTTGTCATCACCTCCTTTGATGTGGTGGACTGAGGAGGTACCTTATGTCACGACGCGATTACGCCTTGAAATGGCTGTTTTATGGTATTGCCTCCCTATTGATCGTCGCATTGCAAAGCCTTGTGTTCAATCATATCACCCTTTGGGGCATTCACCTCTTTCTCCTGCCTCTTGTGGTGGCACTGGCCACCATGTGGGAGGGCAGAGAGGGCATGGTCTTTTCTCTGGTTTTCGGTCTGCTGACCGATCTGACCATGACCGGCCCGATGCCCTGCTTTTATACGTTGGCTTTCTTTGTGGTGGCTGTCGGCACAATGCTGATTGTCAAGCACCTGATCGTACCGGGTTTTTTCTGTGCGATCGTCACTTGTATCCTATCGATCATTCTGTGCGATCTGCTGCAGATCGTATTTCTCTCTTATACCGCGGGTATTTCGTTACTTTCCGGCCTTTTCCTGATGGCAAAGGAACTGATTTCCGTGGTTTGTATGCCTTTGATTTATTTCCCCTTCCGCTGGCTGCACTCCCGTGTGCAGACAGACTGATTTTGTACCCTACTCTCTATGAAAGGAGCACCTTATGAATGCAACCGAACCCCTGAAAAGTCGCCTTCGTATTTTACTCGGCCTGTTTGCGGCCGTGCTTTTGGCGTACTTTCTGGTGCTCTATTCCACCCAGATCATTCACGGCAGCGAATACCGCGCCAAGTCCATCACCAGCAACGCCACCACCGAAACGGTGGAGGCCTCCCGCGGTATCATTACCGACCGCAACGGAAAGGTACTGGTGTCGAACCGCCTGACCTATACACTCACCTTGGACGATGAGGTTTTTGATGACGATGATGCACGGGAAAACGCCGCTATCTGGCATCTGATCCAACTTTGTCAGAATAACAAGATTAAGTGGAACGACACGTTGCCTTTAAATAAAACTACTCCGATTGCATATACGGGAAAAAGTGATGACAATTTTGAGATGTTCCTGGATAATCAGGATATCCCCTATCACAGCAAACCTGCCACGACCCCCGATATGAACGCCAGCACATTTTTTAAAACGCTATGCAAGACCTATCACATTGACAGCACCTATACCGATGCGCAGGCACGCCTGATTGCCGGTGTGCGTTATGAACTGACGGTACACCATCTGCTTGCCAGCGACTACGTCTTTGCCTCCGATGTGACAGTAGAACTGATCTCGCAGGTGGTTGACGGTCACTATGAGGGTGTCAAAACCGGCACATCTTCTGCCCGCGTGTATAACACGCCCTATGCCGCCCACATTCTCGGCCGCCTCTCCCCCATTTATAAAGAGGACTGGGAGGGCGATGCAAAGAACGGCATCGAGGGCTACCGCGATAAAGGTTATCTGATGAACACTCTGGTGGGCCGTGACGGCGTGGAGGAGGCCTTTGAGGATTATCTCCACGGCACCAACGGCACTCGCCTG
>JAZLIB010000157.1:0-6559 GCA_045617185.1 Vescimonas sp.
CAATTCCGTTCCTTCGCGGTATAGCCGCGAAAAGGAAATTCAAAAACCATTGGTTTTTGACGGCGTTTTTGCCTACTTTTTCCGCTGATGGAAAAAGTAGGCCCCCGGAGGGAATCAAAAGAAAATCCTCTCCACTACAAACCCCAATTTGCTCACATAGATTCCGTGCATTGGATTTCATTGCATGAATTCGCTTTCGGGAAAATTCCCATCTTCCCGTCGAGAAAGTCTGCCGATTTTTTATTTTGTTAAGGGTGCAGTTGCCTCACACAGCCATACGCGTTCCTCGTCATTAAGATAAGGAGCAATAACCTCATAGACCTTGGCGTGATAGCCATTGAGGAGTTGCAGTTCTTCTTCCGTCATCTGCGCGGGGTCGATGGCGCTGCGGTCAAAGGGTACCATGGTCAGCGTATCAAACGACATGAACTGACCGCAATCGGTCTTTTCCGCCTTACGGCACAACAGCAGGTTTTCCAAACGGATACCGTAGCGGCTCTCCAGATAGACACCCGGCTCATCGGAGAGAATCATGCCCTCTTCCAGTACCGCACCGCCGTTTTTGTCACGCAGTCGGATGCCCTGCGGGCCCTCGTGCACATTGAGAAGATAGCCTACGCCGTGTCCCGTGCCGTGATTGTAGTCCAAACCCAGTTCCCAAAGGGGAGAGCGGGCAAGATAGTCCAGATTCACGCCGGTGCAGCCATACTTGAAGTGTGCCGCCGCCAAGGCGAGATTACCCCGCAATACGGCGGTGTAGTGGGCCTTCTGCTCCTCGGATACCATGCCGATGGCCACGGTGCGTGTCACATCAGTGGTACCCTGCCAGTACTGAGCGCCGGTATCCATGAGAAGAAAACTGTTATTTACAAGAGGTGTGTTGCTCTCCTCCGTAGGCTCATAGTGAATAATCGCGCCGTGGGCGCCGGTGGCCACAATGGGAGCGAAACTCTGCCCTAAATAATCGGGGCAGGCAGCGCGCAGACTTTCCAGTTTTGCGGCAATATCCAGTTCTGTTGTGGAGAGCGGCTGTGTGCGCAGCCAATAGAGCAGTTTCGTCAGCGCCACACCGTCATAAACATGAGCAAGGCGCATATTCTCCTGTTCGGTTTTCGTTTTCTGTGCTTTATAAAGTGTGGTGGGATTGGTGCGTACAATGCGCTTGACCCCGGCGGGTAAGGCGCGGCACAATGCCACATTCACCGCATCTTCATCAAGAAGTATGTGGCTGCCATCGGGCAGAACGGCCAAATCCTCGTAAATCTGACCATAGGGGCGCAGCGTAATGCCGTCCTCTTGCAGCGTGGCAGTCAGTTCCACGCTGATAGCATTGGGCGCAGCATAGAGAATCGTTTCGTTGGGTGTCAGCAGAGCGTGGGACATGAAAACCGGATTATACAGCACATCGCCGCCACGGAGATTGAAAAGCCAAGCGATGTCGTCCAGCGAGGCAAGCAGATGGTAATCAGCACCGACATCTGACATGGCACGGCGCAAATCCGCCAGTTTTTCGAGGCGGCTTTTGCCGGTATACACGGTGGGCAGTTCCCAAATGGGTGCGGCAGGGAAGAGGGGGCGGTCAGCCCACAGTTCACTCACCAGATCGGCGGTTTCGTCAAAGCGGACAGACAAGCCACGCAGTTCATTTTGCAGCGTTTTGGCATAGGCAACACGTATCGTCCTGCCGTCATAGCCCACGCACTGACCGGATTTGAGCACCGTTTTCAGATAGGCGGGGATAGGCGCATCGATGCCCATTTTGTGCAGAGTGATGCCGCTGCCCTGCAATTGGTCGGCAGCCTGCAAGAAGTAGCGGCCGTCTGTCCATAATCCTGCTTCATCTGCCGTGACCACCAGCGTACCCGCGCTGCCGGTAAAGCCGGAGAGATAGGCGCGGCACTTGAAGTAGTCGCCCACGTATTCGGAGGCATGGTAATCGTCGGTCGGGACCAGATAGGCGTCGATGCCTCGCGCTTTCATCAGATGCCGTAGCAATGTAAGGCGGTTATGATAGATGTTTTCCTGCATAGGTGTATCCTCTTTTTATGAAAAATGAAACTCTCGGCGTAAGATTTGCGGTAAGGTGTCACGGTTTTCGAGTGTTACCTCTACCACCGTGACATTTCTATGTGCGGCAACCTGCCGCAAAAAAGGACTGTCCGCTTGCTGTAAAACACCTAATATGGGGGTGTCACCGTCCAAAGCCGACAGTACGGCGTTTTGAAACTGTTGTGCCTTGGCCTCGTGGGGGCCTAACTCGTCCATCAGAATGAGTTCCGCATTGCCGCTTTGCGCGAGCGCCGCACAGCCCAAGGTGTCAAACCGTGTCGCCGTTTCTGCCGATGGCTCGCCGCAGATGAAAAGAAGGTTTTCTTTTGTGGGTTTTTCGCCGGGGCGGAGCATATGGACAGAAAAACGGTCTCGGAGCACGCTGTCGGTGTGCACGGTGCGAAAACCGCCCATGGTCAGACCGTCTGACGTCAAAAACTTATCAATGACGGTAGATTTTCCGATGCGTTTAGGGCCGGTGAGAAAGAGATGCCGTGTCATAGTATATTCCTCATTATATCAGCGTTTTTAAATAGTATAACACAAGGAGAAACAATTGAAAATAGAAAAGAGCAGCACCGTGGTGCTGCTCTTTTTATGTTGTCGATCAGTCGCGCTCATTAAGATAAATATAGGGAGTTGCCTCTTTGGCGGCACGATAGGCAGGTCGCATGATACGCTTGGCAGTCATGACTTCCTCGATGCGGTGTGCGCACCAGCCGGAGATGCGGGACACGGCGAACAGAGGTGTAAACAGTTCGTCGGGAATATCCAACATCTGCAGGACAAAGCCGGAATACAGATCTACATTGGAGGAAATGGGACTGGACATACCCTTGCGCTCCGCGATGAGGGGGCAGCCAAGGCGCTCGATACTGCGCAGATACTCCAGATCCTTTTCCATGCCCTTGGTCTTGGCCATCTTGGCGGCATAGATCTTGATGATTTCGGAACGAGGATCGGACAGCGTGTAAACCGCGTGACCCAAGCCATAGATCTTGCCGGAATGATCACCCGCATTGCCGTCCAGAATCTGAGAGAGGTAGGCACGCATGGCATTGTCATTGGTGGGGTCGTCCACATGGGCCTTAATGTCATAGAACATGGCACGTACCTTGGCATTGGCGCCGCCGTGCAAGGGACCCTTCAGGGAGTTGACAGCGCCGGAGATCGCACCGTAAGTATCCGTGCCGCTGGAGGAAAGAGCGCGGCAGACGAAAGCGGAGTTATTACCGCCACCGTGCTCAGCGTGGAGAATCATCAACGTATCCAACAGATGAGCCTCTTCCTGCGTATAGCTCTTGTCAGAGCGCAGCATCAGCAGGAAATTCTCGGCCGCGGACAGATTCTCGCGGGGATAGTGGATATACAGACTCTCGCCGTCAATGTAATGGCGCTTGGCGGCATAGGTGTTGGCCACGATGGTGGGGAAACGGGCAATCAGTTCAATGGACTGGCGCAGCATATTCTCTAAAGTAGTGGTGTCGGGGGCGGCATCATAAGAATACAGCGTCAGCACACTGCGGGCCAGTTTGTTCATGACATTGGGACTGGGGTTTTTGAGGATAATATCCTCGGTGAAACCTGCGGGCAGGGTGCGGGCGCGGGAGAGCATAGCGTCAAACTGTTCCATTTCCTTCTTACTGGGCAGATAACCCATCAGCAGAAGATAGGCCACCTCTTCATAACCGAAGGTGTTGTTGGACACGTGGGCGCTGACAATATCCTCCACATTGATACCGCGATAGAACAAACGGCCCTTTGTCGGAACGATCTCGCCGTCTTCGATATTATAACCAATGACGCGGCCAACCTTGGTGACACCTGCCATAACGCCGGTGCCATCGCTGTTACGCAGGCCACGCTTGACCTTTTCATTAAAAAACTTGCCGGGAATGTCGTACTGCTCATTGACACGAGCCAGCATTGCCTCGTCAAAATATCCGTTAGAAATAGGGGCTGCCATAGTGAAAAGCACTTCCTTGCATTGTATTTGTATAGCGATTATACGCGCTCACCTGCAAAAATGCAAGATTTATTTTTTGAAATTTCATAATTTTCTAAAAATTACCGATATAACCAAAAAAATAATGCAATAAATGAAATTTATTATCCAAAATATTTCATAATAGGGGTTGCGATTGACAATTTTTGTGCTATACTGTACCATGTAAAAAATTCTCTGCAAAAAAGCAGATCGTGAGGACGAATATTATGATCAAATTACATGAAAATGCTGTTGTCTGGCGCAACGGCGCAGTGACTCCCGCTACGGACGGCGCGCAGGCAAGCCGCGAAAAGACGATTGCCTATCAGATCATGCGTGCACACGATAAGGGCACCGATCCCGACAAGATGTGCATTCGCTTTGACAGCCTGATTTCCCACGATATCACCTATGTGGGTGTTATTCAGACGGCACGCGCCTCCGGTCTGGAGCGTTTCCCCGTGCCCTATGTGCTGACCAACTGCCACAATAGCCTCTGCGCTGTAGGCGGTACGATCAATGAGGACGACCATATCTTCGGCCTGTCTGCCGCCAAGAAGTACGGCGGCATCTATGTGCCCCCCAATCAGGCGGTGATCCACCAGTTTGCCCGCGAGATGCTCTCCGGCTGTGGCCGCATGGTGCTGGGCAGCGACAGCCATACCCGCTACGGTGCCATCGGCACCATGGGTGTGGGCGAGGGTGGCCCCGAGATCGTCAAGCAGCTTTTGGAGAACACTTACGATGTGGCCGCTCCCGAAGTGGTCATGGTGTATCTCACCGGTACGCCCCGTCAGGGTGTTGGCCCTCACGATGTGGCGCTGGCTCTGTGCGGCGCGGTATACAAAAACGGCTTTGTTAAAAATAAGGTATTGGAGTTTGTGGGCCCCGGCGTGGCTTCTCTGCCCATGGATTACCGTATCGGTATCGATGTTATGACCACCGAGACCGCCTGCCTTTCCTCCATCTGGGCAACGGACGAGCGTGTGCGTGACTATCTGGCCGTACACGGCCGTGCGGACGCCTACAAGGCATTGACTCCCGAGGACGGCGCACTGTACGACAGCATGATTGAGATTGACCTGTCCTCTGTAGTGCCCATGGCGGCTTTGCCGTTCCATCCCTCCGAGGCATATACCATTGCCGACTTGCAGGCCAATGCCGGCGATATCCTGCGCGAGGTGGAAAAGCGCGCATTGGATCAGTTCGGCGGCAAGGTCAAGCTGCAGCTCACCGACAAGCTGGTCGATGGTCAGCTGTATGTGGATCAGGGCGTCATCGCAGGCTGCTCCGGCGGCATGTACGATAACATCGCCGAGGCTGCTGCCATTTTAAAGGGGCATGATGTGGGTGACGGCTACTTCTCTCTGTCCGTCTATCCCCCCTCTGTGCCCGTGAATCTGCGCCTCATTCGTGACGGCGTACAGCAGCAACTCCTCGAGAGCGGTGCGCTATTCAAACCCTGCTTCTGCGGTCCCTGCTTCGGTGCAGGTGACGTGCCCGGCAACAACGGTCTGTCTATCCGCCACACCACCCGTAACTTCCCCAACCGTGAGGGCTCCAAGCCCGGTGACGGTCAGTTGTCCGCCGTTATGCTGATGGACGCACGCAGCATCGCTGCTACCGCACGCAACCACGGTAAACTCACCGCCGCTACCGAGGTCGATTATTCCGCTCCCGTAGCAGGCGAATATGAGTTCGACAGCAAGATTTACGAAAAGCGCTGCTACAGCGGTTTCGGCAAGCCCGACAGTTCCGTAGAACTGCGCTTTGGCCCCAATATTGCCGACTGGCCCGAAATTCCCGCTCTGAGCGATAATCTGGTGATGGAACTGGCCGCCGTGATCCATGATCCCGTGACCACCACCGATGAACTGATTCCCTCCGGTGAAACCAGTTCTTACCGTTCCAATCCTATGAAGTTGGCCTCCTTTGCTCTGTCCCGCCGTGAGCCTGCCTATGTGAGCCGCACGGAAGTGATTCGCGCAAAGGAAGTCAAGCGCGCCGCCGGTGATTATAGTGATCTGTCTGTTCTGAAGAACGCCGGTATCAGCGAGGAGATGCTGAAGAACAGTTCTGTAGGTTCCGTGATCTTCGCCAACAAGCCCGGTGACGGCTCTGCCCGTGAGCAGGCGGCATCCTGCCAGCGCGTACTGGGTGGCTGCGCCAATATCTGCTATGAGTACGCCACCAAGCGTTATCGCTCCAACTGCATCAACTGGGGTATGCTGCCCTTCGTCATCGACGAGGGTACGCCTTTTGATTTCGAGAGCGGCGATATGATTTTCGTACCCGATGTCCGCGAGAAGGTCATTGCCAAGGACAGCGTGTTCCCTGCCAAGGTAGTCACCAAGGACGGCAAGTCCTACGGCCTGACCCTGCGTCTGGGCGCCTTGACCGACGATGAGCGCTCCATTTTGCTGGAGGGCTGCTTGATGAACTACTACGCCGCACAGCGCAGAAAGTGAGAGAAACTATGGATAAGATTAAAATGATGAACCCCATCGTGGAGATGGACGGCGA
>JAZLIB010000158.1:0-6255 GCA_045617185.1 Vescimonas sp.
CCCGGAATTTCCCTGAAGAGCGAGGGCATCAGCTACTGCGCTTCCGCCCGGATCCCCATGGTTTATGCCAACTTTGCCCGGGGCGGCCCCGGTGTTGGCTCCATTCAGCCTGCACAGCAGGATTATCTGCAGGCCACCAAGGCCAGCGGCAACGGCGGTTTCCGCATGATGGTCCTCTCCCCCTCCACAGTGCAGGAGGCTGTGGATATGACCTATGCCGCATTCGACTATGCCCAGCGTGACCGCAACCCCGTCATGATTCTGGCGGACGGCGTACTGGGCACCATCATGGAACCCGTGGAGTTGCCCGAGCCTCGCACCGCCGAGGAAGTGGCCAAGCTGAAAGCCGACTGCCGTAGTTGGGCATTGGTAGGTCATGATCCTGAAAAGGAGGAACGCTCTTTCATTGCACCGGGCGGCTGGGACACCAAAAAGCAGCAACAAAAGTGTATCGATAACGCCGCACTTTACGATAGTTGGAAATCCGATGTGCAGGTAGAGGAACTCTATCTCGACGATGCCGAGGTAATTCTCACCGCTTACGGTATCTCCGGCCGTATCGCACGCAGTGCGGTGAAGAAACTGCGCAGCGAGGGCCTGAAGGTAGGTCTTATCCGTCCCAAGACGGTGTCACCCTTCCCCTATGATAGTTTCGAGAAACTGGATTATAGCCGCGCAAAGGCCATTCTCGATATAGAAATGTCCATTCCCGCTCAGATGGTGCAGGATGTAAAACTGGCGGTAAAGGATCGGTGCCCCATCGAAACCTGCCTCCATTCCGGCGGTGAGATGATGGGCCGCGGTGAGGTCATGGATGCCGCGCGCAAACTGTACCGATAAGGAGGGAACGAACATGGAAAAAGTCTATACAAGAACGAAAACCTTCCGCGAGGAAATGGTTTCCGGTTTCTGTCCCGGCTGTATGCACGGTACGATTTTCAAGATGATCGGCGAGGTCATGGAGGAATTGAACATCATCGATAAGACCACCTGCGTGTTTGGTGTGGGCTGCTGCGGCCTTGCCATGGAATACATCACCTATGACAACACCACCAGTCCCCACGGTCGTGCCTGCGCTGTAGCCACCGGTGTCAAGCGCTCCACCCCCGAGGCCGTGGTCTATACTTACCAGGGTGACGGCGATCTGGCCTCTATTGGCCTTGCCGAAACCATGTCGGCCGCCAACCGCGGTGAAAACTTCACCGTTATCTTCGTCAACAACGGTATCTATGGTATGACCGGCGGTCAGATGGCACCCACCACGCTGGTGGGCATGAAAGCCACCACCGCACCCAAGGGCCGCGATCCAAAAGAGCACGGTTATCCCATGCACATGTGTGAGATCCTCAATCAGTTGACCGCGCCCTACTATCTGGAGCGCTGCAGCTGCAACAATCCCGCCAACGTGATGAAGACCAAGGCCGCCATTAAGAAGGCCTTCCAGAACCAACTGGACGGTAAAGGCTTCTCCATGGTGGAAATCGTCACCAGCTGCCCCACCAACTGGGGTCTGGATCCCCTGCAGGCGTTGGATTATCTGGAGGAGAAGATGCTCAAGGAATTCCCCTTGGGCGTGATCCGCGATAAGAGCAAGGAGGAGGCATAAAGATGGAACGTAATCTGATGGTCGCCGGCTTTGGCGGGCAGGGTGTCATGACGCTGGGTAAGTTCCTGGCTGACGCCACCTGCAACTCTACAGATAAAAATGTCACTTTCTTTCCCTCCTACGGTGCCGAACAGCGCGGCGGTACCGCCAACTGCTATGTGGTGATTGCCGATGAGGAGATCGGCGCACCCATGGGCGATGCCATGGACGATCTGATCGTCATGAATGATGCCAGCCTCAATAAGTTCCTCTATAAGCTGCTGCCCGGCGGCACGCTGTATATCAACAGCTCCATCGTCACCACCGAGGTAACGCGCGAGGATATCAAGATCGTCAAGGCTCCCGTGACGGAACTGGCACTGGAGATGGGCAACAGTAAGGTACTCAATATCATCATGCTGGGCGTCTACATCGGCTATACCGAGGTGATCCCCGCAGAGGTGGTGTGGGATACTATCGAGCATAAACTGGGCAAAAAGCCCGCACTGCTGCCGCTGAACAAAAAGGCCTTTGAAATGGGTCTGGAGCTGGGCCGCAAGCAGAAGTGAAATTGACCATACACTGCCGATTCTCATAAAATCAAAGCCTCGGAAAGAAAATCTCTTTGGTGCCTTACGTATTGTGGTTAAGAGCGGCAGTGCCGGCCAAATCTCCTCGACAGCTATTGACATTATATGTCTGTTTATCTTATTATATATGGGACATATATGCGAATATCGCATCAAATCATTATGGAGGTATTTTTATGGATCTACTGAACACAATCATCAGTTGGGTGACCGGCACAGGCATCAAAATTTTGATTGCCCTTGTAATTCTGCTGGTCTCCTTCCGCATTATCAATGCACTGTCCAAGAAGATCGTCAAGAACCTGATGAAGTCCGATCGTCTGGATCAGACTTTGACCAAGTCTTTGAGCAACATTGTTAAGATCGCACTGAAGGTGCTGGTCGTTGTCTGTCTGGTCGGCTATCTGGGCATCGAGACCAGCGGCATTTCCGCTGTCATCGCATCTCTGGGTGTATGCGTCGGTCTGGCTGTCAATGGCACGCTGAGCAACCTCGCCGGCGGCGCTATGATCCTCATCACCCGTCCCTTCAAGGTAGGTGACTACATCGAAGCACAGGGTCAGGAGGGTGTTGTTGAGGATATCCTCATCTGCACCACCAAGATCCTCACACTGGACAATAAGACCGTCTATCTGCCCAACAGCAGCCTGTCCACCGGTACCATCGTGAACTACTCCGAGCAGGCTCTGCGCCGCGTAGATTTTGACTTCTCCGTGGCCGGCAACGATCCCATCAAGGTCCGCGAGATCCTGCTGGATGTCTGCGCAAACGAGGCACTCGTACTGGACGATCCCGCTCCCTTTGCCGAAATCTCCGACTTCGGTGCAGGCAACGGCGTGAAAATCACCCTGCGCGCATGGTGCAAGTCCGAGCAGTACTGGGACACCTACTTTGCTCTGCTCGCCAATGTCCGCAAGGCATTTGACGAGGCCGGTATCGTGATCCCCTTCAATCAGCTGGATGTTCACATCAAGAACAACTGATCCGCACGAGCGATTTGTAAATACAGAAAGGCCAACTCATAACGAGTCGGCCTTTCTTCTTTTTGATATCCAAAATATCAAAAGCAGGAAAGCACGGCTTTCCTGCTTCTTGTTTATGTTATATGGGACATTTCGTCCGGTTTTGCCGCATTCCCCTCTGCGATCATATTTATCATTGGCGGCACCACCATGCTGATCGCCGCCATGGTTGACCCGTTTGTGGGCATGTGCGCCGCCTCCGGCAACGAACCCATTCTGTTACGCCTTGACGACGGCACGGAATTTACCTTATAACCCAAAACAATAATGTCCCCTGCTGCTCCGCATTTGACAGAACAGCAGGGGACATTTTCGTTTCTATGGAAGATTTACCGTTTCAGCATACTCTCCGCGTATTTCACAAATCGTCTGACCGCAGGGGAGGCGTGCTTGATGGACGGCAGAATCATACCCAGCGTAATGGTTTCGGGCGGATCCACAGGCACCTTTGCCACATCGCACTCCCAGCCATGCATCAGAAGTTCGTTGGTAATACTCATGCCAAGGCCGTTTTCCACCATGGCCCACGCCGAAAAACTCTCGTTGGTGGAGTAGGCTATGGTTGGATCAATATGGTACTTGCGAAACACCTTCACCACGTCGTCATCTCGCCCCATAGCCGGCATGATGAACGCCTCTTCATTGCATCGACTCAGCGGATAACTTTCGGCGCGAGCAAGGGGATGGTCTTTCGGCAGCACGGCGATCATGGGATCCTCGGCAAGCGGGATCCAATCGTAATTCGCACACTCTACGCCGCTGCTCAGCAGTCCTATATCCGCCCTGCCTTCCTCCATCCAATGCAAAACCTCCTGCCGCACACCCTCCATGAGGTTGATGTGTATGTCGGGATATTTCTGTTTGAATCCGGCAATGACCTTGGGCAGCCAGTGGGTGGCGATGGATGAGTAGGCCGCAATGTGTATCGTACCGACCTGTATACCCGTGATATCAGCCGCCAGTTCATACATTCTGTTCTCCTGCTGCACAAAGGCGCGAATGGCAGGCAGCATCTTCTCTCCCTCTGCCGTCAGCGCAACACCCTTGCGCGTCCTTTTCAGCAGAGGAAAGCCGAAATCGTTTTCCATGGCCGATATCAACTGGCTCACACCGGAGGCCGTATAATTCAGTTTTTCCGCCGCTTTGGATAAACTGCCGCTCTCCACCGCCGCGATGAATGCTTTGCATCTTGCACTTTCCATTTGCATCACCTTTTAAGTTTTACTTAAATAGCACTTAACCGTTTACAACTTTACTTTAAGATAGCATGAGCCTATACTAAAGTCAACCTAATTCCATGGTTGTCTCTCATAAACCCCGTGCATGGAGTCTGCGGTCGACAAAGGCCGCAGACTCTTCCACACACTAAAACGGAGGCCTGATGAATCATGATGTTTTTTAAAGGTATCGGCGCACTTTTACTGACTTTAACCGCCTTTTCTCTGTTCAGCCTGAAATTACCCAAGGGTGATAAGGCCATGAACGGCTTAGCCAATGCGGCAGTCACCACGTTTCTGGTGGAGGCGATTTTCAAATATATCTGCGGCGACTTTGCCGGCATTGCCTTTTTGGGTCAGGTCGGTGCCATGTCCGGCAGCATGGGCGGTGTAGCAAGCGCGGCATTGGTGGGTCTTGCCATGGGCACCAATCCCGTGTACGCATTGGCCACTGCCGTTGCCGTAGGCGGATTGGGTATCCTGCCCGGTTTCATTGCCTCCTATGTGCTCCATTTCATTCTCAAGTGGCTGGAGAAGAAAGTCCCCACGGGACTGGATATCATTCTCTGCTCCCTGGTTGCTGCCGGCATCGGTCGCGGCATCGCTCTTATCATGGACCCTGCGGTGAACGCCGTCATCACCACCGTAGGCGATTCCATCACCGCCGCCACCATGCAGTCGCCCCTGCTGATGGGTCTGTTGCTGGGCGGTATGATAAAAGTGATCTGCACCTCGCCCTTGAGCGCTATGGCGCTGACCGCCATGCTGGGTCTGACGGGCCTGCCTATGGGCATCGCGTCCCTCGCCTGCTTTGGCGGTGCATTCTCCGACGGTATCGTCTTCAAGCGCCTGCACCTTGGCGATAACAGTCGGGTACTGGGCGTCATGCTGGAGCCTTTGACTCAGGCGGATATCGTGATGAAGAACCCTCTGCCCATCTTTACCAGCAATTTCTTCGGCGGCGGTCTTGCCGGCATCGTTGCCGTGACGCTGGGCATTGTCAATAATGCCCCCGGCACCTCCGCACCGATTCCCGGTCTGCTTGCCCCCTTCGCCTTCAATAAGCCCACCACCGTTCTGCTGGCGCTGGCTCTGGCAGCTCTGTGCGGTGCTTTGGCCGGTTTTGTGGGATCTGCCGTCTTTGCCAAGTTGGGATTCCGAAAAGAAACTGCCGAAAATAACGAAGATACGGAAATCGTACCCCATACCGCCTGCGCCTGATTTTTCGCCGCTTGCTTTTTGTTCTGTCCTGCGCGTATAATAATCATACACAACGGACAGAAAGGACGCGTATCCGACGATGAAAGTCATTGCACCCGATTATTATTCCCGTTTTCGCTGCATTGCCGGCGCCTGCCGTCACACCTGCTGCGAGGGCTGGGAAGTGGATATTGACGAAGAAAGCCTACCCCTTTACCGTACCATGGCGGATATCGCGCCGCAGATCGAGGAATCTGACGGCACACCCCATTTTCGTCTGGACGAAAACGAACGCTGCCCTTTCCTCAACAGCGATAAGTTATGCGATCTGATCCTGCGCCACGGCGAGGATATTCTGTGTCAGATCTGCCGCGATCACCCCCGCTTTCGCAGCTTCTGGTCTAACCGTACGGAGATCGGTCTGGGCCTTGTCTGCGAGGAAGCAGGGCGACTGATCCTTTCGCAGGAAAAGCCAATGGAGTTGGCGGTACTGTCCGACGACGGAACAGATACCGCGCTCCCCGAAGACGAAGCGTGGCTGCTTGCCTACCGTGACGAACTCCTGCAAAACATAGAAGAAACCGGCCCCGAGGCGCGATTGCTGGAGTACCTCATCTATCGCCATCTGCCCGATGCTCTCT
>JAZLIB010000159.1:0-3357 GCA_045617185.1 Vescimonas sp.
CGACGCCATCGTCACCGTTTACATCGTCCGCGAGGGAGTGACCCTGCAAGAGGTCGAAGGCAATTCCGCCTTCTATCAGCCCTTCACCGATTCCGTCACGGTCCCGACCAAGGCACAATTCTCCGAGACGGCCGAGTTCTACAGCACCGTCTTCCACGAGCTTACCCACAGCACCGGTCATGAGAAGCGCCTGAACCGCCTTGACAAGGTCGCCAGATTCGGCTCCGACGACTACAGCAAGGAAGAATTAGTCGCGGAAATCGGCGCTGCAGCCCTTGTGAACCACGTCGGACTGGAGACCGCCAAGAGCTTCCGCAACAGCGCCGCCTACCTTCAGAACTGGCTCTCCGTGCTCAAGAGCGACAAGCGCTTTATCGTGAGCGCAGCGGGCAAAGCCGAGAAGGCCGTCAACCTGATTCTCGGGGCTGCATAAGCCCCGAGGGGGATGTCGCAAAAACACTTGTTAGCGTTTACAGATTTTTGCGGCCGAAAACGCCCCGAAAACAGCGCAAAAACGACGAAAACCGTAAAAGAAACAGCAACCGACCTTTCATTTACAGGAGGCACTTCAAATGGAAAAAATCTACGGATACGCCCGCTGCTCCCTTGCCGAGGAGAAGGGGCAGGACCTCAACCGACAGGTCCGTGAATTGAAGGCAGCCGGAGCGACGGACATCGTCACCGAGCGCGAACACGGCGACGCCAAGGTGAAGGAAGCACTCGACCTCTTGCTCACAAGCGCCGAAGAGGGGTCCACCATCATCTGCACCGAGGTCTCCCGACTTAGCCGCAGCACTCAGCAGCTATGCGGCATCATCGACACCATCAAACAGAAGCGGATGCGCCTCATCATCATCGGCAGCATCACCGTCGACTGCCGCAGCGGCTCAATCGACCCGATGAGTCAGGCGTTCCTGCAGATGTCGGCGGTCTTCGCGGAACTGGAGCTCTCCATCATCCGCGCCCGTGTGAAGAGCGGCATGGCCAACGCCAAGGCGAAGGGTAAAGCCATCGGCCGGAGGCCCACGACGAAAGAGGACATTCCTGCCATCTTCTACAAGCACTATCCCGCTTACGCCTCCGGACAGATGAATATCAGCGAGTTCGCCCGCATCTGCAGCCTCAGCCGTCCCACCATCTACAAGTACATCAGCCTCGTCGGATGACGATACACAGAACGACGCAATACAGACACAGAAAAGAGGACGAAGCCGCCTTCGTCCTCCCAAGAGTTACTTTTTCTCTTTATCAGTTACCGGGATGCGGAATGCTTTCAGACCGTATTGTTTGGCATAGATACGATGACCGTCCGGAAGCGTGATGTAAGCAGTGAAGATGTACGTGATTTCACTATTTTTCTTACGTTCCATGCGCAAGCCTCCTTTCCAAACAGATTTTTGAGAAACATTTTCTCAAAACTGCTTGTCAAGAATAAGGCTGGCTGGTATACTACCATATGTCTTCTCGGGTAGTATAGGCGGCTTGCCGTCTTACTCTCGGCGTGAGCCACATGAGGTCGCAACTCATGTGGTTCATTTTTTATATCAAGCAAGCAAGTTGCCAGATACCTAATTGAGGCTGGTCGCCTTTGAAAAATCGAATAAAATAGCCTTTTCATCTTTGAGCAAAGTACCTTCTACACGATAAGAACTACGTTGAAGGTCCCATTCCATCATATTGCGGATGGTATTAAGAAGGTCTCTCATATTCCAACGTACCGATGATACCTTCGTGCCCTTATAGAAGGCTACCGCATTCGGTGTATCTTGATTGCTGACCTGTAGGGCCATCTGTTTGGTATCTTCATTTATGAGAAGAACAACATATTCGGGGCATCCCAGTTTCATAAGTACGGAACGGTTGAACGTCACGCCGTTGGTAGTGATTGAAACGCTTGGAACGCCTTCGTTGAAATTAAACGCCTTAAATCCATCAAGTGTCATCTTCCTGTATTCCTTTCCGTTTATTTTATTCGTCATTCCGTGTCAAACTATATTGTCCATATTTGCTCGCGGACTCTCAAATCACATAATAATTATACCATACGCATCCATCTACTATATTACGTTCATGTAAATTTTGTTCCTAAACATAAATAAATTTTCCAATGTCACACATTTCTGTGTCTCTATCTTGTTGCATGTTATTTACGTTAGCATTGCTGTAGCGTTCAAGAAAAATACTATACGCCGTATGGCGCTTTTTTTGTCAGAAAATTGATTTCTTGTTGGTAAATCGGTGAAGAATCGTTGTCCGGCAGCACCTATCTCATGAACAAGTGAGTTAACTCACGGAACACAAGGAGGTGAGGAAAATGGAAAACGTCAAAAAGATTCACACAGCGCTTTCCCTTCTCAATCGGGTCGAGCGTAAGGAAATCGTCAGACGGCACCTGTGGAACAAGTACGGGAACAACCTGAACATCATCGCTCTGGTCTTCGACGTGACGGAGGCATGTGCCTATAACTGGGTTCAGGGCGTTCGAATCCCGGCCGGAAAAAACCTTCGAAAGATGGAAGAGGACATGGGCGACGATACGCTTGTTATGAAGGGGCTGCCACACTATACGGCCGAAGAGAGCCATGAACTGCTCGAACACGGCACGATTGTCGCCTACCACTTGCATCCGATGCGGGTCCTGTACGGTAGTTTATTTACATTATCTTAATATTACATTTTTCAATACATATATACCGATGTATCGGCAGGGGGTGAACATTATGGCATACGGCCAGGCACAGTTGGAATACCTGAGCGCTGTGTCCAGAGCGCAGAGCTTTGCGACGCCTCAGCACCGTCAGCATGTCGAGGAATACGCGGAAATCGCAATGGCTGCAGCAAGACTTGCGCTCCATGAGGAAATCGAAGCACTCGAAGACCGCTTGATTCTGCGATTCCAGACCTACTTCAACGAAAAGGCAGTAACGGACGGACAGCTCGTAAACGATGTCCGGAACATGATTGTCGACAGCTTCCGAAAAGCAGGTATCGACGCGAGAATCGGAAAAATCTGAAATCAAAAGCCGTGGGAGGAAATCTCCTGCGGCTCTTTTTTTTACCCTCCGGGCGTTATGTGTATCTCCCCTCCCCAATGGCCTACACTGTGTCATATCCGCCTCCGATGACCGCCGCAATCTCCCTGTAGTTCAACCCCTGCCTGTGCAGCGCGAAAATCCGCTCATCATAGGCCCGATGGAGGGATACGGCGGGCAGCGCCATCTTCGTCAGTTCCGCAGCGGGGACGCCCAGAAACAACGCTAACAGGCAAACCTCGAACATATTCATCCGCTGCCCGTTCAATAGCTTCTGCATCTGCCATTCCTCCGTGAACCAGTTCCCCTGCAGCGTCTCATAGTA
>JAZLIB010000160.1:0-3624 GCA_045617185.1 Vescimonas sp.
TGGATTGCGTATTTTAGTGGGGCGCAACAACCGTCAAAACGATAAACTGACGGGGAAAGATGCCGACAAACGGGATATCTGGCTGCATACACAGAAAATCCACGGCAGCCATGTGATTCTCTGCACCAACGGACAAGAACCGGACGAGCAGAGCCTTGTGGAGGCGGCCTCGCTGGCGGGCTATTATTCGCAGGGCCGCGAGAGCGGTAAGGTGGCGGTGGATTATACGCCGGTAAAATTCGTCAAAAAGCCGTCCGGCAGCCGTCCGGGCATGGTGGTGTATACTACCTATCAGACCATGATGGCACCCCCTGACGGAGAGCTTGCCAAACAATTAGCTGTGAAATAAATCAAAAATCTTCTGCTCGGCTGCAACCGGACAGAAGATTTTTGTGTCTATAATGGTGAACGGCCGTTGAGGAAAAGATAGAAATGAGGTGCAAAAGCTTTTGGACGAGAACATGGCAGTACAGGAGATAACAAAAGGCTCGGAGGAGGCGCTATGCTGGCTCATCGAGCGATATACCGCCTATGTCAGCACCATTGTCATGCGTGTTCTGGGAGATGCAATGTCCTTATCGGATGCCGAGGAGGTAACGGCCGATGTATTTCTCGCCTTGTGGCATAATGCTGCATCCATACAGTCGGACGGCATAAAAAGCTGGCTTGGTACCGTGGCACGCAACAAGGCGAAAAATAAGCTGCGTCAGGCAAAGCCGGAGCTTCCGCTGGAAGAAAACGTGCTGGTCATCGACGATGCGGTACCGGAGCGCGCCTTGGAAATGAGAGAGCGGCAGAAGCTGGTGCGCACGGCGGTGCTGGCAATGGAGCAGCCGACACGGGATATCTTCCTACGCCACTATTTCTATTGCCAAAGCGTGATGACGATTTCTGAGGAAATGCAGCTTAATGCCTCCACGGTGAAAAGTCATCTTCGCCGCGGACGGGAAAAGTTGCGTCAGGTTTTACAAGACAACTTATTGTGAAAAAGGAGGTATGGTATCGTGAAGGTCAATATTGCGGATTTATTCGATGATATGGCGCCTATGCTGGAGCTGGAGGAGAACACGGTGGTCTCATCGGAAAAAATCAAGGCACTTACAAAGCATGAAATCCATAAAAATAACAAACATTCCCGCAAATGGGGAAGAGTATTGCTGGTTGCCGCCGTGCTGTGTACACTGTTGTGTGTCACCGCCAGCGCAAGCGGCTGGAATCCGTTCCGCTTCCTTCAGACCGATCCCGGTTTGAAGGAGCCGACACTGCAGACAAACAGAACGCTAGCCGCATTCATGGTGGATGCATCGACAGCAAAGAAATCGACGGTAGAAAAGTATCGCGATATGGGAGAAGAAGTTTATTCCTGTTCTTTCCGGAAACATCTGCACAGCCTCATTTTCTATTCCGGCGGTGAGATCAAAGCGTTGGATACGAGAGACGAGACAGCAGTGTATCGCCCTGAAATGACCGAGAAGGAAGCGGCGACCTATGCCAGAAAGGCTGAGGCTGCCTGCCCGCGTGTACTGGATGCACTGCATGATGACGGCTATATCAAGGGCTGCGGCAGCGAGATCGATAAGTGCTTCTGCAACGATTTTGCCGGCTCGCAGACCATTTTCAACGGCGATTCAGTGTGGGTAAACGTCCTGATGAGGGACGATTCGGCATATTGTGTTTTCCTTGAGCCGGATACCTTTGTCTGCAAGGGATTTGTTTATACTAAGTCTGAGAATATGCCGGTGATGTATAACGGATTATTCGCGGCGATGCGTGACGGCACCGAGGCACAGTGGTGGTACGATCTGCAGCACGCGGACGGTTTGGGATAATAAAAAAGGAGAGCGCCGTGGCGCTCCCTTTTTCCGTTAGTCGTCGTGGGGCTGGTCGCGGAACAGCAGCGTAATGCACCACAAGCCGGAAATACCCACCAGAGAGTAGATAACGCGGCTGAGGGTGGACATCTGACCGCCGAACAGAAAGGCGACACAGTCAAAGCCGAAAAGGCCCACACTGCCCCAGTTCAATGCGCCGATGATCACAAGGATCAGCGCAATTCGATCGATTACTTTCATTGTAAGACCTCCATTTGTGAAGTGTATGTGCCGAAAATAGGTTTCCCGCAGGCGATAAATATATACATAGCCAAAATTTGTTAGATAATCTGAAAAAAAGTGAGATTTTAGATTGAAATGTGGGAAGGTTTTATTGTATAATACATATAGCAAATTAGTTGAACTTATTTTTCATTAAAAAATAGGAGGAACACCATGAACAAGAAGTTTGAAAAGCTGGGTTTCTATCCCGCCAACATCATGCTGCCCAAGGATCAGGACATGACCAAGTGGGCTGTCGTCGCTTGCGACCAGTTTACTTCCGAGCCCGAGTATTGGGAAGCTGTTGAGAAGCAGGTCGGTGACGCACCTTCTACCCTGCGTCTGATTCTGCCCGAGGCCAATCTGAAGGCTCCCAATGTGGACGAGTTCATCGCCGACATCAACGCCTCCATGGATAAGTACATGGCAGACGGCATTTTCGAGACTTTGACCGATTCCCTGATCTATATTGAGCGCGAGCAGTCCGACGGTAAGATCCGTCACGGCCTGATCGGTATGGTCGATCTGGATACCTATGATTTCACTCCCGGTTCCGGCGCTTTGATCCGCGCTACCGAGGCTACCGTGCAGGAGCGTATTCCGCCCCGCGCTCGCGTGCGCCGCAATGCTCCCATCGAGCTGCCCCACGTCATGCTGCTGATCGATAATCCCGAGAAGACCGTTATTGAGCCCCTGACCGCTGCTGCTGATTCCATGGAAGTCGTTTACGATTTCGATCTGATGCAGAACGGTGGCCATATCAAGGGCTACAAGCTGTCTGCCAAGCAGTTGGACGATGTGGCTGACGCTCTCGAAGGCCTGTGCTCTGACGAGGCTCAGATGGCTAAGTACAACCTGTCCGGTGTAGCTCCTCTGCTGTTTGCTGTTGGTGACGGTAACCACTCTCTGGCAACCGCAAAGGCTTGCTACGAAGAGCAGAAGGTTGGCAAGACTCCCGAAGAGTATCTGGCTCTGCCCGCACGTTACGCTTTGGTCGAGGTCGTCAACAACCACGACGATGCTCTGCAGTTCGAGCCCATCCACCGCGTGCTGTTCGGCGTGAATCCCGAGCACCTGATGGCTGAGTTCAAGAAGTTCTATCCCAATGCCTACGAGGGTAAGGGTGAGGGTCACTGCTTCGCATACAACTATGCTGGTAAGGCCGGTTTCATGACCATTCCTAACCCCGAGAAGCAGTTGTGCGTCGCTTCCGTGCAGACCTTCCTGGATCAGTACCTGAAGGAGTTTGGCGGCGAGGTCGACTACATCCACGGTGATGAGGTTGTCGATGAGCTGGGCAGCAAGGAAGGCAACTTTGGCATCAAGCTTCCTGCTATGGGCAAGGAGCAGCTGTTCAAGACCGTTATGGCTGACGGCGTTCTGCCCCGCAAGACCTTCTCCATGGGTCATGCTCAGGACAAGCGTTACTACATCGAGGCTCGCAAGATCGTCAAGTAAGCTTGCGCGATACAGTAAAATACGCTATAATAGAGCCACCGGATCTTCCGGTGGCTCTTTTTATGTGAGGTGA
>JAZLIB010000161.1:0-12475 GCA_045617185.1 Vescimonas sp.
TATGGGCGCCGATGTGGGTGGAAGTGTATATTGATATGAGATACGATTCATTTTCCCGCTGCCATCCGGCGGTGTGCTTTGCGTTCTTCGCGATTGCCATCGTGCTGAGCGTTGCCATGATGCACCCGGCCTATCTGGCCGTATCCGTCATCTGCGCCGCAGCCTACTATATGGCGTTGAAAGGACGAAAAGGCCGGAAAGTTGTCCTCGGCATGATCCCGCTGTTTGCGGTAGTATCTGTGCTGAATCCGATTTTCAATGCTATGGGCGATACGGTGCTTTTCTCCTTGTTTGGTCACCCGTTTACCTGCGAATCACTGGTTTACGGTATGTGCATCGCCGCCATGCTGGTATCGGTGCTTCTATGGTTTCTATGCTATGGCATCGTCATGACCTCCGACAAGTTTACGGCACTGTTTGCCAATGTGATTCCGGCACTGTCGCTGATTCTGGTGATGGTACTCCGTCTGGTTCCCGCCTATGGCAAAAAAGCGCGGCAGATCAGCGGTGCAAGACAATGCATCGGTAAGTCCGGCAATGGTACAAAACGTGAAAAACTGCAAGGCAGCGTGACGGTGCTTTCGGCGCTGACCGGCTGGGCCTTGGAGGGCTCCATCGTCACCGCCGATTCCATGCGGGCGCGAGGCTACGGTGTCAGTAAACGCACCAGTTTCCAAATCTACCGATTTACCCTGCGTGACGGGATTGTTGCGCTGTTGCTCCTTCTATTGGCTGCTGTGGTAATTGCGGCAATGGCCACTGGCGCAGTGCAGGCAGCATTTCTGCCATCACTCCGCATCGCCGCGTTGCACGGCGTACTTCCCGTCTGCGGTTTGAGTGCATGGGGGCTGTTTCTTCTGCTCCCCACTCTTCTACATCTTTATGAGGTGATTTTATGGCACAATTTGACATCCAACATCTGAATTTTTCCTATCCTACCGCACCCGACAGACACGTTCTTGACGACATCTGTCTGACGGTGGAAAAGGGTGAATATATTGCGCTGTGCGGTAAGTCCGGCAGCGGTAAGACGACACTTCTGCGCCACCTGAAGTCCGTACTGACGCCCCACGGCACGCGTACGGGCAGTATCCTCTTTGACGGTAAGCCGTTGGAGGAGGCCGACCTGCGCACCCAATCCAGCCGCATCGGCTATGTGATGCAGAATCCCGACAGTCAGATCGTCACCGACAAGGTGTGGCACGAACTGGCATTTGGTCTGGAAAGTCTTGGCTGTGATCAGAAAACCATGCGTCTGCGTGTAGCGGAGATGGCCAGTTATTTTGGTATTCAAGGGTGGTTTCACCGCGATGTATCCGAACTGTCCGGCGGTCAGAAACAACTACTGAATCTGGCCTCCATTATGGCCATGCAGCCCGATGTACTGATTCTCGATGAGCCCACCAGTCAACTTGACCCCATTGCCGCATCTGATTTCCTCAACACGGTACGTAAGATCAACCGCGAACTGGGTACCACCATTATCATCACCGAGCACCGTCTGGAGGACATCTTCCACGGCGCTGACCGTGTGGTGGTCATGGGCGAAGGACGTATCATTGCTAACGGCGCACCCAAAGAAGTGGGCGCTATGCTATACGCTCAGCAAAACGATCTTTTCACCGCTATGCCTGCACCCATGCGTATTTTCTACGGCGCCGGTTATAAGGGCGATGATTGCCCGCTGACGGTACGTGAAGGACGCAGTTGGCTCAGCGAAATTGTTGCCGATCGCGAAATCTGTGACACTTTGCCCGAGGAAGCACCCTACGAAGAACCGGAAGATCCTGCTTTGCAGTTGAAAGAAGTCTGGTTCCGCTACGAAAAAGACAGCCCCGATATTCTGAAAGGCGTCAGTTTTTCCGTACCCAAGGGCAGTCTGTATGCTATTGTCGGTGGCAACGGCACCGGTAAATCCACCACTTTGAAGGCCATCTGCGGCATCTGCCGTCCCTATCGGGGCAAAGTGCTCATTGACGGCAAGCCCGCCGCCAAGCAGAAAGATCTGTTCCGCGGCAATCTTGCCATGCTGCCTCAGGATCCTCAAAGTCTGTTTGTGAAGAAAACCGTTCGGGAAGATCTGATGGAGATGCTGCGTGACGAGGCAGAGGTCAATGCCATTGCCGAAACCTGCGAAATCACCCATCTCCTTGACAGTCATCCCTACGATCTCAGCGGCGGCGAACAGCAGCGTGCCGCCCTTGCCAAGGTATTGCTGACCAAGCCGCGTCTGCTGCTGCTCGATGAGCCCACCAAGGGTCTTGACAGTTTTTTCAAGCGCAAACTGTCCGGTGTTTTGCGCCGTCTGTTGGATAGCGGTGTCACCATCGTAATGGTATCCCACGATGTGGAATTCTGTGCCGAAAACGCGGATCTGGTGTCCATGTTCTTTGACGGGCAGCTGCTCACCACCAACACGCCGCGCCGTTTCTTTGCCCGCAACAGTTTCTACACTACCGCTGCCAATCGCATGAGCCGCCATCTGTTCCCCGGTGCGGTAACCGCCGAAAATGTGATGGCACTTCTGAAGGAGAACAATCTATGAAACGATCTTTGCACTCATGGCTGAGTCTGGTGATTCTGCTGGTGCTGATACCGGTTGCCATATATCTCTGCGCCAGGGCTGACCGCAAATACTATCTGTCCAGTCTGCTCATTATCATTCTGACGCTGGGAGCCTTTTTCCTGCACTTTGAAAATCGTCGTCCGCAGGCACGTGAGGTTGTGGTGCTGGCCGTGATGTCCGCGTTGGCTGTGGCCAGCCGCGCCGTCTTTGCCGCTGTTCCCCACTTCAAGCCTATGATGGGTATCGTGATGCTGACCGGTATCGCTTTCGGGCCGGAAGCCGGTTTTCTATGCGGTGCCGTCAGCGGTTTTGTCAGCAATTTCATTTTCGGACAAGGCCCGTGGACGCCGTGGCAGATGTTTGCCTACGGTGTGGGTGGTCTGTTGGCTGGCTTGTTCGCCCGTTGGGGCATTTTGAAAAAAGCACCTGCAAAGGGAAAGGATTTTGTGATCCTCGGTATTTTCGGTTTCCTCACCATCGTGCTGATCGTGGGGCCGCTGCTGGATACCTCTACGCTCTTCATGATGTCCAACATGGTCAACACCACCTCTGCTGCCGCCATTTATCTGTCCGGTCTGCCGGTCAACCTGGTACATGGCGCCGCCACGTTGGTGACAATGGTACTGGTGGGAAAACCTCTGTTGGAAAAACTGCAGCGCATTCAGATCAAATACGGAATGATGGAGTAATTCTATGCGATTTGACAGTTATCACCCAACCATCAATGCCATCTATTTTGTCGCTGTCATTCTGTGCAGCATCGTGTTTCACCATCCCATCTATCTGGCATTGTCCTTTTGCTGTGCGGCGTGCTATCTCACCAAACTGCGTGGTACGAAGGGATTGATCTTTGCCCTTATGCTACTGCCATTCGCAGCGCTTTTTGCCCTATGGTACGGATTTTATCACCATTTTGGTGTCACCGTGCTGCGACAGAATTTTATCGGAAACTCGATCACTCTGGAATCCTTGCTGTGCGGACTGACCATCGGCGTGACTGCCGCCGCGGTTCTGATATGGCTGGGCTGTATGCACGCCATCTTCACCACAGACAAGGTGGTCTATCTCTTCGGCCGTATATCACCGCGGCTGAGTCTGTTTTTGTCCATCATGCTGCGTACGGTACCTCGAATCAAGGTGCAGGCAAAACGCATCAACAATGCCCAGCGAGCACTGGGACGCGGCACAGATCAAGGCAACATTTTTCAGCGAATATGGCACAGCATCAGGCTATGCTCTATTCTCATTACATGGCTGATAGAAAGTTTTATCACAAGCAGTGAATCCATGCAATGCCGGGGCTACACTCTGCGGGGACGTACCGCCTTTTCCATCTACCGTTTCGACAACCGCGACCGCTCTTTGGTGGTCACTTTCTTCGCTTGTCTGACAGTACTTCTGATGGCCTATCTGCTGGATCAGACCTCTATTCTATTTGATCCGGCCATCATTGCAACGCCAATTACGCCAATTTCTTGTTTGTTTTATGCAATATATGCTATTTTTTGCCTATTGCCCATGACATTGCAGATCATTGGTGAGCACCGCTTTGCGCAGTTACGCGCACAAAGTCAATCATGAAAAGAGCCGCACAAAGCGGCTCTTTTTTACTGGACAAATGTACGAGTTTTTTATATAATAAAAGCAAAAAAAGCAAATCAATATACGCATCAGGAGGTATGGATATGATGCAGGATCTTCCTCTCGCCGGTATACGCGTACTGGAACTTGCCACCGTGGTAGCGGCGCCGACAGTGGCACGTATTATGGCTACATACGGTGCCAAAGTCATCAAGGTGGAGGCACCCAGCGGCGATCTGCTGCGCCCATTAGGTACCGGACACCAGTTGCCCGCTGAGGACGGCAATAACCCGCTGTATGATCTGTTCAACTCCGGTAAGGAGATGGCCGCTATCAACCTCAAAACCGAGGAAGGTATGGCTGTTTTTCACCGCCTGCTGAGCGAGAGTGATGTCTTTATCACCAATGTGCGTATGCGCTCACTGGAGAAGATGGGATTGGGATATGATGCACTGAAAGAGAAATATCCGCAACTCATTTATGCACACTTCTCCGGTTTCGGTCTGACCGGCCCTGATGTAGACCGTCCCGGTTTTGATTCCACCGCTTTCTGGCTGCGCAGCGGCGCATCTCAGGATTGGCTGACACCCGGTGCATTCCCGGTGCGGCCCTCCTTCGCCTTTGGCGATCTGGCTACCGCCAACGCCTTTCTTTCGGGTATTCTGATGGCTCTTTTAGGGCGGCAGACTACCGGTCACGGCACCATGATCTCCACTTCCCTGCACCACAGCGGCATCTGGTGCTCTGCCAGCGCCGTGCTCAACAGTCAATATGGTAAGACGTATCCCTCTGACCGCTACGCACCGTGGGATCCGTTCTCTGACTACTATGAATGTGCTGACGGCGAATGGCTGGCTGTGATGGAGAAGGAATACTCTCGAGATAAGGCGACAATGGCTCGTATTCTGGATATGCCGGAACTGCTCACTGATCCGAGTCTTGCCACCCTTGCTACCATGAGAGAAAGCGGCGCTCTTGCCGAACTCAGCCACAAGATGGAGACATTGATGCGTACACGCCCCGCTCATGAGTGGGAAGCACTGCTCGATGCCAACGACATTCCCAACGAACGACTGCGGCACTACCGCGAAATTGCCGGCGATGTGCAGGCAAATGCCAACGGTGTATTCGATCAGGTGACTTACCCTGACGGCAAAACCGCGGCAATGCCCACACCACCTATCCGCTTTTCCGATTATGGCAGACAATTCACACAGCCTTCCGGCGGTATCGGCGCGGACACTGATAAGGTATTGCATGATTTGGGATACGGCGAAGAAGAAGTGACTATGCTGCATGAGAAGAAGGCTGTCAAATAAAACTGCTGCTATATTGCATTATCTTTCGCATCTGCCGATTGTTCCGTTTTGTCGGAAATTGTCGAATTTTTCATCGGTGCAAAGTATTGCAAAAATCGTCATGTTATGCTAATTTTTGAATAGATTTTCTGCCGACTGTCTATGCATTATGGCAGAAAACCATGTATTGAGGGAGAGGAATTATCTATATGGAAGGGAAAATTCATGTGGTCCTCGCTGATGCAGGTGAGGAATTTCGTCTATTACTCAAGCAAGCCATTGAAGACACCGGAGAATTTGAAGTTGTCGGTTGCACCGGTAGCGGCAGCGAAGCATTAACTTTGGTAGAAAAATATCACCCGCAACTTCTGATTACCGATCTGATGCTGCCGGAACGGGACGGCTTATCTTTGCTCAAAGAGATTCGGCGGTTCGACGGCGATACCAAGTCCATTGTGCTTTCCGCCTTTTGCACAGATCAGATGATACAGCAGGTGGCTCAGTCAGGCGCCTATTATTTTCTGTCCAAGCCCTGCCAGTTGGAATCGCTGTTGGTGCTGATGCGGCAGGCCTGCCAACCGGCAGAGGACATCTTTGCTTTCCCTGCAGCGTTGGAGGGCATTGTCACTGCACAGTTGCACCAATTGGGCATGCCGGCTCATCTGAAAGGATTCCGCTATGTGCGTGAGGCGATCATGCTCGCCGTGCGCGATCCTGATGTGCTCAATGCGCTGACAAAAGAACTGTATCCCCGCGTGGCAAGTGTTTTTTATGCAAATCCTTCTCAGGTCGAACGCTCCATCCGTACTGCGATTGAGCACGCTTGGGATAGCGGCAATCAGACTATGCTGCAGACCTATTTCCGCTTTTCCGTCAGTGCAACAAAGGGCAAACCCTGCAACGGACATTTTATTGCCATTCTTTCAGAAGACATTCGCCGTCAATTACATCGACATATGGTCTGAACTTACCATTTCGCTCTGTTTATCCCCCACAAAACTTGCATTTTCATCCCTTTTGTGGTATCATAAATTGATTATTGTTTCGATAACTGCAGGAGGGTTTTATGGTCGATATTCATTGTCATATTCTGCCCTTCGTGGACGACGGAGCGGATAGCATGGAGCAAGCACTGGAGATGGCTCGTATGGCCGTTGACAGCGGTGTTGACACCATTATTGCTACGCCCCATTGCAACCTTCCCCATGCAGAAGAACATAATTACAAATCAGCCCGGCTGGCTCAGCGTTTTCTCCAATTGCGTGAATCCGTGAATCAGGCGGGCATTCCGCTGTCCACCTATCCCGGAGCAGAGGTGCTGTGCACTCCTGATGTGCCAAAATTACTGGAGCAGGGACAGTTGGTCACGTTGGCCGGCACACAGTATCTGCTGGTGGAGTTCTTTTTTGATGAAAGCCTTACCTATATGGACGATATGCTGCAGGCTATTGCCGCGCAGGGCATCATCCCGGTCATCGCGCACCCGGAACGCTACGAGGCCGTTCAGCACACGCCGTATGTGGTGGAACGCTGGTTTGCCGCCGGCTACATTATCCAGATCAACAAAGGAAGTATTCTAGGGCGTTTAGGACACCGTGCGGCCATTGCTACTGACTGGATTTTAACACAGGGTCTTGCCCATGCCGTTGCCAGCGACGCTCACAGCAGTTTTATGCGCACCACACACATGACGGAGCTGTGCGATTATTTGGAACAAAACTATTCCATTGATTATGCACGGATCCTTTTAGAAGAAAATCCCCGCCGTATTCTGCGAGGTGACGCAGTGCTGTCTGCCGATTGAAAAGAAACTGTCAACTTATCCGGATATCTGAGTAAAGGACATTAGAAGCCATGAGATTGATTGAAAAAGTAACTGTTATACTGTTCGTCATTGTTTTGCTGGCATTCGGCGCAACCCAGGTGTGTCTGCGGCTGTTCGTTGACCGTACACCGCCGGTCATCTGCTGCGACAGCGATGTGCTGGAAACCAAGGTTGGCGCATCAAACAAGGATCTTCTGAAGGGTGTTACCGCCAGTGACAAGAAAGACGGTGATCTGACCGATCAGGTTCTTGTGAAAAGCATCACGCCGTTGATCACCGACAACACGGCAAAAATCACCTATATTGTTTTCGATTCATCCGATAACATGGCCACCTATACTCGGACAATCCGCTACACAAACTATGAAAAGCCTCATTTTTTCCTGCATGAGCCGCTGATCTTTCCTGTCGGCAGTAATGTGCCGGTACTGGAGCGCCTGACGGCAACAGATACCATCGACGGCAATCTGTCTTCCAATATCCGTATCACCGCACAGAATATTACCTCCGCGTACGAGGGACTATATAACATCACCGCACAGGTGATCAACAGCATGGGTGATGTGGAAACGCTTCCTTTGAAGGTCATCATCAGCAACGCATCGTCTGCCAATCCGCAGATCACACTGACCGACTACATTGTCTATGTGGATAAGGACAGTCAATTCAATCCCTATAATTTCATTGACACCGTTACCAGCCGCAACGGAAGCAGTGTGGGCTGGGAAAGTGTGCAGGTCGATTCCCCCGTGGATACTGCCAAGCCCGGTGTTTATGATGTTTCCTATCTCTATGAAACCTACACAGTGTATCTCACTGTGGTCGTCAAGTAAGAGAGGTCTGTCTATGGAAGAACGTATTTACGAAACACGGCTGTCGGAAATCGAGCCGCTGTGTATACTGCGCCTGATCCTTCACAAGTTCTATCTGGTCATACTCGCTGCTCTCATCGGCATTATGGGTGCTTTTATTGTGCTGTCTGTGGTGGTATCCCATGAATATAGCAGTTCCGCCACCTTCGTGGTGACTGCCCGTGCCGGCAGCGGTTCTTATTACAGCGATATCTCGGCTGCATCGGAAACTGCTGCCATCTGCTCGGAACTCCTGCAAAGCGATGTCATGCGTGATGCTATTCAGGATTCTCTGGGCAAGACGATCAATGGCACTATCAGTGCACAACAGCAGGGTGAAACTAATCTGATCACCGTCACGGTGACTTCCCCCTCCCCAAAGGACGCTCTGCTTATCATGCAGGCGATTATCGATAACTATGCACAACTGTCGGATTATGTGTCCTCTACCGCTGTGCTCTCCATGCTCAATGCGCCGTCTGTGGTCACATCTGCCCACAATTACAACGTTTACCGCACAGCTATCTTGTCCGGTGCATTGTGTGCGATTGCGATGGCGATACTCCTGGCCGGGATGTCTATTGCTGCAAACACCGTGCAGACTCCTGAAGGCGCGCAGGCTAAACTGGATGCGAAAATCATCGGTACAATCCCGCACGAAAAAATACCCATTAAGTTGAAAAAAAAGGCCAATCGCAAGCATGGTGCGCTAAACATAAATTCCCCAACAGTCAGTTTTGCTTTTACTGAATCTGTTCATCGCATTGCTGCGAAATTCGAGCATGAACGCTCTAAGGGAAACCGCGTTTTCATGTTCTCCAGTGTATCGGAGGCGGAGGGCAAATCTACTCTGGCAGCCAATATCGCACTGTCACTTGCCGCCAGACATCTGCGCGTTTTGTTCATCGACTTGGATCTGCGTCGGCCGGTACAAAGCAAAATCCTGAACCTTGCTGTCGATAAAGATCATGAAATGGGTGACTTGATGGCAGCCCACACCGCAGCAGATGAAATTTTAAAGGCTACGGTAGAAGATCCCTCCACAGGTCTGCACTCCCTGCTGAGCACCAAGTCCTATGTGGACATGATTGAACTGATCGCTTCCCCGTTGCTCGCGCAGGTGATTTCTTTGGCGCGTGAGCGCTATGACTTCGTCATCATCGATTCCCCACCGCTGGGTTACTTTGCCGACAGTGAACTGCTTTCCGACCAATCCGATTGCTCCGTTCTGGTAGTACGTCAGGATATCGTCCCTGCACCGCTGATTAATGACGCTATTGATGCCCTGCGTGCAGGCAAAGCAGAATTCTTAGGCTGTATTCTCAACGACATGCGTTATCTGCAAAAACACGTTGCCCCCTACGGATACGGTAAATACGGTTACAGCAAATGCGGTTACGGACAAAAGCAAGGCCGTGTAACGGCAGAGAGCGAGGTGCCAAATGGAAAATGTTAAAACAGATGAACTGGTTCATCTCGACATAGTCGATATTCTGCACCGTTCTCTTCCTATTTTACGCAGATTCTGGTTTGCCTTTCTGGCACTTATCGTCTTAGGCGCCTCTGCAGCAGCCCTTCGCGCCAAGTATTACTATACTCCCATGTATAAATCCGAGGCTGTTTTCTCAGTCAGTGTCGGCGCCTCCGACAGTTATGGCCTGACCGACTACAGTTCCTATTACGATAACGCTGCTGCCAAGCAGGCAGCGGAAACATTCTCTTACCTGCTCTCTTCCGATCTGATGCGAGAACTGATCAGTCAGGAATTGGGCGGAAACACCATCAACGGCAACATAAGGGCTTCTTCCGTAGCAGAAACAAATTTCTTTGTATTGACTGTTACCAGCACAGACTCCGCCGACGCTTACCGGATCATACAGGCTGTTATGAACGTTTACCCGCGTGTCAGCCGTCAGGTCATAGGCGAAACACAACTTGCTGTCACCCGTGAACCGGTACAGGCCAGCACTCCCTATAATTCTTTTTCGTGGAAACACAGTGCGCTTAAAGGCGGTATCTGCGGTTTGTTGCTATCCATGGCTATTCTGTTTGTCGCAACGGCTACCCGCCGCACCGTATCTAACTCCGATGATGTTAAGAAGATTCTGAATCTGGATTGTCTTTCTCACATTCCCTATGTAAAAGTCAAGCAGCGCAGCAGCGGCAAGAACAATGGCAACCTGATCACAACGCAGGCACCCGATTCCGCTTTCTGTGAATCTTTCCGTCTATTACGTCTGAAACTGCTGCGTAAGCTGAAAAGCAGCAATGAAAAGATTTTTCTCTTCACCAGCTCTATTCCCTCCGAGGGCAAGACCTCCTTGGCCGTGAACACAGCGCTTTCTCTTGCAAGAGATGGTAAAAAAGTGCTTTTGATTGATGCCGATCTGCGCAATCCCAGTGTGAAACCATTACTGGATATAGAAAAGCCATCCTTCGGTCTGGGAGAATGCTTGTCACAATCTATAGACGAAGTGCATTTTCTGCGCTATGCGGACACATCTTTGTTTCTCTTCGCCGGTGACAAGGTCTTCACCAATCCCACCTCACTGCTGCGGAGAAATCAGTTGTACGAAATGATTTCTTCCATGCGCAGCCTGTTTGATTACATCATTATTGATACACCGCCTTGCACTACTACAGCTGATGCCGCAACACTGTGCGGTGCTGCTGACAAGGTGATTTATGTGATTCGCGAGAATTATGCCCTACGCACACAGATCTATGACGGTGTGCAGTCCATAAGCAACAATGGCGGTCAGATCTGCGGCTTCGTGCTCAATTACTGCACCATTTCTCCCCACAGTTCGCGCTATGGCTACGGTTACAGCAAGTATGGTTACAGTAAATATGGTTATAGCAAATACGGCTATAGCAAATATGGTTATACAAAGAAAAAAGACAACTCCTGACCTTCTCCCCCATTCCCAATTCTGAAAAAGGCGGTCAAACCATGCTCCGTAAGATGATTGAAAAAATTCGCGCCGGTATGCTGCGCGACATCATCAACGAAACCAAGTGGATCTACAGTTACACTTCCCGTTACAAAAAGGGAATTGTCATCTATATCCTTTTGGGTTTTGCCGCTACGGCGCTTGGTCTTGCCTCCAGCGTGGCATCCAAGTATCTGATCGATGCCGTTACCGGGCATCATAATTCGATCATTCTGCAGATCGCCGCCATTTACATCGGCTTTTCCGTTGCCAGGATCCTGCTCAACGCTTTGTCACAGCGCGTGAATGCCAAGTTGAGCATCAAAACCTCCAACGAAATCCGTGCCGATGTGTTCCGCCGTTTTTTAACGGTGGACTGGGAAATGTCGCTGGATTACCATTCCGGCGACCTGCTCAGCCGTGTCAGCGATGATGTGAATACTGTAGCCGGCAGCGTTTTGGGTTGGATTCCCAGTCTGATCATCAACTCCGTACAATTTCTGGCGACACTGGCCGTGATTCTGGTCTACGATCCCATGATGGCGCTGATCGCTTTACTCAGTGCACCGATCACCGTTTTTTTATCGCGCTTCCTCATCAGGAAAATGCGTACTTTCGGGCAGGAAGTTCGCCAATCGCAGGCAAAACTGACCGCCTTCTACGAAGAATCCCTGCAAAATCTGCAGGCGATCAAAGCATTCTCTCTGCATGATACTTTCTGCTCCCGCCTTGACGCATTGCAGAATCTTTACCGCAATGTGAGTCTGAACTACAATCTCTTTTCGGTAAAAACTAATCTATTGATGTCCACCTTAGGCTTTGTGGTATCCGGCCTATGCTTTGCATGGGGTGTTTACCGTCTGTGGAGCGGTTACATCAGTTTCGGTACGATGACGTTGTTCATTCAATTGGCAGCGTTGGTATCATCGTCTTTTTCTTCTTTGGTTTCATTAGTACCGTCGGCAATCTCCGCCACGGTGTCTGCCGGACGTATTATGACGATTCTCAATCTTCCCAATGAAGACCTGACTGCCGATGAATCGTCACGCAATTTAATGCAAAGTGCTGTGCAAAACGGTGTTGCCATACATATCGATAACGTACATTTTTCGTACCAAAACGGACGGCAGGTATTTTGCGGTCTTGATCTTCACACACAAAGCGGCGAGATTATCGGCATTGTCAGTCCGTCCGGTGGCGGCAAAACTACGCTGATTCGTATGCTGTTAGGTCTGATCACACCGTCTAAGGGCAGCATCTCTTTAGAAAGCGGCCATTACCGCGCATCGCTTTCGCCCTGCATGCGCCCTTTGATTTCCTATGTAGCACAGGAAAAGGTAATTTTCTCCGGCACAATTGCCGACACTCTACGCATGACGAATCCCGCGGCAACAGACGAGCAATTGATCTGCGCACTGCAA
>JAZLIB010000162.1:0-6957 GCA_045617185.1 Vescimonas sp.
GGCAAAAGCAGTGGCCACATTTACTTTGAAGGCACTCCGCTGGATCAGATCGATCCGGGACGCCAGGCCGCGGCTATAGGATTTGTGCAGCAGTCTCCGGAAAACCAGATAGTTACCGACAAGGTCTGGCATGAGCTGGCCTTCGGTTTGGAAAGTCTGGGCTACGATAACCAGACCATACGCTCCCGCGTAGCGGAAATGGCATCTTTTTTCGGCATCCAGACCTGGTTTTATAAGGACACTGCAAGGCTTTCCGGAGGCCAGAAGCAGCTGCTGAACCTGGCTTCAATTATGGTCATGCATCCTTCGGTGCTCATTCTTGACGAACCCACCAGTCAGCTGGACCCGATAGCGGCCAGCGATTTTCTGACTACGGTGGGGCGCATCAACCGGGAGTTCGGCACCACCGTCATCCTCACAGAACACCGCCTTGAGGAGGTCTTTCCGCTGAGCGACCGTGTTCTTGTCATGGACCGGGGAAAAATAACTGCCGACGGTACTCCTGCCCGGGTGGGAATGACCCTGAAAAACTCTGGCAGCTCAATGTTTCTTGCCATGCCTGCCTCCATGAGGGTATGGGCTGCGGCAGACGATGGCTGCGGCGAGTGTCCTGTCACTGTCAGGGATGGCCGCGACTGGCTGGAGCGTTTTTCAAAGGAACACGGTCTGAAAAATCCGGAAGCTGAGGATGTCCCTGACACCTGTGGGGATGCTGCCGTTGAGCTCATGGATGTCTGGTTCAGATATGAAAAGGACTCGGAGGATGTGGTAAAAGGCCTTGATCTGAAATTGCGGAAGGGTGAATTCCTGGCGATCCTTGGAGGCAACGGCACAGGCAAATCCACTGCCGTAGCTTTGGCGGGAGGATTGAAAAAGCCCTATCGGGGCGAGGTCGTGCGAAGCGGCAAGACCGCCGTTCTGCCCCAGAATCCTCAGACTCTGTTCGTGAAAAAAACGGTCATAGAAGACCTGACGGAAATGATAAAGGGAAAGGACGGCGGCAGGGAAAAGCTTGAGCGCATGATAAGTCTCTGCCGTCTTTCGGAGCTTCTGGACCGTCATCCCTATGATCTTTCCGGCGGTGAACAGCAGCGTGCGGCGTTGGCCAAGGTACTTCTGACCGATCCGGAAATACTTCTTTTGGATGAACCCACCAAAGGTCTGGACGCTGAATTCAAGCACGCTTTTGCGTCGGTCATACGCAGCCTGCAGGCTCAGGGTGTCAGCGTGCTCATGGTCAGTCACGATGTGGAATTCTGTGCTGAATACGCCGACCGCTGCGCACTTTTCTTCGACGGAAGCATAGTCAGCGAAGGCCGTCCCGTAGACTTTTTCTCCGGAAACAGTTTCTATACCACTGCGGCAAACCGCATGGCCAGAGGGTTTGTGTGGAATACGGTAACAGTCTCTGACCTTATCCGTGCCTGCGGCGGGACGGTAAGTGAATATACCGTGCTTCCGTCTCCGGAGCTGCCCGGAAAACGCCCTGCAGAAAAACTCACGGAAGAAAGCCGGCCTTCTCCCAAAATAAAAAAAGGCAGGCTCCCGAAACGGACGATCCTTTCTGCAGCCATAAGCCTGCTTATGGTCCCTGCGACTATACTGGCAGGGGTATATCTCTTAGGCGACCGAAAATACTACCTGATATCGCTGCTGGTCATTATTGAGATCATGATTCCCTTTGCTCTGGTTTTCGAAGGGAAAAAACCTCAGGCAAGGGAGTTGGTGCTCATTGCCAGTCTGTGTGCCATCGGTGTAGCCGGACGTGCGGTATTCTTCATGATACCCAGCTTTAAGCCCGTCATGGCTCTGGTAATAATAAGCGGGGTCGCCTTAGGCGGAGAAACCGGCTTCCTTGTGGGTGCCATGACCATGCTGGTCTCAAACGTCATGTTCGGACAGGGCCCGTGGACACCCTGGCAGATGTTCGCCATGGGACTCATAGGTTTCGTCGCCGGGATAATGCATCGTGCAGGATTTCTGCCCGCAAAGCGGCTTCCTCTGTGTATTTTCGGAGCCCTCAGTACCATTATCATTTTCGGAGGAATAATGAACCCTGCGTCCGCGCTGATGTGGACGACAGAGCTCAACATGAATATCATTCTCAGCTACTGTATTTCAGGCCTTCCCATTGACCTGGTCCATGCTGCTGCCACCGTACTCATCCTCTGGTTTGCCGGGGAATCCATGCTGGAAAAGCTTGACAGGATCAGAGCCAAGTACGGCATTGCTGAATATGCAGATAAGTAAAATCTTTTTTAGAAAAAATGCATCCGTCACAGTAAAAAAAAGTTGACTGCGCAGGCCTGCGGTGTTAGTCTATGAGTATATTTTTGTTGATAAAGCAGCAAAAGGAAAGGACTAATAATTATTATGGAAAAACGTTATGGTCTTCCAACCGCCATATCAATGGTAATCGGTATTGTCATCGGTTCCGGCGTCTTCATCAAGGGCGGTAAGGTCCTGAACCTGACAGGCGGAAACCTCATGCAGGGTATTGCAGTAGTCGGCATCGTCGGCCTCATCTGCATAATCTGCTCTCTGGTCTTCGCAACCCTCGGCTCCCGCTATGAAAAGGTCAACGGCGTAGTTGACTATGCGGAAATGGCTCTCGGCCCCAAGTATGCTTATTTTGTAGGCTGGTTCATGAACTTTATCTACGTTCCTGCTCTGGTCGCAATGCTCTCATTTTTCTCATCCATGATGTTCCTGCAGCTGTTTGGAATCAAGGCTATCGACTTTTCCAACGGCACTGTCAACCCCACAGCCATCGGCGTAGGCGCAGGCTTCATGATGATAGGCTACGGCATCAATATGCTGTCCCCGAAGCTTGCCGGTAAGATGCAGGTCGGCATGACTGTCATAAAACTGATCCCTCTCATTCTCATGGGTGTGATCGGCACCATTGCCGGTCTTGTCAACGGTGCAACTCTGGATGTTCTGAACTTTGTCAATACCGCGGAATACACCCCGGTAGACGGCGCAGGCTTCTTCCAGGCGATCGTAGGATTTGCATTTGCCTATGAAGGCTGGATCCTCGCAACTTCTATCAACGCTGAACTGAAGGATGCAAAGAAGAATCTTCCCAGGGCTCTCATCATCGGCTGCCTGGTCACCATCGTCATCTATGCGCTGTACATCTTTGCAATGAGCAGCGTCGGCGACGTCAAAACCATCACCGGTACCTGGCCGTTCGGAGAAACTCTTCCCCGTATCGCCTTCTCCAAGCTCTTCGGGAACGTGATAGGCACCATAGTCTACGTGTTTATCACCATCTCCTGCCTGGGCACCATGAACGGACTTATAATGTCCTCCTGCCGCGGTCTGTACGCACTGTCCGCACGCGGAATGGGACCCAAGCCCGAATTCTACGGTGATATCGACAAGCAGAACAACTTCTCCGTCAAGTCCGCTGTTATCGGCATGATGACCGGAGGTTTCTGGTATGCATGGACCGTTATGATCTGGATGGGCGGTCCCGAATTGTTCGGAGCTGTTCACAACTTTGAATGGATTGCATGGGAACCTGACGAAATCGGCATCATCTGCCTGTACATCATGTACATCCCCATGATGATCGGACTTATGGTCAAGGCAAAGGACCTGAAACCCATCCAGCGCTTTGTTCTGCCCGGTCTGGGTGTTCTGTGCTGTCTCTTCTTTGCCTATGCTATCTGGACCGGCTACGGCCCCAAGAAGTGCATTGGCTTCCTCATCTTCTTCCTGATAGTTGAATTCGTCGGATATCTTTTCATTGACGGCGGCAAAAAAACAGCGAAGGCATAGATAATATCTGAAAGAGTTAAACGGGAGGGTGTGAGCCCTCCCGTTTAGAATGAATGCAAATACGGCTGCGCGGATTATCTTCTTGCCGCATAATTCCAGGGGAAAAAACAGGACAGAACTCTTGCTTTTGGTGAGCTATGTATTGCTTTTGTGAGAGAACCAGCGGGTCGCTCCTTTAGGGGATAAAACTATCTTTTTGACGGAGAGTAAGTGCGTAGATTTGTATCATCTTGCTGGAATTGTGATATGGTACAAAGAAATCGCGTGTTTTTGGTATCAGACTTTCTGTTGCCGTGGTCGAGAGTCGGGGGGATTGCCGCCTTTGCATTGCAGTTTGTTGCAGTTTGTCAGCCGGTCTCTGCGCTCAAATGTGTAATTTTGCGCATATTTGCTGTGGAATTTTACGAAATAACGAATTATAATATTGCTTATAAAACAAGTGGATGTTTTTTTTGATATTGAGGTTGATAAGATGATTCGCGAATGTGATAATCTCCAAGCAAGCAAGCAAGCAAGCAAGCAAGCAAGCAAGCAAGCAAGCAAGCAAGCGTAGCAATACTGCGCTTTATTGTCGACCTCTCAACTTTCAATTCAATAATAAAACATAAGATTGCGACTGCTTTAGGGACAGGTAAACTGTGTCCTTGAGTGCCGCAATCTTTTTTTGTACCCGGAATTGGCTGCCGGATACAATGTTTAACCGCATTAACAGGCAAGTCCTGATGACATATAAACAAAATTACAGAAAGGAAAAAATATGAAAAGATTATTATCAATAATTCTGACAGCAATGCTGATAGTCTCGCTCTTGCCGACAATGGCGTTTGCCGCGACACACGATCCAATCACTGCAGGCGTTATTGTAAACGCTGATGGCGTCTATGTGGTGGGCAGTGGCCCTTCCACCAAGATCGCCGGCAGCGACGCCACATCGAACAACTATGGCGTTTCGTTCACCCCCGCAAGCGGCAGCGACCCCGTGAAGGTCACCTTCGACAATGTGACGATTGACATCCCGAACGGAGGATTGTACGTAAATGCGAACTATCCTTTTACCGGCACGAAATCGACCTTGTCCGCTTTGTGCTTCAACGTTGATACAGAACTGACGCTTAAGGGCGAGAATACGATTGTGGTTAAAGAACACTGCAACTACACAAGTGACAATAATCAAAACATCAACTTCACGATGAACGGTATATTCGCGTGGCAGAGTCTGGAAATCAAATCTGGTGAGGAAGGCGCAAGTCTCATGATCGATCTGAGCGATGCCGAAGCGCACAGTACTCTGGGATTTTTCTCCGTTTCCAAGGATGTGACCAATGACGCTACGCTGATCAGCAAAGCCGGTACGGCGTATAAGTGGTCCTACGGCTTCTATTCCCCGAACTGCACCGTAAACGGAAATACTGCCACGTTCACGAACAACGGGTATATTGAGGCGTACGGCGGAAACGGCGCGATGTATTCCTTTGGTGTGTTCCAGTATGACGAAAATGGTGGCTCTAGCCGTTATGTGAATAACGGCACGATCAAGGCCTATGGCGGTAGTTCGGATTCCGTCAAATCCACAAATAGTTATTCTGCCGGTATGAGTATAAGAACGCTTGCCAACAATGGCACGATTGAAGCACAAGGCGGCGATCAGACCACTGCCGCGGCATCTTATGGATTGTTTGTTGAAACAGGAGCTTTGACGAATAATTCAACTGGCAGGATCACTGCAACGGGCGGCAAAACGAAAAGCGGCGCGACGTACGGCATTTATGCTAACGGCGCGCTGGACAACGCCGGTACCATGATCGGCACAGCCGGAACCACGACGAGCGGCACAGTACGCGGCATCTATGCCACCAAAGATCTCACCAACTCCGGCGGCTCGATGATCGGTATCGGTACAATGGCTGTCAATTCGGTCAACGGCATCTATACGACTGGGAAGTTAACCGCGTCCGGCGGTACGATGGAGGGCTCCGGCCTTCACGCGGATGGCGGTTTCGCCCCGATGTCCATCGCAGGAGTCAATTCGACGCATACCGGCTCGGTTGATGCCAATACAAAGGAACTCCCGATGAAGGGCTCTGATAAAAATGTCATCATCACTACCATCCCGTTCTTCTATAATAACCATCCCGGCGAACCGAATGATGCTCGTGTTCTCGGTACGGACCTGTCCACTTCACCGGCTCCGAGTGATACCACAGAGACGGTAGGTGATAAAACATATTACACGGTAACAAATAATGATGCGACGTATTACTTTGACGGCTGGTACACATCCCGTACCGGCGGCGAAAAGGTCGAGAGTTTTACCGCAGGTACGAGCTATTACGCCCACTGGAAAACGAGCAGTGAGGATGACGCGCCCTTTGTCCTTACAGAGGGAATCACCATCAAGGAAGACGGCATTTATATCGGCAGCAGCGAGACTGCGGCAAAGGATGACGAGCTTGCGACTTACGGTCTTTCCTTTACTGCAGCGACAACAGAACCGGTTGCTCCCGCAACCCTCACCATGAACAATGCATCCATCGAGGCTGCAGAGGGCGTGAGTTTGGGCTCTTTTTACGATGCACTGGGATCGTTGATCCCACTCGCTATTGACGTCACGGGCAGTAACACCATTCGTATCGGTGACGGTGACGGAACCCGATACGGAATTTATGTTGATGGTGGACTGACAGTTACGGGTAATGGTACATTGGAGGCTGTGGCGGGTAATTCTACATCGGAGGCTGTGGCGGGTAATTCTACAGCTGGTATATATTGTGTCGGTAACCTCGAAAACCGAGCTGTATTGATTGCTACGGCTGGTCAATATGGCATATACTGTATAGCCAAAACCAGTGGAACTGGTGTAATCACCAACTACGGTACGTTGACAGCCAATGCCGGTAATGCGGGAGCCTGCGGCATGAAATCCTACGCGCTGACCATTATAGATGGCAGTGTGACTTCATACGGAAAGCTTGAGGCTGGAAAAGGCTCAATAACTGCTGACGGCGCAACCGTGACCGGCGCAGTCGAAGCCTTTATCTCCGGCTCAACAGCTACGCTCACCCAGAGCGGCACAGATCCCATCGAAATCACTTTGGCGCCCATGTTCGATCTCTGCAACGGCACTGAAGTGCTGACAGAAAAGCCCGAAAATCCCACCTTCGGCAGCTATGT
>JAZLIB010000163.1:0-10905 GCA_045617185.1 Vescimonas sp.
GCAGGTGTCGGCTCACAAGACGCTATGCAGTCACGAACATTACGATCACAATGCCCGTGAGCATATTGCCATGCCTCTGATTGAGCGGGACTGCCCGTTCGTCATCGAAACCTTGGACACCTGCCATGATGATGCGGGCGGAAAAAAGCGCGGCAAGAATACAGTGCATATTCTCAAGGCGGAAGGGTTGACGGTTGTCCATCTGGGTGATCTGGGACATCTTCTGAGTGAGGAGCAGGCAAAGCGGCTATATGGGTGCGATGTGCTGATGATCCCTGTGGGTGGTACGTATACCATTGATGGGGTGCTTGCCAAAAAAGTGGTGGAGCAGGTGAATCCGCGCGTTGTGATTCCCATGCACTACAGACACGGCAAATATGGGTTTGAGACGCTTGCCACAGTGGAGAAGTTTGTGAATCTGTTCCCTGCGACGTGCGTGCAGAAACTGTCCGGAAACGAGTGGGAGATAGATACGGAAATAGAACAGCAGGTCATCGTATTTAACGATAACTACTAAGGTATAAAACCCGTCCGATCCGCGTAAAATGAGGTAATCAGTTTGCGAGGAGAGGATACAGAATGACAGAGCGAAGATGGCGGACATGGGAGGTCATCGGATTGCTGCTTACTATTGCGGCGGGAAACCTGCTGCATTTTGTGTACAACTGGAGCGGCAAAAACGATATTGTGGCGGCATTTGCCGCTACCAATGAATCTGCTTGGGAACACATGAAACTGCTGGCAATGCCGTGGATCGTGTGGTCGATTATCGAATGGCTGGTACTACGCGAAAGCAAGACCTCCGTTTTGGCGGCACGCGCCGCGGGATTGCTGACAGGATCGGTTGCTATTCCGGCACTTTTTTATACCTATCAGGGTGTTACAGGTGCTAACAGTTCGCTGGTAAATATCATTATCTTCCAAGTGGCGGTGCTGTTGGCGTTCTGGGTCAGTTGGCGCTTACTTGCCACGCGAAAACTGCGCGGTAAGGTGTGGCAATGGCTGGGAGGAGTGTTCCTGCTGGCGGTGGCTGCGGTGTTCGTGATCTGGTCGTATGATCCGCCGCAGTTGGCTGTTTTTGCGGACCCGATAACGGGGAAAATCGGGCGAAAATAAATACGTAAACAAAATCACCGGAGTTGATGACTCCGGTGATTTTGTTTGTCTGACGGTGCATAAATCGGAAAAGACGGCTGCAACTGATGGAGGGAAATAAAAAAATATGGATTTATTTTACAAATTTGTTGATTTTTTGGTATATTGCTGGTATAGTGCAGATATAGGTAATTGGTACGTTTTATCTAGAGCCTCAAGATATACGGACTGATTATCATAAAGAGGATAAAAACGAAAGAGGAGCGATACACAGTAAAGGAGGAAAGAGAAATGGTAGTTCACAAAAAGAACGTATCACGCATCCGTGCGATACTCTTAGCACTGGTGATGATGCTTTCTCTGCTGCCGACAACGGTGTTTGCAGCAAGTGACGGACAAAACACGGCGGTTGTGTTGGCGTGTTCTGATTTTCAGAACCAGTCTTGCACGACGACGAATCATCAACCCGGTGTTGACGCAGTGCAGGGAATACTGAATCGGATTAAAGCTGACGGTTATACAAATGCGGACGGTTTTATCTGCTGCGGTGACTATTATAAAACCGGTGAAAACAACACGACAAACTCCGTTAACGGCTTGAACGCATTGAGCCAGTGCATTACCAACAACTTCGGCAGTAATGTGGACAAGGTGTTTGTTCAGGGCAATCACGACGGAAAAATTGCGGGTGTTGCCAGTACGGGAGCGCATGATACGAACAATTACGGCGTGTACGTGTTGGACGAGGACGATTATGAATCTTATAATGTCAGTCTGAGCAGAAGCAACCAACTCGCAGCAAATCTGACGGCCTATTTCAATACAAAAATCCAGGAAGGATATGACAAACCTATCTTCGTGACATCCCATGTGCCGCTGCATGCCGGTACCCGTACGATCTGGAACGGTACAAACGGCTATGATAACTGCGCACTGTACGCCAAACCGATTTTTGAGGCAATCAATACGGCGGCAGAAGACCTGGATATTATCTTCCTGTTCGGTCACAATCACTCTAAGGATCATGATGCTTTTCTTGGCGGTTCGGCTATTTATCTGGCAAAGGGCGACAATATCCTGATTGCCGATGGAACGGGCACAAAAAGTTGGAATCACTTCGCCACACAGACGCTGAACTTTACCTATCTGAACGCGGGATATGTGGGGTATTATGAAGATTATTCAAACGCAGATAATGCCCTGACGATGACAGTGTTTGCCATTGACGACGATCAGGTGACCATCAGCCGCTATGACGCAAATGGCCTGCACGTTTTGAAGCATGCCGGCGACCACACAACATACAGAGATAACGGCGGCAGGGCATTGGTAGATGCGTTTGTCGCAAATGTTCCGGCTGATACAACAACATACAACAGCCCCCAGACAATTGCTTTGAAGTCGGCGAATCCCCCGGTAGATCCCCCCGTGGATCCTCCGGTAGATCCTCCGGTAGATCCTCCGGTTGATCCTGAACCCGAAGAGCAGACTTTCATCGATGCACTGACCGGTATCAGCGTAACGGCTATGTCCGGTACGGGGGTGGTCGTGAATATACTTTCTGACACGACAAGTTATGAAAATATTGAAAAGTATAAGCTGTACGATATTTCTGTAACAGATTTTGAGGCGGGAAACAATGCCGGAGTATCAATTCCCGTGCCGAATGATTACGATGCAGATCAGGTATGCGTATTCCGTGTGAACGGGAACAATCTGGAAAATGTGAATGCTGCCATTGAAAACGGCGTGGCAACATTTGAAACAAATCGGTTCGGCAACTATATGCTGGCGCAGTTCGGCACGTCTTCACTGAACTGGGAAGAAGTGAACATCCCCGGTGAAACGCGCTACACTTATACGTTGGATACCAACGGAGTGGATAACGGCAGCCACTATCTGATTGTGGCACCCGATGCGGATATTGCATTGGCTGACAAGGGAAGTGGCAGCGGTTACAGCGACGTTTTGCAAAAGCCGGTTTCTATCGAGGGAAATGTCGCCGTTGTGAATGCGGAGACTCATGCGTTGGCAGACTGGACTATTGGCGAAAACGGTAAGATTGACGGTCCGATGGTGACTACCGGAACGACCAATGCTTATAAGGCAACCACGGTTACCGCCAACAACAATAGCTACACGCTGCCCAATCCCGGAAACTACTATTACGCCACATCGGACGGACAGTACCACCGCGTGACCAGCGCCACTTGCATAAGAAACGGTTGGATGTTCTGGTATACATATTCCTGGACAATCCGCTATGAGGGCGGGAGTACCGCAGCGAATTCGCAGAGCATTACACTCTACACCGTGACATCTACGGCTGTCACCGCACCCAGTACATATGATGCCTGGTATCTGAAGGCGAACAGGGGTGTATATCTGAAACTCGGCACGGGCGCCAGCGGTGATTTCTCCTATGATAACACGGCACCCAAGATTGTTATCAATGCCAATGGCAATACCGGTCTGTACCAGTTGATCCGCTATTATAACAGCAGCGCAAATGCAGACCTGATGTATAATAATGGTTGGGCTACCGATAAGGTCAGCAACAGCAGCAACTATGCCCATGCCACACCCCACTATGTCCGTCTGTATAAGTATACGGGTACGGAGTCTGTCGCGGGCGAGCATTACTATCTGGCCTTGGTCGGAGAAAACAGTTTTAGTTTCAATGCCGGAGAATTTGCCGATCAGGCGGCGCTTGAACAGTATCTGAGAAATGAGATTACGGTATATCAATCAAGCGATGCACGTGATAGCAACAAAGTTGCAGTCGAATACGATATTACCAGCACGGTGAATCCCTCCGCGGCTGGCAGCGGCATACTGACAATCAGTTGCGGCGGTAAGAGCTGGCCTATTGAGGTGACATTTACCGGAAAGGTTGTTTCTGCGGTAACGGTAGATAAGGCCGGCAGTGTTCGTGCAAGGGCTTCGAGCGATACGGCGACGGGTTCCACGCTGATTATAGCCTATACCGACGGCAGCAGAGATACTGTTTCTGTAAATCTAAGCATGGTTTCCGGCAACTATAATGTCAAAAAGAGAGGCACATACAGAAACCTGACTGTCAGTTATGACGGTTATACGGTGAGCGGTTACACATTGACAGTAACATGAGCCGTTGAAAAGCAGACGAAAAAGGCAAACTGAAAAAGATATCATAGCGTGTAAAGGCTACCGGATAGTTTCTCCGGTAGCCTTTATTTGCTGTTGGGGATAAGCGGAGGTAAATTGCCGATATTCTAAGGAAAATGAAAAAATTGTTGCATTTTGAAAAATGATTTGATACAATAAAAAATGTATAATTAGCGGGTGGAGTGCGCCTATTTTTAGGTGACAACCCGTTCACAAAAATTGTAGAAACAAAAAATACAGATATATGAATGATTAAAGGAGGAGTTTGACATGAAAGTTCGCAAGAAAAATGTGTCAAGAATCAGCGCACTGTTACTCGCGCTGGTAATGATGCTGTCTCTGGTGCCGACAACAGTGTTTGCAGCAGAGGATGCGGAAAACCATGCGGTAGTGATCGCGGGCTCTGACTTCCAGAACAAGAGCTGCACGACCACAGATCATACGCCCGGTGTTAACGCAGTACAGAATATCGTAAACCAGATTAAAGGTAACGGCTACACAGATGTAGACGGTATGATATTCTGCGGTGACTACTATTACACCGGTGAGAATGGCACGACCAACTCTAAAAACGGTATGGACGCTTTGGATGAGTGCATTACCCGGAATTTTGGCGATATCGACACGGTGTACGTGCAGGGTAACCACGATGCCAAAAATGCGGGCATTGCCAGCACCGGCGCACACGATACCGACCATTACGGCGTGTATGTTATTGACGAGGACGATTATGAGTCTTATACCGTCAGTCACAATATCAGCCAGAGAGTGGCGGATAATCTGAAGCCGTATCTTGATGCGAAGATTGCAGAAGGCTACGACAAGCCTATCTTTATTGCATCCCATGTGCCTCTGCATGCAGGCCCTCGTACAATATTCAACGGACAGTATGGCTATGATAATACGGCTCTGTATGCCAAACCCATTTTTGATGTGATCAACGAGGCGGCAGAAGATCTGAACATCATCTTCCTGTTCGGTCATAACCACTCCTGCGATCATGACTCCTATCTGGGTGGCTCCGCCATCTATCTGGAGCCGGGCGATGATATCCTGATCGCTGACGAGTCCGGTGTCAAGGGCTGGGATCATTTCGACAGTTATACGCTGAACTTCACCTATATGAATGCCGGTTATGTGGGCTATTATGACAGTTATTCCAATGCTGACAGCGCACTGACCATGACCTCCTTTGAAATTAACGGTAATTCCGTGACCATCAACCGCTATGACGCCAACGGCCTGCACGTTCTGAAGCATGCCGGTGATCATACTACTTACCGTGATAACGGCGGCAAATCTCTTGTAGATGCCTTTGTGGCAAATGTTTCTGTCGATGCTACGACGTATGACAGTCCTCGGGTTATCGGCACTGTCCCCGTAGATCCTCCGGTTGATCCCGTTGATCCTGTAGATCCCGTTGATCCCGAACCCGAGGTCCAGACCTTTACCGATGCCAGCGGTATCAGTGTGGTGACCAAGTCCGGCACGGGTCTGTCTGTTTCTGAGGAGACGGTGGCAGAGTCTGCGCTGATTGCTGCGGACATCTCGAAGTATCAGGCATACGATATCAATATTGAAGGCTACGAGCAGGGCAATGAGGTTCAGGTGACGATGCCCGTGCCCGAAGGCTTTGATGCGAACAAGACCAGTGTGTATCATGTGAATGATGACGGTACGCTGGAGGATATGAACGCCACTGTTGAGGGTGGCGTGGCCAACTTTACCACCAATCATTTCAGCGTCTATATGGTGGCTGAAAATGAGTTGGAATGGAAGGCAATCTCGGGTGACCCGGTATATCAGCGTGTTACTAACGGCATCAACGGTATTGTATCCGGTGAGAAATATCTGATCGTCAGCGGCAGTAACGGCAATGTCTACGCATTGAACAGTTCCGGTAGTCGCGTGAGTGTCAATGCGTCCAACAATCAGATTTCTACGCTGTCTGATCCTACTTGCGTGTTTACACTGACTGGAAGCAACGGCAATTATACCATCAAGGACAGCGCTGGAAATTATCTGTACCCAGCTTATAGTAATAATGGTCGCACGATTCTCACTGGGCAGTCAACTGGCCAGGCGGCAACTTTTTCGGGAACCGGTTCGGTAACTATTAGACGAGTTGATGGCACAAGAACGACCTATATTCGTTATAATAATGGTTTTAGCGGAAATAGCAGCAGTTCAAACCTCTATCTCTTCAAGAGCAATGTTGTCGGTGGTGGTTTTGCCGCACTGGGTACGACGGGCGATTTTGAGATCCCCACCGGACAGTTCGCCACCCAGAGCGAGGTAGAAACCTTTATCCGCAACAACATTGTTGTTTACACCAATACCAAGGCACAAAGCACCGGTAAGACTGAAACTACGGATTACACTTTCAGCGGCAGTCTTACTCCGAATGAGGACAGTACGGCTACTCTGTCCGTCATGTATAAGAACGTTAAACTTGGCGAACTCACGGTAAAATTTGTTTCCAAGGAAATTGAAAGTATTACCATCGATCAGGCCGGTACTGTGTATGTGGGCGACAAACTGAATACAGATACCGGTTCCAACATCGTGATCAAATACAGCGATGGTGAAACGGTAAAAATCCCCGTGACTTTGAGTATGGTCAGCGGTGACTACAACATCAAGAAAGCGGGTACCTACAGTGGCCAGACGGTCAAATACGGTGGCCGTGAGTTACCGTATACGCTGAATGTTACGGTCAATCCCGATCTGGAGCGCTTCCCCAAGAGCCCCAATGAAGGTTCTGTGACACTGAACAAGACCGCCACCGGTATTGACTTCGAGCATACCGGTGTGGCTCAGGTGGAACTGTCTGCCAGAGGTATTCCCCTCGATCGCGGCGTAGATGTTATCATCATGCTGGATGCTTCCAGTTCCATGGTAAGAATACCGGACGGAATGACACAGCCGAGAAGTTATGTTTTTGCAGATTCCTTCAAAACGTTGCTGACTGACCTGAAGAATTCCAACGGCGACATCAATGTGGCCATTGCTGACTTTAACGGTTTCGGTACCAGCAGCACTGTGCCGTATGCCAGAGATACTGATAATGATATCATGCAGAATGGTGGGACTTTCAGTGCCAATACAATCGGTAAAGTGTACACCGGTGACAATGCATTGAATGCCGGTGCATTCATTGATGCCAAAGATCTGGATGTAGACACGATTTACAATAAGTTCCATACCAACGCACGAAACGATCAGGATATTTCGAATGGTCCTAGAAAAGATGCTAATTCTCCCTATGCATCCGGTACGAACTACGACTACGCTTTCTGGGCCACCTATCAGTTGGGTGATGCCATTGAGAAACAGAACAAGGCAAATGGAGAAGACAGAGATCTGATCGTGGTGTTCATGACCGACGGTGCGGCCAACCAGTACAACGGTTTTACCACTAATGCATCCCTCACCGACGCGACTTCGAAAACGCATGACTGGTCCTGGTGGCTGACAGGTACTTTTGACGGCAATGGCACCGGTACATCTGAACAAGATTTTACAAAGTATGTGAAAACCAATTCCCCGCACAAGTATTTCTTCGGCGGTATTGGTACCTATGCCCAGAAGCATCGCTGGAACGAGGCCATCAAGGGCGACCCCGCAACGAACTATGATGTAATCGATAAGACGAAGAACACCTCTGCATCTACTACAGATGGCAAGCAGTATATCGATTCTGTACCCGGTTTGGGCGCCATTGTCTATTCCATCGGTTTCTGCCTTGATAAGGACGGTTATCTGACCGTTGCCAACGCAGAGCAGTTGGTCAAGGAGATGGCAACCTCCGATAAATACTACCATTTCGCTAATTCCTCCAGCGACCTTGATGCCGTATTTGCGACCATTAAGGGCGACATCTTCGAGGCTGCTACCGAGGCATACTTCGACGACCAGATGGGCGCGGAGTACGATCTGCAGAGAGGTAAGTTTGGCAAGGGTGCATACGATTCCTCAATCGAGGTCGTGACTTACGATGTCTGGACACTCAACGATTATGAGAATGGCACAGTTTCCATTGATAAAGTCGGTTCCCGTAAGAGCAGTACACCGACTGTGGTCGAAAAGATAACCTTCAATGCCGACGGTACACAGGCATTCTCTAATCTGATCGACAACGGCAAGACCAATATCCTTAACAGCGATGGCGTAATCGTGGCAAAGAACTTCGTTTATAATACGGATACCACCACCGCTAAGACTGTTACATTCAACGGCGAAACGCTTTCGGTAGGTCCTGAGCACTTCAGATGGAATCTGGGTACGATCGGCGAGAAAGAATTCGCACTGCGCTACTTTGTGTATCTGACCGATACCATGCAAGGCCGTCGCGATGCAGGTACCTATCCCACCAACGATCACGCAACACTGAACTATGTGAACTATGCCGGCGCAGAAGTGTCTCAGGAGGCTCCGATTCCTCAGTTGGCATGGAAGGCTGCCGTAGTTTACTACGCCGCTTATCTGGTCGACGATCAGGGTCGACCCGTTAACGCAAAGGGTGCAGTTACCGGTTTCGGTGACAGAGTGATCGTGACACCGCCCAATGAAGGCGATAAGGTCATGTTCAACGGCGATTACGATGTCGAGGCATCTGTCTTGGCTACGGCGATTCCCGATGAATATGCACTCTATGATCCCAGCGCAAGTTACAAGATTACCGTGAACTCCGGCACGCAGGAGGGTAGTTGGCATATCACAAGCGGCACGACTCCGCAGACTACCTATGTTACCGGTTATGCAGCTGGCGATGTGTACTCCAATAACGTTGATGATCACAATGCAGATCATAATTACACCGCGACTACCGTATGGTTTGCTGTGAAGTACACCGTGGGTGCCATCAAGGATGCAGTCGTGATCGACTACGGTCTGCCTGTGGATATCGACGTTTTGAGCAACGATATGTTCTATGAAACCGGAAAGCTGGCAGCAATCGGTGCAAAGCACAGCAGTGAGACACCTGAAAAGGATCTGGCAAGCGGTTTCGGCAACAGTTACGATAAGGCCCAGTACGGCAGTGCTGAGATTAACGGCAATTTCGTTCGCTATCAGCTTAATGAAATGTGCATGATGAATGCGGAAGTGTTCTCCTATGCTGTTGATTATCAGGGTAACGATTCTACGCTCGATGTCAATAAGGGATATTACTACGGCGAAATTGCGGTCATTCCTGCTACGACCATCTACTACGAAGATGACTTTGTGAAGTTCAACGGCACATGGTCTAACGAGGGAACGACCGACACGACGGCTACGCAGGACGAGGATCGTCCCGGTACTACCAGTGTGAGCACGATCGATGCCAATAATGTCTACGGCATGGACAGTGCCTATAAGAACTTTAGTACCTACAGCTTGGGCAGCGCACGCAAGGCAACCGTTACAGCAGGTAACCCCGTGAGTGCTGAATTTAGCTTCACCGGTACCGGATTTGATGTGATTTCTCTGACCGATAATACCTCCGGTTTCATTACTGTCAAGGTAACCGGTGCGGACGGTAAGACGGAAAAGAGTCTGATGATCAACAATTACTACAAGACGACAAGCGGCATTAGCAGTTTGTATCAGATTCCGGTAATGAAGGTAGAGGGGTTGGCCTACGGTAAGCACAACGTAACGATCAATGTAGCTTACAATAAGTTTGCTGATCCCGAGGGACACAGTTCTACAACCTTTATTCTCGATGCCATTCGTATCTATGATCCTGCAGGCTATGAGCCGGAAGATTCGATAGTTAAGAATGCCTATGTGGCAGATAACGAATACAAGCCGGTTTATAAGACTGTGCGGAATATGCTGGTCGACGCTAAATCGTTGGGCAGCAACGGTATCTGCTTCGTAGAAACCAATAACGGCATGGCAAATGTCGCAACCTATGCTGATATCGGTCCCAACAACGAATGCTATCTGGCAACTGGCCAGGCTATCGCGTTTGACTCGACTATTGCACAGAATGCAATCGCTTCCCTGCAGCTGGGCGCTAAGGCTCCTGCCGGCGCGGGCGCGAAACTGAATGTCCAGATCAAGGTTAACAATACCGTAGTGAAGTCGGCAGAGTATGCGATCAATACTGCCACCGACTTGTACTATGATCTGTCTAAACTTGTGGATTTGAGCAAAGGCGGCAGTTATACGTTCGTTATTTCCAATACCGGCGAGAATTTAGTGGCCTTGACTAATTTCAAGATTACCAGTAAACCGGGCGAGATGGAGACCTTTAGTTTTGCGCCAACAACGAGTAACGATACGGTTGACTTTGCAAAGTCATCTATGGATCGTTTGTTTGCTCAGTGATAAGAGGACAGAAAGGAGAATTTAAGTATGAAAAAGACTTATGCAAAACCGGAATTGTACTTTGAAAGTTTCCAAATGTCCGCTAATATTGCAAGTTGTGGCCAGTTTGATTTCGGAAAAGCCAACTCTGCGGATAAAAATACATGCGGGTTTGACTTTTATGATGTAGGTGAGGTGTTCCTTGATCCCGCAATCTGTGATTTCCAAACACAAGATGGAACGGGAGAAATGTTCTGCTATCATACTGCTTCGACCGCAAATCTCTTTAATTCCTAATGAATAAAATGAAGCCCTACCCGTTAAGGGCAGGGCTTCATTCTTTATGATGAGGTGGCAATGAAAAAG
>JAZLIB010000164.1:0-10378 GCA_045617185.1 Vescimonas sp.
CGTTTCCGCCTCCGCTGCCTACGATGTCGGCTGTCTGTATGCCGCCGAAATCCGTCAGCAAAACCGCCAGCGTTGCATAACTGCCGTTGCGTAAATAATACTTCTCAAAATTCAGCATGATGGCTTGGCCATCATCGGCCATACGGCTGTTTTCCGCCACCAGTTCAGCATTGACCAGCATTTCCTTGCGTAGCGTTGCGACCACCTCTGTCAGGTTGCCCTGCATCACTCGCTCCATACGAATGATTTTACTCTCCATAGCCTCTCCTTTTCGCCAACAGTCTCTTTGCTGCCCGTTTCGCCTCGTCCACGTAGCCTTTTCCTTCGATCACCTTTTGCAGCTGCTTTTCCGTGTAGTCCTTGAAATTGTACTCATACCGTTCCACGCCCTCCTTGGGGATCTGGTCGAGTTTCTCTGCCGGTGAGAGCGGACTGAAAAATTCCATGCGGCGGCATTGCGGGCATACATAGATATCGGCATACATCATCTCAGCGGACATCAGCAAATTCTCCGCATCGGTCAGTTGTAAAATAGCACGCTTTTTCAGCTGTAATTCCGTGTCGCAGGCATAGCAAACGGGTGCTTTCATCTCACTCATATTCTCCCCTTTATAGACAGAGCAGGGCATGCTCGCCCTGCTCTGTTCTTTTCCTCTTTACTTTTCTTCCTCGTTCTCCGCCAGCGCCTTGATAGAGGTGGCCAGACCGGCCAGACCCTGAATTTCGCTGGGAATGATGATCTTGGTAGCCTTGCCGTCAGCGACCTTCTGGAAGGCTTCCAGAGCCTTGAGCTTAATGACCTGATCGTTAGGCGCATTTTCGTTGAGCATACGCATGGAGTCGGCCAACGCCTGCTGCACCTTCAGGATAGAGGTTGCCTCTGCCTCAGCGGCCATGATCTTGGCCTGCTTGGCAGCGTCAGCCTTCAGAATGGCGGACTGCTGTTCACCCTCGGCGACGAGGATCTGGCTGGCCTTCTGACCTTCTGCCTGCAGAATGGACTCACGGCGTTCACGCTCGGCCTTCATCTGCTTTTCCATGGCATTCTGGATCTCCTTGGGAGGCAGAATGTTCTTCAGCTCCACGCGGTTGACCTTGATACCCCAAGGATCGGTGGCCTCGTCCAGAATAGAGCGCATCTTGGCGTTGATCACATCGCGGCTGGTCAGGGACTGATCCAGTTCCATGTCGCCGATGATGTTACGCAGGGTAGTAGCAGTCAGATTTTCAATAGCGTTCATGGGATACTCCACGCCGTAGGTGTAGAGCTTGGGATCGGTAATCTGGAAATAGATGACCGTGTCGATCTGCATAGTAACATTATCCTTGGTGATCACGGGCTGGGGATCGAAGTCTGCCACCTGCTCCTTCAAGGACACCTTCTTGACCACGCGTTCAATGAACGGGAGCTTCAGATGCAGGCCCACACCCCAAACGGCATGGAACGCACCCAGACGCTCCACCACGTAAGCGCGGGACTGCTGCACCACGTGGATGTTGCTGACAATGATGATGAGCAGCAATACCACTAAAACGATAATACCAATGTAGCCGGGAATACCCATATTTCTTTCCTCCTAATTAAAATTATGTATGTTGATGTTTTTTGCTTACTTCTCTACGATGAGCTTGACGCCCTCCATTTTGACCACACGCACCATTTCGCTCACGGCGATCACTTCACCGTTTGTGCTGCGTGCCGTCCATGTTTTGCCGTCGACGTACACCGCGCCGGTGGGAATGGTGTTGTCAATAGCCTCCGTCACGCGGGCCATATTGCCCAGCACGCGGTCGGCATTGGTGGCCACGTTGTCCTTGTAGACCATCTTTTTCACCAGCGGTCTTGTGGCAATCAGCGTCAGCACCGACACCACGAAGAACAGCGTAATCTGCAGCCACAGCGGGCCGTTACAGATGGCCGCAATCAAGCCGGCCACACTGCCGATCACGAACCAGATGGATACCAGGCCTGCGGTCATTGCCTCGGCAATGCCGAACACCACGATGGCGCCGATCCATATCATTGTCATCATGTTGGTTGTGCCTCCTTTCAAGCACGCGCCCAATAAAAGTGACAGCAGTGCGATACCCAGCAGGGTCGCCGCACCCAACCACTTATTCTTGGGCGACAGATTGTAGAAAAACGAGGTAAGTGCTGTTTTCAGATTGCGGCTGGCTGCCTTTTCAGTATGTGTCGCCTTCTCCTGCTGCACCGTCTTTTCCTCTGTCTGCTCAACGCCCGCCTCTTCGCCAAACAGTTCGTTGGGCGTCACATGGTAGCGCTGACAGATATATAGGATTTTTTCGATTTCGGGATACCCCCGACCGGATTCCCACTTGCTCACGGCCTGACGTGATACCTGCAATTGCTCCGCAAACTGTTCCTGCGTCAAACCACTGCTATGGCGAATCTCCTGCAGACGATCTCCAAACGCCATATACTTCCTCCCTCGTCTTTTGTTATGGCTATCATAGCAAAAATACGGTAAATGTCTATCAACTCAAAGTTGCATTTCGCATTTTCTCTCCGCAACTTTAAGTTTACATTGCTTTTTCCCTGTCATGCTATCATTATAACCGAAAAACTTGTATTGCGCTACTGTAAATTTTCGGTTGCGCTTTTTTATTTCGCGCTGTATACTGAACAAAACTGCAATATAATGATTTGAGGTACTCTATGGTAACATATTTGATTCCCTGCCTGCTGGGATTGGAAAAATTAGTTGGTGACGAAGTTAAAAAATTAGGTTTGCAGGATGTGCGCGTGGAAAACGGCCGTATTCTCTGCCGTGGCAGTCTGGCAGACTGCGCCCGTCTGAATATCAATCTGCGCTGCGGCGCAAGAGTTATGATGGTGCTGGGCGAGTTCCCTGCCCGCAGTTTTGAAGAACTGTTTCAGGGTACAAAAGCCATTGCGTGGGAAGATTATCTGCCCCGCGATGCCGCTTTCCCCGTAAAAGGCTACTCCATCTCCTCCCAGCTCCATTCCGTCCCCGCCTGCCAGTCCATTATCAAAAAGGCCATGGTGGAGCGTCTGAAATCCCACTATCATTTGGAACAGTTCCCCGAAACGGGCATCAAATATCAGGTTCGTTTCTCTATTTTCAAGGATATGGCCGCTATTTGTCTGGATACCAGCGGCGAGGGTCTTTATAAACGCGGCTATCGTGCTATCGGCGTGGAGGCGCCCTTGCGCGAAACATTGGCAGCAGCCATGGTACTGTTGAGCCGTTATCGCGGTCGCGATCCTTTCTGCGATCCCTTCTGCGGCAGTGGTACGATTCCTATCGAGGCTGCTTTGATCGCCAAAAACCGCGCCCCCGGTCTTGACCGCAGCTTTGACGCGCAGAAGTGGGGTTTCCTGCCCGCCGATGCGTGGCTCGATGCCGCCGATGAGGCCATGGACAAGGAGTTCCACGGCAAGTACGACATCTGGGGCGGCGATGTAAACCCGCAGGCTGTGGCCATTGCCAAAGATAACGCCCGCAAGGCCGGCGTGGACGATATCGTCCGTTTTGAGGTGGCCGATATGCGCTCTTTCCACCGCGACAGTGAGTACGGTCAGCTGGTCACAAATCCGCCCTACGGCGAGCGTCTTTTAGAAAAGCAGGAGGCGGAGGAACTGTACCGCCAGTTCGGCAAGGTCTGGCGCGATCTGCCGCCTAAGTGGCGCACATTGGTACTCTCCAGTCACACGGAGTTTGAGCGCACCTTCGGCAAAACCGCCGACAAAAAACGCAAACTGTATAATGGCATGATCAAGTGCGATGTCTTTATGTACGGCAACGTATAATCTGCGATTTTAGGCAATAATTTTCACTTTATTCACATTATCTTTTGTGTCTTTGCTACAATACTCGTAGTCATTTTCTGATTATCGAAAGATAAATATGTAAGGGATGGGATTCCGCATGAAACACATTTTTATCATCAACCCCGCAGCGGGCAAACGCGACAGTCATCAGCGCATTTATGATATGGCAGACAATCTGCGTCAGAAGCACGGTCTGGATGTACAATGTATCCTCACCAAAAAGCAGGGCCACGCCACAGAGATCGCCAAACGGCTCTGCGACAGCGGCGAAGAACTCCGCTTTTATGCCTGCGGCGGTGACGGCACGGTCAACGAGGTGGCCAACGGCATTATCGGCTATGACAATGCTGCTATGACAGTGATCCCCGTAGGTACCGGCAACGATTTCCTGAAAAACTTCGGCCCCGATCTGGATAAATTCAAGGACGCCGAAAATTTGTGGGACGGCCCTCAGTTCCCCATGGATGCCATTGATGTCAACGGCCGCATTGCCCTGACCATCGCCTGCTCCGGCATTGACGCACGCGTTGCCAAAGATGTACATAAGTATGGCGAAAGTCCCCTGCTTGACGGTAAGGGCAGCTATGTGGTTTCCCTGTTGGTCAACTTCCTCTTTAAGGGCATTGCCTCTCATTGGACGGTTGAACTGGACGGCAAGGCCGTGGAGGATGACTATGCTCTGGTGGCAGTCTGTAACGGCCGTTATTATGGCGGCGGTTTCATGCCGGTGGCAGAGGCTCGCATGGACGATGGCGTGCTGAACACTTTGGTGGTGAAAAAGGTCAGCCGCCCCATGTTTGTCAAGTTTGTGGGTCCCTACTCCAAGGGTAACTACCATGCTTTCCCCCAGGTCGCCCGCTGCTACACACCCAAGGTCATTCACATTTATTCCGAACAGCCCGATATCGTCACCTGCCTTGACGGTGAATGTATCACAAATTCCGACGTAGTCATCCGTCTTTGCGACAAGCGTCTGAACTTCTTTGGCCCCGCCGGCTGCAACTGTAACAGCACCGCACGGGATTGATTTTCGGATTTTAACAATTTTGTGAACTTTTGGATTTTTTCCCTTTTTTCGCTTGCAAAATTCCTATAGTGTGGTATGATAATCAGCGTTAGCACTCGAGGCATTTGAGTGCTAACGCTGGAATTGTTTTTATAATAAAAATATATAAGGAGGCACCCATTATGAAACTGACCCCGCTTGCTGACCGTGTCGTGCTGAAGATGACCGAAGCAGAGGAAACCACCAAGGGCGGTATTATCCTGACCGCATCAGCAAAGGAAAAGCCCTCTGTGGCAGAAGTGATCTCCGTCGGCCCCGGCGGCGTGGTGGACGGCAATCCCGTAACCATGACTGTCAAGCCCGGTGACAAGGTCATTACCGATAAGTATGCCGGCACCAAGGTCACTCTGGACGAGGTGGAATACATCATCGTTCGTCAGGGCGACATTCTGGCAATCGTCGAATAAATAACCGCACGTTTCATTTATCTCATTTTAGGAGGCAATTTATATGGCTAAGATTATCAAGCGCGGCGAGGAAGCTCGCAAGGCATTGGAAGCCGGCGTCAATCAGCTGGCCGATACCGTAAAGGTCACCATGGGCCCCAAGGGCCGCAACGTGGTTCTGGATAAGAAGTTCGGCACTCCCCTGATCACCAACGACGGCGTGTCCATCGCCAAGGAAATTGAACTGGACGATCCGTTCGAGAACATGGGCGCTCAGCTGGTGCGCGAAGTATCCACCAAGACCAACGATGTAGCCGGTGACGGTACTACTACCGCTACCCTGCTGGCCCAGGCTATGATCCGCGAGGGTCTGAAAAATCTGGCTGCCGGCGCCAACCCCATCGTAATGAAGAAGGGTATTGCCAAGGCTGTGGACGCCGCTGTTGCTGCTATCCGCGCACAGAGCAAGACCGTCAACGGCACCGAGGATATCGCCCGCGTAGGTACCGTTTCCTCCGGTGACGAAACCATCGGCTCTCTGATTGCTGAGGCTATGGAGAAGGTCAGCGCTGACGGCGTCATCACCATTGAAGAGTCCAAGACCGCTGAAACCTACAGCGAGGTCGTGGAAGGTATGATGTTCGACCGCGGCTATATCACTCCCTATATGGCAACCGATATGGAGAAGATGGAAGCCATCGTGGACGATGCTTACATTCTCATCACCGACAAGAAGATCTCCGTGATTGCTGACATTCTGCCCCTGCTGGAGCAGATGCTGCAGTCCGGCAAGAAGCTGTTCATCATTGCTGAGGACGTGGAAGGCGAAGCACTCAGCACTCTGCTGGTCAACCGTCTGAAGGGCGTTTTGAACGTAGTCTGCGTCAAAGCTCCCGGTTTTGGCGATCGCCGCAAGGAAATGCTGCAGGATATTGCTATCCTCACCGGCGGTCAGGTCATCAGTGAGGAACTGGGCCTGAGCCTGAAGGAAGCTGACATCTCCATGCTGGGCCGTGCCCGTCAGGTCAAGGTCACCAAGGAGAACACCATCATTGTGGACGGCGCAGGCGATGCACAGGCTATCCGCGAGCGCGTTGCTCAGATTCGCGCACAGATCGGCGTAACCACCAGCGAGTACGATCGCGAGAAGCTGCAGGAGCGTCTGGCCAAGATGGCAGGCGGCGTGGCAGTCATCAAGGTCGGTGCTGCTACCGAAACCGAAATGAAGGAAAAGAAGCTGCGCATTGAGGACGCTCTGAACGCCACCAAGGCCGCTGTGGAAGAAGGCATTGTCGCCGGCGGCGGCACCATCTTCGTCAACGCGATCCCCGCTGTCACCGCTCTGCTGGACACCGTCGAGGGCGATGAGAAGACCGGCGTGCAGATCGTTGCCAAGGCTCTGGAAGAGCCTATCCGTCAGATTGCTGCCAACGCAGGTCTGGACGGCTCCGTGATTCTGGAGAAGGTTCGTTCCTCCGGCGAGAACGGCTACGGCTTCGATGCTTATAAGGAAGTTTACTGCGATATGATCGCCAGCGGCATCGTGGATCCCGCCAAGGTGACCCGCAGCGCATTGGAGAATGCCGCCTCTGTCAGCGGCATGGTGCTGACCACCGAGTCTTTGGTGGCCGACAAGCCCCAGCCTCCTATGCCCGCACCCGCCGCTCCCGATATGGGCGGCATGGGCGGTATGTATTAAGAGATACGCCAAAATGATACAAAACAATCCCGCTTGTGATAACAAGCGGGATTGTTTTTGTGTTATATTACTTCAAATTCCCATTTACGGAAGAGGATTGAGCCGAGAACCATACCAAGTACATACAGCAGAATATCAAACGTGTCGAACATCCCCCGCACCGTAACGACTTGCATCAATTCCAAGGCAATTGATAAAATTAAACCAATTACAGCCGTCTTACACACATTCAGTTTCCTGAAAAAATAACCTACAGGAATAAACAGCACAAAATTCAAGGTACTTTGCAATACCATCTCCCAATCGGATAGCGCAGTAATTCCTCTTATAGGATTCCATATAAAAACACGACCTATCGCATGTCGTCCAAATAAAACAATAAGCACCACGCAAATATATGCCGCCACTAATAGCCAAAGCACTTGCTTCTTAATACGCCGTGTCAATAAAAGATAAATCAGTGCTGACAAACCAAGTATGCAAAGCAAAAGGCAAAGAACGCTAATCGCAGTCGTCAAAATCCCGCCCGTGAAAAACAGAGAAATCAGTTCTATGAAAAAATAGTAGAATACTGCATAGCCGCCAATTGCTCCCACAGTAACGGAAATCACGAGTTTGGCTGTGTTCTTTTTCATCGCGCTTCCCTCCCCTTGGTTATTCATTTCAAATATATCACACCACATCTTAGGGTGCAAGTATCGAATGGTCTGTCAGTCGTACCACCCACATCATCCATTTTCCATCCAAAAAATCACAAAACAATCCCGTTCGTGAATACGAACGGGATTGTTTTTATAATATATTACTTAACGTATTCGGCCGGATCAATAACTTTGCCGTCTTTTGACACAGAGAAGTGCAAATGTGCGCCCATACTGCTCTCTGCGTCGGCCGTCGTACCCACGCACCCGATGATATCACCACTGCTGACTTTCTGCCCCTCGCTGACGGGAGGATCTGCCATCAGGCTGCTGTACTGGGTGGTATAGCCATCGGCGTGTTCAATAACAACAGTGGTGCCCATCAGTTCGTCGTTCTTCACCGACAGCACTGTGCCGTCAGCGGCGGTCTTGACACTGTCCCCCTCGGCGGCTTGGATGTCAAGACCATTGTGTGTTCTCCAATCCGCCATTGTCTCATCATACATCAGTTCCGTGGTACTGAATACTGTCACGGTGGTGCCGTCCAGCGGAGAGATGACCTGCGGCACCAGTTCCTCCGGTTTGACTGTCGGCTCAATGATCGGCTCCACGGATGCCTCCTCTACGGGCTGGGTCTGAATGACCGGCGCTGCCGGTGCAGGATCCGCCTCCACCACCGGCTCCGCCTTTTGCAGCGGATGCAGCAGCGCCACGTATACAATAGCCGCCGCGACTGCCAGACATAGCACAAGGGCTATGTAAAAGCCCTTGCCACCGAACATGGCTTTGACCTTTGACTGGTTATATTTACTCATACACTACCTCTTTGGTCGCAAATGTCGACCACCGCTGTATTGCCGGCGCGCGGCCCGCCGAAATGTTCAAAAAAAGAACCTCTGCACTCATTATGAGCGCTTTGAGGTTCTTTTAAACATTTTGGCAGGATTTTATGTAGTTTTACTTTTCAAATTCACCTTTCAAGCCCCGCTCCAGCAGGTCACGCAGCACATCTTTTGGTGCGGCATTTTCATAGAGAATACGATACACCGCGTCGCAGATCGGCAGTTCCACGCCGTATCTCTCGCCTAACAGCAACATGGCACGCACGGTGTAATAACCCTCTGCCAGATCGTGGTATGGCTCACCCTTGGCAAAATTCTCACCAAACTGACGGTTGTGACTGTACTTGGAGAAAACGGTGGCCTCATAGTCACCCAAATGGCACAGACCGTAAGCCGACAGTTCGCTGCCGCCCATGGCGCAGATCAATCGTGCCACTTCCCGTGTCCCGCGGCTCATCAGCGCACCCTTCAGACTACCCAAATGCAGTCCGTCCAGTAAACCTGCGGCAATACCTACCACATTCTTGGCGGCGGCGCCTACCTCGTTGCCGATCAGATCGCTGCCGTAATAAAACCGGATCAGATCACCGGAAAATTCCTTCACAAGGCGCTGTTTGGTTTCCTCATCATCGCTGTCGATGACCATACAGTTAGGTACACCGCGGTAAAATTCCTGCACATGGCCCGGTCCCAGCCAGACGGCCACCCGGTTGCTGCTGTCCAGATTCCCCTTTGCAATTTCGGATAGACGCCGACCCGTGCCGATTTCCAGGCCTTTCATACAAAGCACAAAGGTCTTGTTTTTCAGTTCATAGACCGCCAGTTCCTCCATCAGTTTCTGCAAACCCTGCGAACCGATGGAAATGATGATCGTATCCGCCCCACAGACCGCAGATAAGTCGGTAGTCAGTCCCACAGACGCAGGCAACGCCAAAAAATCGTTTTTTCGCGTTGCCAAAAAGGTCTGCATACGTTTTGAGGTGCTGCGGCCGTATAGCGTCACATGATGACCGATGCGGTCTAAGTACCATGTAATCAATGATCCCCAGCGTCCGCAACCGATAACACAAATATTCATAGCGTTCTCCTATAAAAATCATTCCCGAAACAAACTGTTTCGGGAATGATCAGGCTTTATTCCACAATCAGTGTCTGACCGTCCATTTCGGGCGGGCAGGCAAGACCCATCACATCCAGAATGGTGGGGGCAATGTCTGCCAGACGGCCGGGACGCAGCTTATTGGCCGCGCCGCAAACGATGAAAGGTACGGGGTTGGTGGTATGGGCAGTCATGGGGCTGCCGTCGGCCTGTGCCATCTGCTCGGCGTTGCCGTGGTCAGCGGTAACCATGGCGATACCGCCCATCTGCAGCGTAGCATCTACCACGCGGCCTACGCACTCGTCCACGGTTTCCACGGCCTTGATGGCGGCTTCCATCACGCCGGTCTGGCCGACCATGTCACAGTTGGCAAAGTTCAGAATGATCACATCGTAAGCACCGGACTGGATGCGCTCAACGCACTTGTCGCACACCTCGTAGGCGCTCATCTCCGGCTGCAGGTCGTAGGTTGCCACCTTGGGAGAGGCTACCAGTACGCGATCCTCGCCGGGATACTGCATTTCCACACCGCCGTTGAAGAAGAAAGTGACATGAGCGTACTTCTCGGTCTCGGCAATACGCAGCTGGGTCATACCCATAGAGCTCAGATACTCACCCAAACCGTTCTCCAGCTTGATGCGGGGCCATGCCACGATCACATTGGGCATAGAGGCATCGTACTCGGTGTTGCACACATAGGTAGTGGGGAAGGACTCGCGCTGGAAACCGTCGAAATCGGGATCCACGATGGAACGGGTGATCTCACGTGCGCGATCGGGACGGTAGTTGAAGAAGATCACGCTGTCGTTATCAGAAATAGTACCTTCGCTG
>JAZLIB010000165.1:0-5593 GCA_045617185.1 Vescimonas sp.
CTTCTTGTCGACCTCGATGCCGTTAGCAGCCATCAAAGCGTCATCAACCTGCTCACCAACAGCGGAGATAACCAGATCGCAGGGGATCTCGAACATCTCGCCGGTAGCAACGGGAGAGCGGCGACCGGAAGCGTCAGCCTCACCCAGAACCATCTTCTCGCAGACCAGCTTGCCGTCAGCCTGCTTCACGGGAGCAGCCAGTTCAGCAAATGCAACGCCGTCAGCGATGGCCAGAGCCAGCTCATGCTCATCAGCGGGCATGTACTTCTTGGTACGGCGATATACGATGGTCACGTTCTCAGCGCCGCTGCGCTTAGCCAGACGTGCAGCATCCATAGCGGTGTTACCAGCGCCGACGACAACCACGTTGCCGCGGACGGCAATGTTACCGGCCTTGATGCCCTTCATCCACTGGATGGCACCGGCCACGTCGCCTTCGATGTCCAGCTTGCCGGGCTTCCAAGCGCCGACAGCGAACAGAATGTGGGTGTAACCCATCTTCTTCAGCTCGTCAACAGAGGGAGCGGGAGCGCCGCACTTGACTTCCACACCGTACTTGGACATCAGAGCGATATCCTTTTCGATGGTCTCGTTAGCGATACGGAAGGAGGGGATCACGTGACGGGGCACGCCACCCAGGCAAGCCTCGCGCTCGAAAATGGTGGTCTCGATACCGGCGCGGCCCAGGAAGTAGGCAGCAGCAATACCGGTGGGGCCGCCGCCGATGATGGCAGCCTTCTTGCCCTCGACCTTTTCGGGCATCTTGATGGAAGCCATCAGAGCATTGTAACCCTTGTTAGCAGCCACCAGCTTGGTGTCACGGATACGGACGGACTCGTCGTAGAAGTTACGGGAGCACTTGTTCTGGCAGCGATGTGCGCAGATGGTACCGGTCAGGAAAGGCAGGGGGTTCTTCTCGGTGATCAGCTTCAGAGCCGGACCGTACAGACCCTTGCGCACCAGCTCCATGTACTCGGGGATATCCTGCTCGATGGGGCAGCCACCCTGGCAGGGAGCGGAGAAGCAGTCAATCCAAGGCACCTTCTCCTCGCTCTTGCGGGAGGGCAGGGGCTTGATGGGCTTGACATGGTGATAATCGGTGTGAGAAGCGGTGGACATAGCGCAGATCTTCTCGGTGTTGGTGCCGCAGAATGCCTTATAGGGCATAGCCTCGACCTTTTCCACCATCTGCAGCAGACGGTTGTATCCGCCGGGCTTCAGGATCGTGGTAGCCACAGTGATGGGCCAGATACCGGCATCAAACAGCTTGTCGCAGTTGAAGTACTCTGCGCCGCCGGCGAAGGAGATACGCATCTTGCCCTTGAACTGGCGGGAGATACGATGGCACATCTCGATGGTCAGGGGGAACAGGGAGCGACCGGACATATACATCTCGTCGTTGGGCAGCTCACCGCGGGTGGTGTCAACGGGGAAGGTGTTAGACAGCTTCAGACCGAACTCCAGACCGTTCTTGTCGGCCAGAGCCTGCAGACGCTCGAACATGGGAACGGCGTCAACCCACTGCAGATCCTCAACGAAGTGATGCTCATCGAACACGATGTAGTCATAACCCATGGAATCCAGAGTCTTGCGAGCGGTCTCATAACCCAGAATGGTGGGGTTGCACTTAACGAAGGTGTGCAGGTGCTTCTCGCTGATCAGATAGGAAGCGATACGCTCGATCTCATCGGGAGGACAGCCGTGCAGGGTGGAAACGGTGACGGAGCCGGACACACGGGGAGAAATGGCGTCAATGTAGTCGCTCTCCTCGGGGAACATTTCCTTCAGAACGGACAGGCACTCGCCCCAGATCTCGGTCTTGGTGGCGTCCATCATGCCCTCGAGATAGGTGTTGACCTTCTCGCCCTTGATGCCTTCCAGGTCATAACCAACGGACATGTTGAACACGAAGCCGTTGGGATCGCCCAGACCGTACACCTTGCTGAGGACCTTCAGAGCGCACCAGGCCTTGATGTACTCGTTCATGGCCTGAGGAACGGTCAGCTCAGTGGACCACTCCTGGTTGTAGCCTTCGTCGTTTGCCAGAATGCAGGGACGGGGCACACAAGCGGCCAGATCAGCGCCGTCCATCTTCTGCACGGTCTTGACCTCGAAGAAACGAGCGCCGGCGACGTAGGAAGCGATGATGTTCTGAGCCAGCTGGCTGTTGGGGCCGGCAGCGGGACCGAAGGGGGTCTCAATGCGCTCACCGAAGATGGGCAGGCTCTTGCCGTTAGCCTTGTAAGCCTTGTGGATGCCGAAGATCTCACCGTTTTCAGCGTACTCGGTGACGACCCAGTTCATCAAAGACTTAAAAGGAATGGGATACATTTTTTCAGACATAGTATGTACTCCTTTTTCAATGATTTTTGGTTTTGCTTATTGTGAAAAGAAGCGCCGTATCTGCCGTCGCCGTCAAGCGGCGGCAGACGCAGCAGTTACTTTTTGCAAATGAATTAATAGACGCGGTTATTGAGGCTGCCCCAGAACTTCTTGGCGTACTCGAGAATGTGAGCGTTCTCGGCTTCCTCATCGATACCAACCAGTTCGCGATCCTTCATCAGGATCTTGCCGTTACCGATGGTGGTCTGGCACTGACGGCCGGTCATACCGAAGATCATGTGGCCGTCGATGTTCTCGTCGGAGAAGGGAGTGAACGGCTTGTAGTCCATAACGATGATATCGGCGGAAGCGCCGGCCTTCAGCACGCCCAGTTCAGTGGGGAAGTACTTGGCACCGATCTTGGCGTTGTTCTTGAACAGCATATCGGTGACTTCGCACCAACCAACGTTGGGCAGGCAGTTCTGGCTGCGCTGAGAGCACAGAGCGACCTTCAGGGACTCCAGCATATCGTTGGTGTAAGCATCAGTACCCATGCCCAGCAGGATACCGCGCTTGTACAGCTGCAGCACGGGGCAGATGCCGATGGCGTTGCCCATGTTGGACTCGGGGTTGTTGACGACCATGGTGTTGGTCTCCTTGATGATGTCCATCTCGGCAGTGTTCACATGGATGCAGTGGCCCAGGATGGTCTTGTCACCCAGAATGCCGTGATCCTGCAGACGCTGGATGGGACGGCGGCCGTAGTTCTGCAGAGAGTCATACACATCGTTCATGCCCTCGGACACGTGGATGTGATAACCGGTGCGGCCGTTGTTAGCCTCGACCATGCGATCGAAGGTCTTGTCGGAGATGGTGAACAGAGCGTGACCGCCGAACATAGCAGCCAGCATGGGATCCTTCTGCTGCTCGCAGTAGGTGATCCAGTCAGCGTTCTCCTTGATGGCCTGCAGGCACTTCTCCTCGCCGTCACGGTCAGAGACCTCATAGCACAGGCAGGAACGGATGCCGAACTTCTTGGCGCTCTCGCCGATCTGGAACAGAGAGCCGGGGATCTCGGCATAGGCAGCGTGGTGATCGAAGATGGTGGTAACACCCTGCTTGATGCAGTCGATGTACAGAGCGTCAGCGCTGGCGCGGGAGCCTTCCAGCGTCAGCTTGCGGTCCATGGCCCACCATGTACCGTCCAGAACCTCATAGAAGTTGGTGGGGTTGTTGCCCACGATGCTCAGGCCGCGGGCCAGAGCGGAGTAAATGTGGGTATGAGCATTGATGAATGCGGGCATGATCACGCCGCCCTTGGCGTCAATGATCTCGGCATCAGCGTACTTAGCGCGCAGATCCTTCTCTTCACCGACCTCAACGATCTTGGTGCCCTCGAATGCCACGGCGCCCTTTTCATAATAACCCTTGGCGTCGGGATCACGGGTAATCAGTCTACCGTTTGTGACTAAATACATGATATATCCTCCTTTTTGTTTTAATCCGTCTTTGTTTTCTCGCTCGGGCAGATAACAAAAAATGTTCCAAATCTTCACGTAGAAAGATTTGAAACACTCAAGCTTTAGCCGAGTGATAGTTGCAGCCCGTGCGCGAAGCACTTCCTTACAGCTACCAGTCTTGGATTGTTACACATATTTTATATGATTCGTCAAAAAAATGCAAGACCTATTTCCGTTGGTTTCTTAAAAATATAACGATATTTTTTGGTAATTTTGCCATCTGTTAGACAGCTGTATTTCACTCGTCGAAAGTGCGGGATACAGGTGAAAGGAGGGATAGTATGGAGGGACTGCAAACCGCCGCACAGGTGTCCTCGTGCCTGACGGGTATTGCCGCTGCACTGGTGCTGCTCATCAAGCCCCTGCGGGAAATGCTCTGCGGTACAAGACATCTGAAAGACGGTCAGAAATGTCTTCTTCGCGCCAATATGCTGCATACATATTATAAGCATAGGGAGCAGGCCAGCATGAGGCAGTATGAGTACGAAAATTTCGTCTACGAGTATAAGGCATACAAGGCGCTGCACGGCAACTCCTTCATTGACCGCATTTACGAAGAAGTAAAAACATGGCAGATTATATCATAAGAGGAGGAAGAAAGTATGGATTTCGGTATTGCAAGCGTGGCGGCTATTACGGTGATCGCTTATATTGTGGGTCTTTTAGCGCGTGCCAGTAAACTGGACAACAAGTGGATTCCCATTATCTGCGGCGGCAGCGGTGCGGTGCTGGGCATCGTGAGTATGTTCATCATGCCTGAGTTTCCCGTTCACGATGTGATCTCTGCCACAGCGGTGGGTATCGTGTCGGGACTGGCAGCTACAGGTGTCAATCAGGCCGTCAAGCAGATGACCTGCGACAAGGAAAAGTGCGAATAAGCGCACAGAAGAATAAAAGTATTTGCCTTTCCGGAAAGAAAGATTAAGGAAGCATCTGTCAAATAATAAGACCCGCTGAAGAGATTTATTTTCTCTTCGGCGGGTTGATTTTTTATTGCGGTAAATTGGGATTTATGCGTTTCTTTCGGTGCAGACGCTTTTTATGCCTCCGGCGGTATACTTTTTTCAATAGCAAAAAAAGTATACAAAAATGCCATTTGAAACCCATGGTTTCAAAACTTCCTTTGCACGTATCGGTGCGATAGAAGTTGATAGTTATTTCCTCGCGTTGCGAGGGATTTTGCATACTTCGTCTAAATTAGGAATCGCCTCTGCGTTTAACCCGCTCAGACGCTCACTTTTGCAAAATGTAGAAGATTGCACTCCTACCGTTCCGCAATCTGCGGCAGCAATAAGTAGCAAATGGGGTCATATTTGCATCAACAAATGAAATCCGCATTCGTTCGCGCGGCAAAAACTAATTCATTTTCTCCGCAGCATAGCCGCGAGAGGGAGTTTTCAGAACCGTAGGTTCTGAATGGCGCTTTTGGGGAAATCGCCGAAGCCCTGCCTGTGGCAGACGAAGCGAGGCGGTTTCGAGGAAGTGTCCCGATTGCCAGACCGAATAGGGCTGGGAATCGGCTGACACAACGGTGGGCAATCTTTTGTCGCTAATGACAAAAGTACCTCGCGGTCGAAACCGCGAAACAATCTTCTCAACTACACTTCAATAAACCCCAATTTGTCTTATCTTGTAAAAATGCAAATTTTGCGAATGCAAAGCACATATTTCCCCCAAATCCTTAATTGACCGCAGTAAAAGGCAAGGGCTTTTATCTTTACTTTTATGCAGTGAATCTGTATAATAACATA
>JAZLIB010000166.1:0-16726 GCA_045617185.1 Vescimonas sp.
ATAAAAAATAACAGCGCGTCAACCGCCTGCGATAGTGTCCACACAAGGTTTTGCACACTTTCCACACCTTTTTCCACAATCATTATGTCAACAGATATCACCCATAAGATATGCTGAAAAAAGACGATACTGCAGAAAAAACGCAGTATCGCCTCGATGAGGTTTTTCACATTGTAAACAGGTAATAAATGATACCGTAAATCACGCTGGCGGCCGTACCGAACACGATGACCGGCCCGGCGATGATAAACATTTTCGTGGCCATGCCGGTGATGATGCCCTCGGCCTTGAAGTCGATAGCCGGCGATACCACAGAGTTGGCAAAGCCCGTGATAGGCACCAGTGAACCGGCCCCGGCAAAGCGCCCGAGGGAGTTATAGAGGTTCAGGCCCGTAAAGAGTGCCGAGAGGAACACCAGCGACACGCTGGTGGCGGTGCCCGCATCTTCTTTATTCAGGCCCAACGCACCAAAACCGCTCATAATAAGCTGACCCAGTACGCAAATCGCGCCGCCTACCAGAAAGGCCAGCACCATGTTTTTAAAAAGGGGTGACTTTTTCTGCCGCTTTTTCACATATTCCTGATACTCCTTGGGAGAAATATCCACACGCAACACATCCTTTCTCACGCGGTAGTATTTCCCAAGACGGAAAAAATCATGCGCAACCTTGTCAAATGACCGAAAAAAAGTTATACTGAGGAGCAAGAAACCACACGAGGTGTTTACCATGTCTGAAATTATTCATCCCTTTGGCCGCAAGGCGCGTTCGCTGGCGCTGATCGACCCGGATATCTGTACCGGCTGCGGCTATTGTTCGATGTTTTGTATTATGGAGTGCATCGAATTGCAGCCGGACGGCCTCTATAGGGTTACCGATGACTGCATCGGCTGCCGTTCCTGCAAGGTGAACTGCTTCAACGATGCCATCACGATGGTTAAGCCTAAGGCGGAGGAAGAATAACGTGAAAAAAGAGAAAACCGAGCGTCCTTTGGGCCTCTATTTACATATTCCGTTCTGCAAGTCCAAGTGCGCCTATTGCGACTTCTATTCCCTGCCCCGCCATGAGAAGAAAATGGACGCCTATGTGGCGGCTTTGATCCGCCACTTGGAGGAGGTGGCACCGCAGGCGGAGCAGCACACGGTGGACACCGTGTATTTCGGCGGCGGCACACCCAGCTACTTAGGCGAAAAGCGGCTTGAAAAGCTGTTGCAGACGGTGAAAAAGCGCTATCATCTTGCCAAGGATGCCGAGATTACATTGGAGGCCAACCCCGACAGCGCAGGCGATGTGAAAATGCTGCGCCATCTCCGGAAAGCCGGCTTTAACCGCATTTCCCTCGGCGTGCAGACCGATGATGATGCGCTGCTGCGGGAGATCGGCCGTGTCCACACATGGGAGCAGGTGGAATCGGCGGTGGCGGCGATTCGTAAGGCAAAGTTTGATAATCTGAGTCTTGACCTCATTTACGGCCTGCCCCATCAGACTTTAGACGGGTGGAAAAACACCCTCGCCCACGTGGCAGAGTTGTCGCCGGAGCACATGAGTTGCTACGGCCTTAAAGTGGAGGAGGGCACGCCTCTCTATGACCGCCGTGAAACGGCCGACCTGCCCGATGATGAGCAGCAGGCGGATATGTACCTCTATACGGTGGAATATCTCGCCAAGATGGGCTATGCGCAGTACGAGATCTCCAATTTTGCCAAGGAGGGCTTTGCCTCCCGCCATAACCTCAAATATTGGACGCTGGGCGAATATGCCGGTTTCGGCCCCGGCGCGCACTCCGATTTCGGCAATGTACGCTATGGCTATATTCGGGATCTGGACCGTTATATCGGCGGTGAACTGATTCTGTCGGAGAGCGAGTTGATTCCGCCGCTGGATCGTGATATGGAGTACATTATGCTATCCCTGCGTACTGTGGCAGGCATTGACCGCCGCTACTTTGAAAACCGCTTCCGCGAGCGCTTTGCACCCTTAGAGGAAAAGCTGTCACTATATGAGCAGCACGGTCTTGCTATACGGACGGAAGGCGGCTGGCGCCTGACGCCCAAAGGCTTTTTGGTGTCCAATCAGATTATCGGTGAATTGCAGGACACCCTTACCAAAGAAAAAGCGCGGCGCATTGAGGAGGCCGCCAAGGGAAACTACCGCATTGTGTGAAAAGAAAACCGACTCTCTTTTGAGAGTCGGTTTTTTATCGTATGTATCAATCAGCTATCGGTGCGGTTACGCCATTCGATTTCCTGCTCCAGCTCATACTTCAGCTTCTTGTTCTCCTCCACCAGTTCGTCATAGTGCGTGGTCTGCACATAATACTTGACGAAAGAGAAGGTAGCCTCGTTGAACTCTTCCTCAGTGTACTCGGGAAGCAAAGAGCCGTTCTTGCGGCGCAGACCCTCGACGTTGATGACCACCAGACGGCGGTGGGTCTCGCTGAGCTGGAACAGCTTCAGAGATTCGGGGAGCTCCAGATTCAGATCGTAGGTTTCGTTGATGAGCTCCAGCAGACGGTGCTGCTCGGGCTTTGCGGAAACGATAACACCGTGCTTGGCAAACAGGTGCTTCAGATAGTCCACAGATACCTGCTCGCGGGTGATCGTACCCTTACCGATACCGGTGAGCATGGTGTTGGACAGGTTCAAACTGACATAGACCTCATGGCCGGTTTTGGGATAACTCATACGTTTGCCCTCCTTAGATGGTTGCCGCGTGGTTTTCCATGCGTTTTGTGTCTATACCATATCACATTTTTCCAATAATTGCAAGGCGGCAAAATGTGGAAATACCAATTCTCAATCGCATCACATCAACATCTCCGCTTATACGCCGGTCAGATCAAATGGCGGCGTGTATTCCTCTTTGGCCGAAGTACGCTCCTGCAAAAAACCGTCCGTAATGCCGCAGTTTTCCATGTATTCCACCGCCGCGCGGTACTCGCTGCGCCGCACCTGCCGCGCCAATGCGCCCTGCGCGTTTGGCTGGGGCGTGTACTGGCTCATGAGGGAGAACAGCACCTCACCGCTATGGAAGCGCGAGGCCACCCAGTCGATGCAGCGTCTGGTGTTCTCCAGTTGTCCCGGCAGTACCAGATGTCGGATCACCACGCCCCGTGTCAAGAGGCCGTTCTCCATCTGGTAGGGGCCTACCTGACGGTACATTTCCTCAATAGCGGCAGTGGCTACCTCAAAGTAGTCTGCCGCGCCGGAGAGCGTCTGCGCCGTGTCGGCAATGGCGTATTTGAGATCGGGCAGGTAGATCTGCACCTTGCCATCAAAAGCACGCAGGGTGTCCACTGACTCATAGCCGCCGCAGTTGTAGACCACCGGCACGGGTAACTTCGGCTCCAACGCCTCTAAAATCCACGGTGTATAGGGCGTGGGGGTGACGAGATTGATGTTGTGTGCGCCTTGTGCGATGAGTTCCCGGAAAATCTCACGCAAGCGTTCGACGGTGACGGGTTTGCCGAAGCCACCTGCGGAAATCTCGCCGTTCTGGCAGAACACGCATTGCAGATTGCAGCCGGAGAAAAACACCGTGCCGCTGCCCCGCGTGCCGGAAATTACCGGCTCTTCCCATTGGTGCAGCGCCGCGCGTGCGATCACCGGCCCGGCAGGCATACGGCATACACCGCCGCCTGCGTCTATGGTGCGCTCTGCACCGCAGCGGCGGGGACATATATTACATATCATCGCTCTTTTTCACCATGCTTTCCCATTCCCGCGTCAGTCTTTCAAAGGCAGAGGGAATGGCATAATTCTGCCGTTCGCTCTCTTTGACCCACACCCAGTCGGTGGGGCCAATGCCCTCAATGTCTAAAACATAACCCACCATTTCCCAACGTATGTGGGTGAATATGTGCTTAAATCGTACGCTCTTTGCCCAATTGTGGGGCGTAATGCCCCAATCTGCCAGTTGCGCGGCAGCGGCGGCTTCGTCCAATATGCCCTCAACATGGGGATATTCCCAAAGTCTGGCCAAAAGTCCCGTGTCGCCTCGCTGACGCAGAGCCACCTCGTCACCGCGACGCAGGAGAAAGACGGTTTTCTGTTCCACGCGCTTTTCGGTGTTCTTTTGCCGTACCGGCAGGATTTTCTGACGGTTGGTTGCGTAGGCATCGCAAAAGCCCTTGGCAGGGCACTCCTCACAAAGGGGTGTGCCGTTTGGCAGGCAGACCGATGCACCCAAGTCCATCAAGGCCTGATTGAATGTGCCGCTCTGCTCATGGGGCATGATTTTTGCCATGCGTTCGCGGAAGTCCTTGCGCACCTTGGTATCCAGCACATTACGCGCATCGCCGGTAATGCGTGCGGCCACCCGCAGCACATTGCCGTCCACGGCGGGAACACTCTGACGGAAAGCGATGGAGAGTATGGCGCCGGCGGTGTAGTCGCCAATACCGGGCAGGGCGATGATTTCCTCGTATGTCTGGGGAAATTGCCCGCCGTAAGTGTCCACGATGATTTTAGCGGCCTTTTGCAGGTTGCGGGCGCGGGAATAGTAGCCCAGCCCCTCCCACAGCTTCAAAAGGTGGGATTCTTCAGCGTTTGCCAGCGTCTCCACCGTGGGAAACGCAGTCAGAAACCGCTCGAAATAGGGAATCACGGCGGTGACACGGGTCTGCTGCAGCATGATTTCCGACACCCATGTGCGGTAGGCAGACACTTCCTCCCGCCACGGCAAACGGCGGCGATTGGCGGCGTACCAGTCCAGCAAAGGCTGCACCAATTGATTCAGTTTTTGCTGCTTTTTGTCCATATTATTTATTGAATCGTGTGGCATAGCCACATTTTTTACATAGTTCCTCGCAGGGCTCGCGGCGGCGGAATCCCTCGCGCATGGTCTTGGCACGGTGGGATTCCAAAATGTCGCCCAGCTCCTCGGTAAAGAGATTGCCCAAGGCGATGACCCCTTGCCCGTCAAGGCAGCAAGGCACCACCGTACCGTCGCACAGAACGGCAATCTGCTGAGAGAGGGCGTGGCAGAACTGCACCTCACGCTCTTTGGCGGCGGTGTCGGGCCAGTCGAACTTCTCGGCCCGCTCCAAGAAAATGCGGTCGCACAGACGGCGGTTGCCTCGTGCATCTATGGGAGATGACTCCACGGCAAACCCCAGTTGATCGGCGAGATAGTCGTATATTTCCCCATTGCGTTTCTCCTGACCGCCCTCGTTCCACAGACGCAGGGCGCACAGTACGCCCTTTGAGGCGGCCTTGCGGCAGAACTGCCACACGCCGTCAAGGTAGTCGGTCATTTCCTCGGTGCGGTCGTTGCCCTCAAAACTGTGGAGCGACACGCTGACCTTATGGAGTGCGGGAGCATGGAGCAGCAACTCTTCCACCTTGCCCAGCAGCGTGCCGTTGGTGGTCAGACACACGCGAAAACCAAACTCATGGGCAACGGCGAGGATTCCCTCCAACTGCGGGTGCAAAAGCGGCTCACCCATCACATGGAGATAGAGATAGTCCGTGTAGGGACGTAACTTTGCCGCCAGATGGCGGAATTCCTCCACCGACAGAAAGCGTTTTTCACGCGCCGTACCGGGACAGAACGAGCAGCGCAGGTTACAGACATTGGTGATTTCCAGATAAATGCGTTTGAACATACGCCGCCCTCCTCTCAAAAAGATACTTCATTTTATCATACTGCGCTCCATTTGAAAAGAAAAAGGTGTGCCCATCAGGCACACCTTATTTGTTTTGTGTTTATTTATCGGACTGGAGCGTGACCGTTACATCAAAGGTCTTGCCGTCACGCAGGACCGTCAGCACCATATCGTCGCCGATGATATGATCGCGGCGGACAAAAAGCAGATCTGAAGTGACAGACACCGTCTGACCGTCAGCAGCGAGAATGATATCATTGGGCTGAATACCCGCCTTTTCGGCGCCGGAATCTTTTGATACCTCCATTACCTGCACATAAGACTGACCGTCGTCATTGGTAGCAGTGAACACCGTAACGCCGATGGTGGGATAGCCGTGGAAGGTGCCGGTGGCGATCAGATCATTAACCACGAAAGATACGGTGCTGACGGGCAAGGCAAAGCCCAGACCCTCCACCGTGGCCTCAGTAATATTGTTGCGGCTCATTTTCAGCGTATTGACACCGATGACCTGACCGTATTCATTGATCAGCGGGCCGCCGGAGTTACCGTTGTTGAGGGCGGCGTTGGTCTGAATGACGGTCATGGTTTTGCCGCCCACATCTATATCGCGGTTAATGGCGGAAATAATGCCATCTGTCAAGGTGCCGCGCAATTCGAGACCCAAGGGGTTGCCGATGGCATACACCTTGTCGCCCACATTGGCAAGTTCGGAGTCACCAAATTCGGCAGGTACCAGACCTTTGGCATCAACGGCCTTGAGTACCGCCAGATCCTCGTCCTCATCATAGCCCACCAGCTGTGCTTCATAGGTGTCGCCGGTATCCAATGCCACCCAGCAACTCTCGCCGCCGGAAATGACATGGGCGTTGGTGAGGATATAGCCGTCCTCACTCATGATGATGCCGGTGCCCAGGGAACTGTATTTGTCAGTAGAGGCCACCACCATTACCACAGAAGGACTGGCCTTGGCATAGACCTGCTGGGCGGTCAGCGCGTCACCGTGATCGCTCTTTATGCTCAGTTGCAGCGTGGCATCGCCCTTGTAACGGGGAATGGTGGTTTCCTTGTCTGCAAAGATATCCACAATGCTGCTGGCGGAATCGCCCTCGTCAGGTGTTTTTTCTGTGCGATCGGTTCTGAGATTTAAGCCGATCGCCAGACCGATGGCGGCCAGTACGCAGATCGCCGCGATCCACGGCCAGCGGCGGCGTTTTTTCTCTTTTTTGGCAGCCTCGCGCCATACGCCTACATCTTTGGAAGCCACTTCGTGCCAGCGCTTGCCGGGCAGCGGTGTGGGCTGTTCATAATAACAGACGACCTCCTGCGGCTGTTGGGATTTGGGTGTGTACCAAAGGGTCACTTCCTGAGGCTGCTGTGTTTGCAATTCTTTATTTTCTTCTGACATGGATATATTCGTCCTCTCAGTTATTGTGCATGGAATGGGACATCTGCATGGTAAAACTAAAGGAGGTCACGCCGTTTTCACTGGTGACGCTGATCTGTTCCTTATGTTGTTCCAGAATCGTCTTGACCACGTAGAGGCCAAGACCGTAGCCGTCCTTATCCTCGCTGCGGGATTTATCCGACTTGTGAAAGCGCTCAAACAGCAGCGGGATCTCCTCAGCAGGGATTGTGGTGCCGGAATTGCAGACGGTGACCAATGCTTTTTCGCCGTTGACTTTCAGACCCAGATAGAGCGTGGAGTCCGGCGCGGCGAATTTGGTGGCATTTTCCAGCAGGTTATAGATAACCTGCGTGATCAGATCGTTATCGCCCTGCACCATGACGGAGTCGTCGGGGATATCGGCCTGCACGTCCAGATCACGCTCGATGATCTTCTGTTCCATGCTCAGAAGCGCCAGACGCATACTCTCGCAGATATCGAAGTCCTCTTTTTTCATTTCCTTGGACTGGATCTGGGAAATATCCAGCATACGGCGCACCAGACGGCTCAGACGGCGACTTTCATCGGAGATGATCTGCAGATACTGCCGCTCTTTTTCCGGCGGGATCGTGCCGTCCAGAATACCGTCGGTATAACCGGCGATAGAGGTCATGGGGGTTTTCAGTTCGTGGGAAATGTTGGCGATGAAGTCGCGGCGCTGCCGCTCGGTTTCCGCCAGGGAGTCTGCCATGGCATTGAACGACGAGGCCAGTTCGCCGATCTCATCATTGCGATCAGCGTCCTGCATGCGGATATCGAAATTACCGGCGGCATAGGCGCGGGTGGCCTGCACCATCTCCTGAATAGGCTGGGTCTGACGCATAGAGGTCAGAGAGCTGGCCACGAAGGCCAAAAGCAGGATAATGGCGGCGGTGAAGAAGAACATGGCGATCAGCGAGCGCCAGATCTCCATCAGTTCCGTGGCCTCCATCACAGCCACCACCATGCCAATGACGTTGGAACTCTGCTCATTTTCCATGACGGGGACAGCCACCACGAACTGCTTGGTGTCATAGGTGCCGCCCAAATCCGTTCGATGTTCGTAAACCGTGCCCTCACTGAGGATAGTCTTTGACACCTCGTCGGGAATAGTCACCACTCGGCCCACGATGCGCTCATCGGAGGTCAGGAGCACATTGCCGCTTGCGTTGCAGATGAGGAAATTCACCTCCGACATACGGGAGGCGATGCCTGCCATGTTGCGCAGGGAATCGTCCGGTTCTTCGTTGTTAGCGGCGGAAATAAGATACGGTGCCGACATACGGGCAATCAGATCTGCGCGGTCTTCCATCTCGCTGCGTTTTTCCTTCACCGTGTAGTTATAACTGAGGGTATAGAAGGACACGCCAAGCAGGAACAGCGTCAGAAGAACCATACCGGCGGTCAGCAGAAACTGCTGCCAGTACAGGCTTTGAAAGCGTTTTTTCAGTCGTTCCATAGTTCTTACTTCACTTCAAACTTATAGCCCACGCCCCATACGGTCTTCAGCGCCCATTGGTCAGAGATGTTCTCCACCTTTTCACGCAGGCGCTTGATATGCACGTCTACCGTGCGGCTGTCGCCGAAGTAGTCAAAGCCCCACACCTCGTCTAAAAGCTGGTTGCGGGTATACACGCGATTGGGTGTGGCGGCGAGGTGATAGAGAAGCTCCAGTTCTTTGGGCGGGGTATCGATCTGCTTGCCGTCCACGATCAGTTCATAACTGTCCAGATTGATGACCAGCTTGTCGAAGACCAGTTTCTTCTTGGTATCATCGGGGATCTCGCTGCGGCGCAGTACGGCATTGATACGCGCCATCAGTTCCTTCATCTCAAAGGGCTTGACCAGATAGTCGTCTGCGCCCATCTCAAGACCGGTGATGCGGTCGTCCACATCGTTCTTGGCGGTGAGCATGATGATGGGCGTCTGACTCTTTTCGCGGATATGGGCGCACACACCCCAGCCGTCCAGCACGGGAAGCATGATATCCAGCAGCACCATGTCGGGCTTGCGGGCATCAAACTCTGCCACGGCCTTACCGCCATCGTAGGCAATGCGAACCTCAAAACCTTCTTTTTCCAAGTACATACGGATCAGATCCGAAATATTACGATCGTCTTCTACGACCAAGATATTGCGTGCCATAACGATATCCTCCCGAAGGTTATTTTTTCTATGGTTGATTATAACATGAAGTGATATGTTTTCTTAAACAATCTGTAAATTAACTGATATATTATAGCACAGATGCGGCCTGATGTATAGCCTTTAGGGGGAATATGTGTCGATGGTAGTGTCGGGATAATACCACGATAGAATCTCCTGCCATGACTTGCCCTCCCGCGCCAGTTCGTTGGCACCGTACTGGCTCATACCCACGCCGTGTCCGTAGCCGGTAACGTGGAAAGTGACGCTGTCGGTGCTGCACTCCACCGTAAAGGAGGCGCTGCGCAGGGAGAACACGCTGCGTACTTCCGTGCCGGATACGCTGACGCCGCCTATGGTGACCGATTCCACGCGGTCGGAACTGTTGCGCTTGAGGTCCTGCACCCAATCGGCAGGGTCGGCGGAGAAGTTCGCATCAGGATAGGCGGCAAGGAAAGTGTCGCGGAATTCCGAGGCGGTGAGGGTCTTGACGCTATAGTAATTGGGGACGTTCTCCTCGCTTTCGGGGCTTTTCACGCTGGCAAGATAGGGCAGATCAGATGTCCACACGTCGCCGCTTTTTGCCGTTTTGCCGGCGGAAGAGGAGTGAAACACAGCCAGAATAGGTGCGCCCTTATAAAGCACCACCTGCCCGTCCGTATCCTGCACCGCCTGCCGGATTTTCTCCTCGTACTCTGTCGCCTTGTCGCCCCACTTTTTCGCGGCAGTTTCCGGGGACAGCCATGCGTTGCAGCAGGTGTGGTCGGTGCAGATATCCGCATCGGGGTGCGCCTTTTTGCGTCCGCCCTGCATCTGATAGTAGATGTAGGTGCGCTCAGCGGCGGCCTGCGCTTTGAGCGCCTCGCTCTCGAAACTGGCGGGCATCTCGCCTCGCACCACGCCCTTGAGGTAGTCTGTCATAGTCATGCTCACCGTTTTCTCCCCGTTCCATACCTGCAGCGTGACGGCATCGTCCTGCAAAGAAGCCGGCTGCGTGACGGGTGTCGGTGCAGGGGTATCGGGCTTAGGCGTGACGGGAGCGGTAAAGAGAAAAAGCGGTGTGACAAATAAAAACACCGTCAAAAGCACAGAGGCAATCAGGGTCTGACGCATAGTCCACACATCCTTTCAGACTATGGTATGGCGGGCCTGTCCGGTGTATGACCGAAAAAATCACAGAGCGGAGTGCCGATGGAACAGCACTCCGCTCTATAAGGTAGGAAGATGAAAAAGTTTTTGTCTTGCAAGTATACAATATCTCGGTTATGTTACAAAAATTCGTATACGTCTATTACAAAAGTATTAAATCAGCGCAGGGACTTGAAAAAATCCGACAGTACGGTGCGGCATTCTTCTTTCAGCACGCCGCCCACAAGTTCCGGCTTATGGGGAAAGTTTTCCATGAACAGATTCAGCACGCCGCCGCAGGCACCCATGGCGGTGTCACGCGCGCCGTAGTATACACGGCGAATGCGAGCGTTGATGATGGCACCGGCGCACATGGGGCAGGGTTCCAGCGTTACATACAGCGTGCAGTCATCAAGACGCCATGTGCCAAGCGTTTCGTTGGCCTGAGCGATGGCCTCCATCTCCGCGTGGGAGTAGGCGGCCTGCTTTTCTTCCCGGCGGTTGCGTCCTCGTCCGATGACCTCGCCGTCCTTGACGATGACGCAGCCTACCGGTACCTCGCCGTGTGCCGCAGCCTCGCGGGCCAGTTCCAAAGCCTGCGTCATATATGCTTCGTGTTCCATTGGTGATTCCTTTCCGTCTGGGAAATTTTTGCGTGCGATGGGTTTAATGCACGTCTAAAATGGCCAAACTATTCATAAATATAGGACAGCGGGTATCTCGCCCGCTAACAGGAGGGAATATCATGGCAAAGACCCGTATGACCCGCTATACCCCCACCGAAGAAGAATTGAAAAAGGAATTGAAATTTACTGCTCAGGCGTTGCGGGGCGCCTACGATAAATTCAACTTTGTCACCGAGCCGGAACTGGTGGAGTCCGCCATCTTCGAGATACGCTCACTCAACGCGCGGTACAGTTATCTGATCCGTCGGGTCAAGGAGTTGAACGAGGCCGCGGCGTGTGTCGCCGCAGGCGCCATGGAGGGAGGCAGGGCATGTCAATCGTAGAAAAAGTGGTGCTGGGACTGGTCGTCCTATTTTTAGTGGTGGCCATCATCAAGCTGTTTTCCTCACCGCTGAAAATCGCATTGCGCGTGGCGCTGAACTCGGCGCTGGGTTTCGGCGCGGTATGGCTTTTGAACCTGACCACCGCCGTCACGGGACTGTCACTGGGACTGAATCTCTTTAACGCCATCACCATCGGCATTCTGGGTGTGCCGGGGTTCGGACTGCTGCTTTTGATGCAGTGGGTGCTTACATAGAACTTCAGCGTTCGTCTTGCTCCAAATTCCAGCCGTAGAGCGGATAGCGCTGGATACTGCCGAACAGCTTCTGCTTGAGATCGGGGTAGGTCTTCTCTAACTGCACGATCAGCTCCTTGATCTCCTGACGGCGGCTGGAGCCGTCGGCGGGGCAGGGATTGTGTACCACGGGCAAATCAAGTTTCTCCACCGTGCGTCGGATCTCGTCCTCGTGGCAGTAGAGCAGAGGACGGATCTGGGTCACAGCGGTGCGGTCAAGATACGTCACCGGCTGGAAACAGCCGATGCGCCCCTCAAACAGCAGATTCATCAAAAGTGTTTCGATGGCATCGTCATAATGGTGACCCAAAGCGATCTTGTGGATAGCGCGCTCGGTGAGCGCGGTATTTAAACTTCCGCGGCGCATTTTGGCGCACAATGAGCAGGGGTTCTTCTCCTTGCGCTCTTCAAACACGATCTGATAGACCGGTACCTGAATCCGCTGATAGGGTACCTCCAATTTTTCGCACAATTCTGCCACGGGGGTGAAGTCCATGCCGGGCATACCCATCTCCAAAGTGATGGCCTCCAGCGTGAAAGGAATGGGGTAAAAACGGCGCAATTGCGCCAGCGCCACCAGCGTCAGAAGACTGTCTTTACCGCCGCTGACGCCCACGGCAATGCGGTCGTCCGGCGCGATCATACGGTAGTCCTCCACGCATCGGCGGACAAGCCCCAGAATATGCTGCATAGAAAAATCCTCCAAAAAGTAAATTGCGATTTAAGAAAACGAGAGCAAATGAGAGAAAATAGGAGAAAAACGCAGATGTTGCTATCGTAAATTAAAATCGTGTTGACAAGTTATTTGACTTGTGGTATAAATATCCTTGCGCGTGAAACGCGTGTTGCTTCCTTGATTTTAGCAAGGGAACAGTCAAATGTAAAGCAAAATACATTATAATAAATTGGAGGAAATCACAATGTCCACTTTCATGGCAAACAAGGCCAACATTGAGCGCAAGTGGTACGTCGTCGATGCAGCCGGCCAGCCTCTGGGCAAGACCGCTGTTATCGTGGCTGATCTGCTGCGCGGCAAGGGTAAGGTCACCTATACCCCCCACGCTGACTGCGGCGATAACGTCATCGTTATCAACGCCGGCAAGGCTGTTCTGACCGGTAACAAGATGGAGCAGAAGTATTATCGTACTCACTCCGGTTGGGTCGGCGGCCTGAAGGAAACCAAGTATCGCATCCTGATGCAGGAGAAGCCCGAAGTCGCTATGCGCGTTGCTGTTCGCGGCATGATGCCCCGCAACATCATCACCAAGGACTCCCTGAAGCGTCTGCACATCTATGCTGGTGAGAATCACGAGCATCAGGCTCAGAAGCCCGAGTTGGTTAAGTAAGGAGGAAAAGAAGAATGTATCAGTCTAAGAATCCCTATATGTACGGCACCGGCCGTCGTAAGTCCTCTGTGGCTCGCGTTCATCTGTTCCCCAACGGCACCGGCAAGATCACCATCAACGGTCGTGACGTCGAAGAGTACTTCGGCCTGGAGACCCTGAAGATGGTCGTTCGTCAGCCTCTGGCCGCTACTGAGACCCTGGGTAAGGTCGATATCGTCGCTACCGTCGAGGGCGGCGGTGTGTCCGGTCAGGCCGGCGCTCTGCGTCACGGTATCAGCCGCGCTCTGCTGCTGGTGAATCCCGAGTTCCGTCCCATCCTGAAGAAGGCTGGTTTCCTGACTCGCGATCCTCGTATGAAGGAGCGTAAGAAGTACGGCTTGAAGGCCGCTCGTCGCGCACCTCAGTTCTCCAAGCGTTAATCTACGCCACTATTCAGTACGTCGTATCACGACGTATGGCACGAAAAGCCTTGGTTTGATAGCTGTGAAATGCGACGTGATAGTTCGTATATTTCTGCGAATGCAGCAAGTATGCAGCATACATGTAGCAAAAAGCACAGCATCGTAAAACTAAAATTACAGGAGATGTTTTCCGTTAGGAGAACATCTCCTGTTTTTTGTTTCCGCCATCTTAGGCACCTATCCTTATATTTGGTTGATCGCCTCCACCAAAGCTTCTACATCAAGATGTGTGTAGACCTTCTCTGTTAGCGTCATTGCGCCGGAGTGTCCGACGATCTTCTTAATCATGGTCTGATCCACATGCGCCTCAGCTAACATCGAAATGCAGGTATGACGAGTGTCGTGAGGTTTGTGCTCAAAACCTAAATTCTTCATCAGGGGAGTCCAATAGCTGTCATAGTAATTGCGATAATCAAAATGCTTATGTTCCGGCGTATGGAGCAGATATTCACAATCTGAACTCTCATACCATTCCTTATAGAACGGCAGCATTTTGTCCGCAATCGGCACTCTGCGAATGCCGTTTTCCGTTTTACTGGAAACCACGTCAAAGTATTGTTCCTCTAAATTGATATTTTCTTTTTTCAGATCCAGAAATTCAGAGATGCGGCATCCATTATAGATCAGCATCAATACGATCTGAGAATAGGGTTGGTCGGCGGCCTGCCAGAGGCGATCGACTTCATCCCTTTCAAATTTATTATGGTCGCGTCTGTCGGGGTTTTTATCCCTGTAACGAAGAATATCCACATAGGCGGAGTAATCCTTGTTGCAGATGTCATTCTTCATGGCAAACTCATAAAGCTGATTGAACAGGCTTTTCAGCTTTTTCAGGGTGGGATAATTCTTTCCGCAGGTATCGACCACATACTGCAGGTCAACAAGGCGAATATCCTTGAACACCTTATTATAAAGCGACTCACAAACCTTGTAGGATGCGGTATATCCATGCACATTGGACTGGGAGACCGTTGGGTATTTGGCCTTTGCCCATTGCTCATAGACTTCCTGGAATGTGATTTTCGAAGCCTTCACATCAAAGGGATTCTGGTTGTATTCTGCGAGCATCTGCATGCCTTCTATCTTGGTAGCAGCATAGCCGATGACAACATATTTCTGAACCTGCTTATCTTTGACAGGATCATATTCCCAGCCGATCGTTTTGCGGACTATATAAGGTTTTCTGCGTTTTCCGGACATTTTTGTTATGCTTCCATATCCATTCGGTAATCTCAAATATTATCAATCTTCCTTTCGCCCAGGTAAATTTTATTTGATATAGGGTTATCCCTGTATCATCTGGTTATTGGTTGTCGCCATCCTTGGCGGCATTTCTTTTTGCCTCAATCATTTCTCGGTCAAGCTCAATCCTGCGTTTGAGCCTTTCCTCAGCGGTCATTATTTCTACTTCCTTGTTAGGCAGTGATGCGGTTGCGTAATAGGCCAGCTGTCTTTCAAACCAACGATCAAAGTCTTCCTGATCCGTCCAATACGTATCAAGACGCAGACGCTCATTGGCAAAACGCTCCAGGAACAGGCACAGGTCTGCATTGTGTTCTGCCTCGCTGTCATTGCCGTTGAAACGCAGAGCGCATGTCCACTCATCAAAGTGAGGAGGACGCTTGACATCAATGTCAAAGCGTATGCCTGCTTTCTTGTTCAGCTCGTTCAGCACAAACAACACATCAGATAATGTTTCGATACGGATTTCCTGCTTCTGATAACCGATCAGCTCAGCCGGAGAAACACAAAGGATCTTTGCCATTTCGTTGACCATGGCAATGGACGGCTCGATTTCTCCACTTTCATATTTCTGAACGGTGCGTAATGTTTTGTCAAGTCGGTTCGCAAGGTCAGTCTGGCTCATCTTTGCGGCCTTTCGTGCCTCTTTAATTCTACCGCCGATTTCGGCAGGTGTACTGTTCATAATATCACCTCATGCGTATTGTAACACATCGTATTGTGAATTGCAAGAGCGTAATACGAAAAAATAATTCGTAAATAGTATTGACAAGTGGGTATGGGCATGCTACAATACAGAATACGAACTATTAGTTCGTATTATAGGCGAAGGAGGTGATATGTATGAATAAGGAAAAAATCTATGTGGAACTGCCGCCTTTTACTGGGCGCAACGTTCCGGTTACTGAGATCGCCAAGGCAATGCACAAGGACGCTCAGTATGTACGAATTGGTCTCCAGCAGGGTATTCTCAATTTTGGGTATGCAATCAAGATGGGAGATTCCAACGAGTACAGCTACTATTGCCCTGATCGAAAGGTCTGGGAAGAGATCGGTTATTTTCGACCTGAAGAAGAAATCAAAACTCCCATCTATGAAGACGAGAGTTTTGAAAGAAAGAAGTATGTGAATTATGAAAGGGAAAGATGATGGAAAATGAAAAAAGAATGACTGCCCTCAACGCATCTGTTGGCGCAGATGCAAGGCAGTCACCCAATGCACTATCTATGAGTAGTATATCCAATTTAAACCCAGATTGCAATACTTCTGAGAAAAATTCTAAAGGCAAGAGAGATCTGCGCCATGTATTTAACCCGGGTTATCTCAGAACGGTCTCCATGTCGGAGCTGTACGAAACTGTCTATGAGAGCAAACCGCCTCTCATAGACGGTTTCCTCTATCCCGGTACTTATCTGTTTGTCGGTGCGCCAAAGCTCGGCAAAAGCTTCTTCATGGCGCAGTTGGCCTATCATATCAGTACCGGAACTCCGCTGTGGGATATGCCCACAAAAAAAGGAACAGTATTGTATCTGGCTTTGGAGGATGACTACGGTCGCTTGCAAAAGCGTCTGTATCGGATGTTCGGAACAGAAAGTACAGAAAACCTGTATTTCTCTGTTTCAGCCAAGCAGCTCGGCTGTGGACTGGACGAGCAGTTGGGTAATTTTATTACTGAGCATCCGGACACCGTCCTGATCATCATCGACACGCTACAAAAAGTGCGCGAGATCGGTGGTGACAATTACAGCTATGCCAGCGACTATGACATTATCGCCAGACTCAAACAGCTTGCCGATCGCTACGGCATCTGCCTGTTGTTAGTGCATCACACGCGAAAACAATCGGCAGAGGATCAGTTCGATATGATCTCCGGCACCAACGGTCTATTGGGCGCTGCCGATGGAGCTTTCCTGCTCCGCAAGGAAAAGCGTACCGGCAATGCCGCCACACTCGATGTGTCCGGCAGAGATCAGCAGGATCAGAGGCTCTATCTCGAGCGCGACACAGAGCGGCTGGTCTGGGAGCTGGAAGAGATTGAAACGGAACTATGGAAGGCTCCGCCAGAGCCGTT
>JAZLIB010000167.1:0-2126 GCA_045617185.1 Vescimonas sp.
CTCCATCATTACCGGTACGGTAGCATTCTGCGCATGGCAGATCATTGGCGGCGGCGCTACTATGTTCGGTTTGATGCCCGTTGTATTCGGCTGCTTGGTCAGCGTGATTACCTTCTTCGTGATCAACTGGATCGAGTGGGCACGCGGTGTTGCCCCCGCTCCCTCTGCTTTCTTGAGCGACGAAGAGGTTGCCAAGAAGATCAAGGAGGAGAACGATTCCCGTATGTAAGGAATTGTTTGACTCTACAGTCAGCATAAAGCAATAAAAAGATCGCAGAGCTTTCGCTCTGCGTTCTTTTTGACGTTTATCGAATGTAATCAATATACTGGAAGCGGAGGTCGTTTTCTTCCATGATTTCACTTTGTCCGGCAATCTGCCTACCGTCCAGCGAGGGAAAGTGGGCATCCGCATCGACCGTGGCATAGACCTTTGTGAGATAGATCTTGTCACAATAGGGAAGCATGGCACGGTAGATACTCTCACCACCGATGACGAAGGCATCCTTGTCGGCTAAAGCAAGCGCCTCGTCGATGGAGTGCACTACTTCGGCGCGCTCGGCGGTGAAATTCGGATCATGAGTGATTACAATATTGCGGCGGTTAGGAAGCCCACGGCCACCGGGCAGGGACTGCAATGTCTTGCGGCCCATAATGACAGTGTGGCCGGAGGTCAGTTTCTTAAAGCGCTTGAGATCAGCACTGATGCGGAACAGCAACTGGTTATCCTTGCCAATGCCGCCGTTTTCGGCAATTGCTACAATAGCATTCATGGTAATACCTCAGATAGCGACGGGGATCTTATCATCAAAGGGATGGGGATCGTAACCCTCCAGCGAGAAACTGTCGCGTGTGAACTGATAGAAATCGGTGACGGACTTGTCCATTATGAACTTCGGGGCAGGGCGGCCGTCCTTTTCCAACATCTTCTCAATAATAGGCACATGGCGGTCATAGATATGGGCGTCGGCGATGACGTGAACCAGTTCACCTGCCTGCAGGCCCGCGGCCTGCGCCATCATGTGGACGAGGACGCTATACTGCACCACGTTCCAGTTGTTGGCGGCCAGCATATCCTGACTGCGCTGGTTCAAGATAGCATTGAGAGTATTGCCGGAAACATTAAAGGTCATGGAATAGGCGCAGGGATACAGAGCCATTTCATGGAGATCTTCAAAGTTATAGATATTGGTGAGGATGCGGCGGGAGGCGGGATTATGCTTGAGATCGTACAGTACGCGATCCACCTGATCCATCTCGCCCTCAGGATACTGGTGCTTCACACCCAACTGATAGCCATAAGCCTTGCCGATGGAGCCGTTCTCGTCTGCCCAACTGTCCCAGATATGACCGCGCAGATCCTTGATGTTGTTGGACTTCATCTGCCAGATCCACAGCAGTTCATCAATGCAGGTCTTGAAATAAGTGCGGCGGATCGTCAGAATGGGGAACTCTTCCTGCAGGTTATAGCGGTTGACGATGCCGAACTTTTTCACTGTGTGGGCGGGGGTGCCGTCATCCCAATGGGGGCGGACGTTAAGATCGGTGTCCCAGACACCGTTTTGCAAAATATCAAGACAGTTTTTCTTAAAAACTTCATCAGCGTAACTCATAATCGCACCTCCGCGCACTAAACTTAAGTTATATGTATTATGTGCATTTCATTTATCATACCATGGATTTTTCCGTCGTGCAAGGAAAAAGAGAATAAAGCACCATGTATGCCTGCCATTAGGATAAATAACTTGTGGTGGAGAAGTATATTTTATATAATACGCAGTGGCATTAGAATTGATAATGAAACGAGAGGTGTTATCATGAAATATGATGTGTTGATTATCGGAGCAGGTCCGGGCGGTATTTTTGCGGCCTACGAACTGATGCAGAAGTGGCCGGAGGCCAAGGTAGCCATGATCGAGGCCGGTCGGGAACTGAAAAAACGGCGCTGCCCCATTGATGGCGTGAAAGTGAAGGAATGTGTGAAGTGCCCCTCCTGCGCTATTATGAACGGATTTGGCGGTGCGGGCGCGTTTTCCGACGGCAAATACAACATCACCAACGAATTCGGCGGTACGCTGTATGAGTACATCGGTCGGGACGAGGCAATGGCGCTGATGGAATATGTTGAC
>JAZLIB010000168.1:0-11487 GCA_045617185.1 Vescimonas sp.
AAGCCGAAGTTTTACGGACTGATCGAGTTCCCGTATCCCTCCGGCGCAGGCCTGCACGTGGGCCATCCCCGCCCCTTTACCGCAATGGACGTGATCTGCCGCAAAAAGCGCATGCAGGGCTACAACGTCCTGAACCCCATCGGCTATGATGCGTTCGGTCTGCCCACGGAAAACTATGCCATCAAGAATCATATCCACCCCGCAAAGGTCACCCACGACAACATTGCCAACTTTACCCGGCAGCTCAAGATGCTGGGCTACGGCTTTGACTGGGATCGCTGCGTGAACACCTCCGACCCGCAGTATTACAAGTGGACGCAGTGGATTTTCCTGCAGCTGTTCAAGCATGATCTGGCATATAAGGCCACCATGTCCGTCAACTGGTGCACCTCCTGCAAGTGCGTGCTGGCCAACGAGGAGGTCGTCGGCGGCGTGTGCGAGCGGTGCGGCAGTGAAGTCGTCCGCAAGGAAAAGAGCCAGTGGATGCTGAAGATTACCGAGTACGCCGACCGTCTGATCGACGATTTGGACGAACTGAATTATATCGAGCGCGTGAAGATCCAGCAGAAGAACTGGATCGGCCGCTCCACCGGTACCGAGATCACCTTCAAGACCAATACCGAAGATGACATCACCGTTTACACCACCCGTGCCGATACGCTGTTCGGTACCACCTATGTGGTTATCTCTCCCGAGCATCCCCTGCTGAAGAAGTGGAAGCCCCTCATCGGTAACTGGGACGAAGTGGTGGCTTATCAGGATGCTGCCGCTCATAAGTCCGACTTTGAGCGCGGTGAGCTGAACAAGGATAAGACCGGTGTCCGTCTGCAGGGCATCGAGATCATCAACCCCGTCACCAAGGCTGTGCTGCCTATGTTCGTTTCCGACTACGTCCTCATGGGCTACGGTACCGGTATCGTCATGGGCGTTCCCGGCCACGACCAGCGCGACTGGGACTTCGCTACCAAGTTTGGTCTGCCCATCATCGAGGTGGTTAAGGGCGGCGATGTGACCAAGGAAGCCTTCGTTGCCAAGAGCGATAAGGCCATCATGGTCAACTCCGATTTCCTCAACGGTATGACCGTCAGAGAGGCAATCCCCGTCATGAAGAAGTACGCCGTGGAGCAGGGCTTCGGTAAGGAGAAGGTCAACTTCAAGCTGCGTGACTGGGTGTTCTCCCGTCAGCGTTACTGGGGCGAGCCTATCCCCCTGGTCAACTGCGAAAAGTGCGGCTGGGTGGCTATTCCCGAGTCCGAACTGCCTCTGGAACTGCCCAATGTGGAAAGTTATGAGCCTACCGACGACGGCGAAAGCCCCCTGAGCAAGATGACCGACTGGGTTAACACTACCTGCCCCTGCTGCGGCGGCCCGGCTAAGCGTGAAACTGATACCATGCCCCAGTGGGCCGGCTCCAGCTGGTACTTCCTGCGCTACATGGATCCCCATAATGATAACGAACTGGTTTCCAAGGAGGCCGAGGAATACTGGGGCCCCGTGGATTGGTACAACGGCGGTATGGAGCATACCACCCTGCACCTGCTCTACAGCCGTTTCTGGCATAAGTTCCTCTATGACATCGGCGTGACCCACACCCGTGAGCCTTACGCTAAGCGCACCAGTCACGGCATGATCTTGGGCGAGGGCGGCGAGAAGATGTCCAAATCCCGCGGCAACGTGGTCAACCCCAACGATATCGTGGATCAGTACGGCGCTGACACCATGCGTCTGCACATCATGTTCATCGGCGACTTTGAAAAGGCTGGTTCCTGGTCCAGCGAGGCTGTCAAGGGCTCCAAGCGCTTCCTGGATCGCTGCTGGAACCTGATGGAACTGGCTGACGATAACGAGGCAATCTCCGAGAAGAACGAAACCATCGTCCACAAGACCATCAAGAAGGTCACCAATGATATCGATGATCTGAAGATGAACACCGCTATTGCTGCTTTGATGGCTATGGTCAACGAGTTTTACGCCAAGGGTCTGAGCAAGGGCGATCTGAAGATGCTTATGCTCATGCTGTCTCCCTTCGCACCTCACATGGTGGAGGAGATGTGGGAACTGACCGGCTACGCCGAAAAGGAAGGCAAGATGGCCATGCAGATGTCCTGGCCTGAGTACGATGAGGCCAAGACTGTGGACGCCTCCGTGGAGATGGCTGTTCAGGTCAACGGTAAGCTCAAGGGCACCATTCACATGCCTACCGACAGCGAGCAGGATGCTGTTGTGGCCGCCGCTATGGAAGTGGAGAAGGTCAAGAAGGCTACCGAAGGTATGCAGATCGTCAAGACGATTCTCGTCAAGAACAAGCTGGTCAACCTGATCGTCAAGCCCGCCAAGTAAGTTTTATTTCGTACAAAATCCGCGGATTTCTGACATGAGAAAAGGGGGATTCGCAAGAATCTCCCTTTTTTTTGAGAAAATTATGCAAAACTGCTTGACAAGGACAAGCATTGTTTGTATAATGCTATCTGTTAAAGTCATGTCTAATGACTCTTAAAGAGTACCCTGGATTGAGCCGGGTATATCGGAGGGAGGGAAAATAAATGTCCGAAGTACATGTCAAGGAAGGCGAGTCCTTGGATAGCGCTCTGAAGCGTTTCAAGAGAAGCTGCGCTAAGGCTGGCGTCCTGGCCGAGGTGCGCAAGAGAGAGTGCTATGAGAGCCCCAGTGTCAAGCGCCGCAAGAAGTCCGAGGCCGCTCGTAAGAACCGCAATAAGAGATATTATTAATCTGTCTCAAAAGAGCTGAACCGTTTATCGGTTCGGCTCTTCTTTTTTTTGCGTGGCGGTATGAGCTTTTCCCTCTGGCAGGTTGCTGTGCTGTTTGATGAATTGAGAGTTGGCGGTGTGTTTTGGCTTTCTATATTTGCCTCCGGCGGTATACTTTTTCCGCTGATGGAAAAAGTAGGCCCTCGGAGAGATCTGAAATGAAATCTCCAACAAATGACAAAAATACCTTTTGGTCGAAACCGCGAAATAATTCCCTCAACTATATTACAACAAACCCCGATTTGTCTATATTCTCAGAGTCAATTCTTATTTTTGTAGAGGTAATTCAATATATCCGCCACTTCCGGGTACATAAAGCAACCCTCGCGGATCCCCAGTGTTTCGCCCAACTGTATCTTTCGCAGCAGGGTGTCGGCATCATCGAACAGTACAAAGCGCGTGGCATTACCCCGACGATAAGTGAAATAGCGAGCGCACAATTCCTCGGAGAAAAAGATCGCCCGCCCCCGCTGCAATTGGTGCAGCGCGTCAAGCGGCAGCACCGTGCCCTCGCCGCTGGGGCAGGGCAGGGGAAAGTCCATCACAAGACGCTGCAGGTCCAGTACCAGTCGTCCGGCACCATATTGCGCCACGGCCTGCGTCAGTCGCTCCGATAAAACGCCGCCGGAGAGTGCCGTGTTGATGAGTATGGACGCGTGAGCAGTATGCGGGGCGTGTTCCTCGCTTACCAATAGTCGCCGATGATGACGGTGTAGTGTGATGTCCAAGGCATGCACAAAACTGCCCCGCGGTGCGGCGTTCTCAAAATCCAGTATTACACCGGCGTAGTTGCGCTGCAGACATTCCTGCACCAGTTCCTGCACCAATGCTTCACCCCATGGAGAAGAGGGGGATTCGCAGTCTGACAGTACCGCCATGCCGCCACGCAGCTGCGGCGGCAAAGTGGCGCGCATCAGATGCCCGTTGCCGTCCACGCGATAGGCGACATGGGCTAAATAGGGTGTATAGGCTTTGGCGTGGGGCAGATCGTCAGGCGTGACGGCAAGATAGAGCTGCATGGGCGTGACCCCCTTGTAATTCCGAAGGAAGAATGATAGAATACTTTATGTAAAAGGAGGGGTTACTATGCGATTTTTGATGGTACCGGATCGGCTTTTTCGGCGCTATGACGAGGTGACACCCTCTTTTTTGCGTGAACACGGTATCCGTCTGCTGCTTTGCGATCTGGATTTTACCCTTGCGCCGAAATCCGTTCCCGAGCCGGACGAGGCGATTTTTGCGTGGATCGAGAGCATGAAGACGGCGGACATTGAGGTGATGATTCTCAGCAACAACCGTCGCAGTACAAGAGTGGAACGCTTTTGCGGCAAGTTGGGCATTACCTATGTGGGCCATGCCGGAAAACCGTCAAAGCGCGGATTTACGGAGGCTATGGCAAAGGCGGGGGTGAGCAGAGCGGAAACCGCCATGCTGGGCGACAAGCTGCTGACCGATGTGCTGGGCGCGCAGGGGAGTGGTGTGATGGCGCTGATGGTGGAGCCTATGGGCGGCGCTGTGACACCGTGGCAGAAGGTGCTCCACGCCCTGCAATCGCCCTTTAAGGCAATCTGTCAACGCCGAGAAGAGTAAATCTGACGCATTTTTCTGCCATTTGACGGAAATTTTACGGCAAAACACTTGCCAAACGGCGCTACATCATGTAGAATATATGAGGCCATTTAGGCACAATATATAAATTCGAGGGAATACCGCGTATTTCCTCACAGATACAGGAGGAAAATACTATGGCAACTATTACTGCCGGCGATTTCAGAAACGGTAAGACTTTTGAGTATGAAGGCAAGATCATGCAGGTCGTGGAATTCCAGCATGTTAAACCCGGTAAGGGCGCCGCTTTCGTGCGTACCAAGATGAAGAACGTCGTCACCGGTGCTGTGACCGAAACTTCTTTCAACCCCACCGCAAAGTTTGAGGAAGCTTTCATCGAGCGCAAGGATATGGCTTACAGCTATAACGATGGCGATCTGTATTATTTCATGGATCAGGAGACCTTTGATATGGTGCCTCTGGGTCAGGATCTGCTGGGCGATGCCTTCAAGTTCATGACTGAGAACACCGTGTGCAAGGTACTGAGCTATAAGGGTAACGTGTTCGGTCTGGAGTGCCCCAACTTCATGGATCTGGAAGTTACCGAGACTGAGCCCGGCCTGGCCGGCAACACCGCTACCAACACCCTGAAGCCCGCTACCGTTGAGACCGGCGCTGAGGTGAAGGTGCCTCTGTTCATCAACATCGGCGACAAGATCACCATTGATACACGTACCGGTGAGTATCTGAGCCGCGCTAAGTAATCTTATTTTCCGCCCTGCGGCGTTAAAAAAGCTTGACATATCCACATATGCCTGCGCTTTTTTGCCTTGCCGGACGAAAAATAATTCCGCCCTGCGGCGGTAGAAACAACAAGCATTTTTTATAGATCAGAAAGGAGCATGTATATGGAAATTTCTGAGAAGGTCGCTTATCTGAAGGGTCTGGCCGAGGGTCTGGCTCTGGATACCGAGAGCAAAGAGGGCAAGCTGATCGCTGCCATCATTGATGTACTGGACGATATGTCCGAAGCCATGCTCGATCTCGAGGACGAGCTGTGCGACGTGGAAGAGGGTCTGGACGCTGTCAGCGATGACCTGAACGACGTGGAAGAGTGGCTGTACGACGAAGAGGACGAAGACGAGTACGACGAGGACGAGGATGATGACGAAGAGTACTTCGAAACCACCTGCCCCGTGTGCGAGGAAGAAATCGTGTTCGACGAGGATACGCTGGAAGCGGGCGAGGTCGTGTGCCCCAACTGCGGCGAGCGTTTGGAGTTCGATTTGAGCGATCTGTCCAAGGCTCTTGAAGACGACAAAGAAGACTAATCGTATATCAGCAATGAAAAGGACGACCGAAAGGTCGTCTTTTTTTGCGAAAAAAGTATAATCTGCGAAAAGGATTGCTTTACAAGACAAAATAGCATATAATAAAAACAGCACACCCAAATATAGATTTTGAGGTATTGAGGATGAAAACAGAAGAAAAGCTGAATATGACCATGCTCTGCGATTTTTATGAGCTGACTATGGGCAATGGTTATTTCGAAAATGGCTATAAGGATCGCATCACCTATTTTGATGTGTTTTTCCGCAAGGTACCCGATGGTGGCGGCTATGCCATTGCTGCAGGTCTGGAGCAGCTGATCGACTATATCGAGAACCTGCACTTTACCGAGGAGGATATTGCTTATCTCCGCGGCCGCAAGCTGTTCAGCGAGGCATTTTTGGACTATCTGAAGGATTTCCGTTTTACCGGTGATATTTACGCCATTCCCGAGGGCACACCCGTTTTCCCTCGTGAGCCGCTGGTGGTCGTGCGTGCGCCCGCTATCGAGGCGCAGCTCATTGAAACCTTCACCCTATTGACGGTCAACCATCAGAGCCTGATTGCTACCAAGGCCAACCGCATTGTCCGCGCCGCACGCGGCCGCACGGTACTGGAGTTTGGCTCTCGCCGCGCGCAAGGTGCAGATGCCGCTATCGTCGGTGCTCGCGCTGCCTACATAGGCGGCTGCAACGGTACGGCATGTACTATCTCCGATGAGATTTACGGCGTACCTGCCGGCGGCACCATGGCTCATGCGTGGGTGCAGATGTTCGACACCGAGTATGAGGCGTTCAAGACCTACTGTGAGATCTATCCCACCAATGCTACGCTGCTGGTGGATACCTATAACACGCTGGAATCCGGTGTGCCCAACGCTATCCGCGCCTTTAACGAGGTGCTCAAGCCCCTGGGTATCACCAAGTGCGGCATCCGCCTTGACTCCGGTGACATTGCCTATCTAAGCCAGAAGGCGCGCAAGATGCTGGACGATGCCGGCTGGGAAACCTGCCAGATTTCCGCGTCCAACTCCCTTGACGAACATCTGATTCAGGATCTGCTGCTGCAGGGTGCTAAGATCGATATGTTCGGCGTGGGTGAGCGTATGATCACCGCTAAGAGTGAGCCGGTGTTCGGCGGCGTATACAAGCTGGTGGCCGTGGAGAAGGACGGCGAGATCGTTCCCAAGATCAAGGTCAGCGAGAACGTGGAGAAGATCACCGTTCCCCATTTCAAGAAGATTTACCGTCTCTACGGTAACGATACCGGCAAGGCCATTGCCGACTACATGACCGTCTATGATGAAACTGTGGACGATAGCAGCAATCTGGAAATTTTCGATCCCACAGCAACATGGAAAAAGAAGACGGTGTACGACTTTACCGCCAGAGAATTGCTGGTACCCATTTTCCTCGGCGGCAAGCGCGTGTACGACTGTCCTACCTTGGAGCAGGTGCGCGATTACTGCAAGGAGCAGGTGGATACCCTTTGGGATGAGGTCAAGCGTTTTGACAATCCCCACAACTATTATGTGGATCTGTCCGAAAAACTCTGGACGATTCAGCAGGATCTGCTGCACGCCAAGCGTTGACTAACGGGGCTATCCATATTTGGATAGCCCTTTTCATTTAAAAAGGAGGAACTACAGCGTGAAGACCCACAATGTGCAACAAAAGACAGAACGGCGCATATCTGCGGCACTGCGTCTTGTGCTGGCGGTGGTGTTGCTTTTGGCGCAGATTGCGCTGGTGTTCCTTTTAAGCCGTGTGCTGGAAAAGTACATGGCTATCGCCTATACCGCCTTGGAGGTACTGGCATTTGTATACGCCATCCGCGTATATAACCGGCCGGGCAGTTCCACCTATAAACCGGGGTGGATTGTGCTGATCGTGACTCTGCCGGTGGTGGGTCTGATTCTCTACTGGCTGTGGAGCGGTGACCATCAGGGAAAGCAGTTAAGTCTGAAAAGATTGCCGCCTCCCAAACTGACGCAGGGACAATTGGCACTCAGTAAGGCCAATATTGAAAAACTGCGTCATGATACCCCACAGTGGACGCGACTGGCCACTTACCTGGACGGACACGGTTTCCCTCTGTACGGCCATACGCAAAGCACATATCTGCCCAGCGGCGAGGCCTATTTGGACGATATGCTGACCCATCTGGCGCAGGCGGAACGCTTCATTTTTATGGAGTACTTCATCATGGCTGAGGGTGAGATCTGGTACCGTTTGAGCAGGATCCTTACGCAAAAGGCGGCGCAGGGCGTGGAGGTCAAACTGATTTTCGATGACTTTGGCAGCATGATGCGTATGCACAGCGAATCCTTGGAGGAATTGAAGAAGGCAGGCGTAGAGCTGAAGGTGTTTAACCCCGTCAATCACTATGTTAACCGCCTTTATTTCAATTTCCGTGACCATCGCAAGATCGCCTGCATCGACGGAAATGTGGCCTATACAGGCGGCGCCAATATTGCCGATGAATACGCCAATATTATCGAGCGCTTTGGCCATTGGAAAGACAGCGGCGTGCGTCTGGACGGTGAGGGTGCATGGGGTCTGTGCCGTGAATTTATCCATATGTGGCAGCGTATGGGCGGTACGATGGAGCATGAAGACGATTTTTATCGTCCCGACGGTGAATGGGAGGCACAAGGTTTCTGCCAGCCACTCTCGGACGGACCGGATACCAGACCGATGGCTGTGGCAGAGGACGCCTATCTGCAGATGATCGGCGGCGCGAGGAATATGGTGTATATCACTTCGCCATATCTTGCTATCAGCGACACCATGATGAATGCGCTGTGCGTGGCCGCAGAAAGCGGTGTAGATGTCCGCTTGATGCTGCCGGGTATTCCCGATCATAAATTTGCCTATCTGGCGGCAGAATGTTACTTTGGTGAACTGTTGCGCCGCGGTGTGAAACTCTATATCTACGAGCCTGGCTTCCTGCACGGCAAGACCGTACTGGTGGATAGGGAAGTGGCTTTCGTTGGTTCGGTCAATATGGACTTCCGCAGTTTTCAGTTGCACTTCGAGTGCGGCAGTATCTTCTACGGTGCGCCCTGCGCGGAGGATCTGCTGGAGGATATGGACCAGATCATGGAAAAGAGCCGCAATCTCACCTATGACGAGTGGAAACACCGTCCATGGGTGCGGCGTCTGTTGGGGCCGGTCCTGCGTCTGTTTGCTATGTGGATGTGAGAATAAAACGCTTCGTTCTTTTAAAGAGCGGAGCGTTTTTTGTTGACAAGAAGACGACTGCATGATATGATGCTGATAATCCAAGGGGTGCTGATGCAAGTCGGCTGAGATGTGGCGTATCGCCGCCACGATCCCTCGAACCTGATCCGGGTAATGCCGGCGTAGGAATGCGATGATACGACCCCTTTGAAGTACCGCATTGCGACGCCGCATGGCTCGCCATGTGGTATTTTTTTATGAAAAGGAGCAATAACTATGAAACACATGAAACTGCGTGCACTGTGTGAAGGTGCCATCATGGTGGCTTTGGCTACCGCATTGAGTTATCTGAAACTGTTTGAACTGCCTCAGGGCGGCAGCGTCTGCATCGGTATGCTGCCCATTCTGTTCTACTGCACCCGCTGGGGCTTGAAGGACGGCTTGATCGCTTCCTTTGCCTATGGCCTTTTGCAGCTGATCTTTGACGGTGCTTATGCCTGGGGCTGGGCCAGCATGATTCTGGACTACCTGCTGGCATTTGCCGTGCTGGGCTTTGCCGGTCTTTTTGCCCGTAAAAACGGCGGCGTGTTCGTCGGTACCGTGGTGGGTTGCGTGCTGCGCTTTATCGTGCATTTTATCAGCGGCGTGACTATCTACCGTATCTATGAGCCGGTGGAACTGTTCAACACCACTTTTGCCAATCCCTATCTGTACTCTGCCGCTTATAACGGCAGTTATGTGGCCATCGACATGGTGCTGTGCCTGGTGATCTTTGTCATCATCTATAAGCCGCTGCACAAGTATTTCCTGGCTTACGATCTGAAAATGTAATACAGCAGGACCGGCTTCGTGAAGGGGACGAGGCCGGTCCAAAAAATTTTTCAGGAAAATTGAAAAATTGTGTTGACAAATCTTTAGAAATGCGTATAATAATATTTGTTCGTCAGGAACACAGCGGGATTGTGTAATGGTAGCACAGCGGACTCTGACTCCGTATGTGAGGGTTCGAATCCTTCTCCCGCTGCCACAAAAACTCTCAGCAATAGCTGGGAGTTTTTCTTTTTATCGAAGTGATAAACTGCTATTTTATTGAGGAAATAATACGATGAAATTGACCGGAAACAAGAAAAAAAGATATACTATCTCGGTTGGCTTGAATGATAAAGAAGAAAAGAAGCAACTGGTTCAAACGGAGAGCGTGCTTCGTCTGGTAAAGAATTGCTGCAAAAACTATGACACGGCATTTTCAAGTTACCTTCAGGACGGCGGGTATATACACGACAACGGTGAATTTGTTTTGGAAAAGAGCGTGTGTATCGTATTTATCGATCCGGATGAGAACATGATTGAAGAGATCGCAAAGGATTTATGTGCATTTTTGAATCAGGAATCCGTCATGATCACGGCTGAAGAGGTGGAATGTTATTTCCTTTCTGAATCGCTCTGACCGACCGCGTTACCCCGTGGTACAACTTAAACGAAAAAACTCTCAGCAATCGCTGGGAGTTTTCTTTTTCGCATTAAAACAAATAGCTGCAAGCTGCTTTTGCTTTTGCAAAGAAAACTTTGCAAAAATTATTGACAAGTAAACTTGGCATGAGTATAATGAGGGTATGACAAGTAAACTTGGCAAACGGAGGTATTATGATGAACAGAGAAGAAATTCTTGAGAAAAGCAAACAGGAAAATCAGGGAAAAGATATTGCAGATCTGGAAGTATCCAAGTCCAGTATGCAGTTTGGCTGGCTTGTGGCCGTGTGCCTGCTTGCGGTTGTGTCTGTCGTGGAAGCGCTGGTGTATGATCGGGTGAATAATGGGATATTCTTTGCCGTTATGGCAGGGTGTTCGACCATCTTTATCTCCAAATACCGGAAACTCCACAAGCGGCATGAACTGATTGTTTCGGTTATCTATGTTTTCGCGACTGTTGCGTTTCTGATTGCATGGATTCTCCAGTTGACGAAGTGATGGGGTGAGGGAATGGATGATCAGTTGATTTTAAGAAACAAACTAAAGGAAATTCGGTCGGAAAAAGGATTATCTCAAGCGGAACTGGCGGAGATGGTCGGTGTGTCCCGCAATACAATCAGTTCCATCGAAACGGGACAGTTCAACCCAACGGCAAAACTTGCGCTGATACTCTGTATCGCATTGGACAAAAAATTTGAGGAAGTTTTCTATTTCTGACGGTTTGTTACGGTTACAAAAAATACTTCTTTCTACATGAGTGGACAAGGAAAGTATTTTGCTGTGGCAAATTGGGATTTGGCGAGATATTTAGTGCAGATGCTTTATATGCCTCCGGCGGGTAACTTTTTGCCATCAACGGCAAAAAGTTACCAAAAAACGCCGCTTAGAACCTACGGTTCTAAGGATTCCCTCGCACGTATCGGTGCAATAGAAACCAGAAGCATTTACCTCGCGTTGCGATAGAACAGATAAAAACAAATCAAAATCAGGAACTGCCTCTGCTACTAACCCGCTCAGCCGCTCACATTTTCGAAATGTAGGAGTTTGCACTTCTACCGTTCCACAATCTGCGGCAGCAATAAGTCGTAAACGGGGTCATATTTGCAACAACAAATGAACATCATATTTGTTCGCGTGGCAGAAATAAATTCGTTTCCTCCGCAACATAGACGCGAGAAGGAAATTCAAAA